>CAZSWI010000347.1:0-1158 GCA_964610635.1 uncultured Acidobacterium sp.
TGGCTCTCGATAACACCGACTTCAGCCGCACAAAATCAGAGGCCGAGCGCAAAGCCGAGAAGCTCAAAACCATCCGGAACTCTGAGGATGTTTGGCAGCAGAAAAGCGGCACTGGCGACGAAATTGCCAAGCTCTACGTAGCTCTCGCCCGCGCCGCCGCCCTCACCGTATGGCCCATGCAAGTCGTCAACCGCTCCCGCGCCATCTTCGACGCCAATCTCCTCACCACCAGCCAGCTTGACGACTACATCGCCATCCTCGAACTCAACGGACAGGAAGTCTACCTCGATCCCGGCCAAAAAATGTGCCCCTTCGGCCAACTCCATTGGAAGCACTCCATGGCCACTGGACTCCGCCTTGGCGAAAAGGGCGCCGCCATCGCCACCACCCCAGCCGGCACTTACAATTCCGCCGTAACCAAGCGTACCGCCGACGTGCAGATCGACGCCCAGGGCAACGCCACCGGCCATCTCCAGATCGCAATGACCGGTCCCTCCGCTCTCCAGTGGCGTCAGCTGGCCCTCCAGAACGATCCCGAAGAGGTCAAAACACAGTTCAACGAATACATTCGTCCCGAAGTCCCCGACGGCGTCCAGGCCGACTTCGAGCACTTTACGGGCCTCGATAACCCCGATCTCAACCTCACTGCCTTCGTCAGAATTTCCGGCGCCATGGGCACCGCCACCGGCAAACGCTTCTTCCTCCCAGGTCTCTTCTTTCACTCCCGCGGAAACCTTCCCTTCGTCAAGCAGGACAAGCGATCCACGCCCATTGACGTCCACTACGCCGCCAAAACCTCTGACGACGTCATCTACCATCTGCCTCCCGGATACGCCTTTGAAAGCATCCCTCCATCCACTGACCTCAACTGGCCCGACAACGCAATGCTGCGCATTCGCTCCGGCTCCAAAGACAACGTGGTTGAAGTAGTCCGCACCTTCGCTTACAACTACTCGGTTCTCGATGCCGCATCCTACAACGACCTCCGCGACTTCTACCTCAAGGTAGCCGGCGCCGACCAACAGCAGATCGTCCTCACCCGCGTCCCCGAAGCCAAAGGAAACTGACCATGCAAGAGGCCGGTTTCCGGAGTCCATTCCACAGATTCGTCATCCCGTCCCCCGTCCAGAATGCCCCGTGCCCCATCCATTCGCGGCT
>CAZSWI010000347.1:1258-3941 GCA_964610635.1 uncultured Acidobacterium sp.
CCATGCGAATGGGTGGGATACCGCGAACCCCAACCCACCCCGCGCCGTAGGCGCAGCGTTTATTAGCCCCGCGCTTCAGCGTGGGGATCCCGCGCAGAATGCCCCGTGCCCCATCCATTCGCGGCTCCATGCGAATGGGTGGGATACCGCGAACCCCAACCCACCCCGCGCCGTAGGCGCACCGCTTACTAGCCCCGCGCTTCAGCGTGGGGATTCCGCGCCATTCCTGACTCCCAGTCCCGTAGGGACGGCGCAACACGAAGGGAGGCGGGGGTTTCAACCCCCGCATAACACCGGCATAACCACGCCCGCTTTAGCCCCGGTGCGACGAACCTCCGCGCTCGCCTGCCCACTCCTCGCTGCTCTGCTCCTCACCCTCGCCATCCCGTCATCCTCGGCAAGCACGAACATCCCCGATTGGGCAAGCGAAGCCAACAAAACACCCACCCCCGCCTACGCCAAAGACTCTGAGGCCGTCATCCTCTACGACGAATACGTCGAGACCATCGATGCTCGGGGCCGCGCTACTGAGCGCGAGCGCGAAGCCATCCGCATCCTCAAGCCTCAGGGCCGCCATCACGAATGCGGCGTCTCCTACGACGTGGACGAGAAAATCAACTACTTTCGCGTCTGGACCATCGCCGCCGACGGAAAACAATACCAGGCAAAGGAAACCGACTTCATTGAACAGGGCGATACTGGCGTCCCCATCATGCTTTCAACTGGAAAAACGCGCGTCGCCCACCCCCCGGCTGTCGATGTAGGCGCCACCGTCATCTGCGAGTCCGAGGAGTTGATGGCGCCCTACTTCCAGGAAAAGACCTGGCGTATGCAAACCAGTATCCCCTTTGTCTCTCAGGCTCTCGAAATCGACCTGCCCCCTGGCCGCACTCAAACCAGCGCCTGGCATCGGTTCAAGCCCGTCCCGCCCGTCCAGGTGGCTCCCAACCACTTCCGCTGGGAGCTCAAAGACACGCCCGCCTTCACTCTCCGCGACATTCCCTCCCACCCCGAATGGGAAGCCCTCGCCGCCCGCATGTCTGTCCAGTGGGGCGATGCCGCCATCGACGGAAAAGACAACCAGTGGCGCGCCATCGGCCAGTGGGTGACCACTCTCCAAGCCGGCCGTCCCGATCCATCTCCCGAAATCACCGCCAAAACCCAGGAACTCATCGCCGGCGCTCCAGACTTCTACACCAGGCTCAGCCGCATCACGCAATACGTCCAAAACAACATTCGCTACTTCATCGTCTTTCGTGGCATCGGCGGCTGGCAGGCCAATCATGCCGCCGACATCTTCCGCAACCGTTACGGCGACTGCAAAGACAAATCCACCATCCTCATCTCCATGCTCCAGGCCGCCGGTATTCATGCCTTCTACGTGCTCGTCGACGTCCATCGCGGCTTTGTCGATCCTGACGACCCGTCCATCGCGGGCGACCACATGATTACCGCCATCGAGCTTCCGTCCGACGTCAACGATCCCCGCCTTATGGCCTTCGTCAAAGCCAAAGACGGCAAGCGCTACCTCATCTTCGATCCCACTAACGAAACCGTCCCCGTCGGCAACCTTCCCAACTATGAGCAAGGCAGCTTCGGCACCCTCAGCGCCGGCCCTGCCAGCCAGATCCTCCCGCTCCCCATCCTCGCACCCGAGGCAAACCTCAATCAGCGCACGGGAACCTTCACGCTCGCCGCCGATGGCTCTCTCACCGGCTCCGTCGCTACCACCCGCTCCGGCATGGACGGCGCCGATCTGCGCTACACCCTCAAAAGCTCCGACGAGAAGGAGCGCCGCGAGAGCCTGGAAAAAAGCGTCGCCGAAGACGTCCCCAGCGCCATACTCAACTCGGTCCAGTTCCTCCAGCCCCCGGAGCTCGATAAGCCCATCGAATTGAAATACTCGCTCACCGCCGCCCAGTACGCCCACCAGGCCGGCCCCTTGCTCCTCGTCCGCCCGCGCGTCGTGGGCTCCTCTGCCAGGCCCTTTGACGACAAGCCTCGCACCGTCCCCATCGACCTCGGCTCTACCGGAAAATGGCGCGACAGCTTCGACATCGCTATCCCCGCCGGCTACGTGGTCGATGACACCCCTGACCCAGTCAGCATCGACCTGGACTTCGCCAGCTACCACTCCTCCGTCTCGGGCCACGGCAATCTGCTCCACTACGAGAGCGAGTACGTCGTAAAACAGATCGAAATTCCCGCTGAGAAGGCCGCCGCCTTCCGTCACCTCCAGGGAGCCATCCTGGCCAGCGAGAAAGGCACCGCCGTCCTCAAGAAACAGTAGCGTTGCCATGGGAACTCGATTTTGCGGCTGACTTGCTGACTCGTCCGCCGCGGCGGACCGCGAAGCGGCGCTAACCCGCTGCTTTTCAATACAATCAGCTTCCAATCCGTGTTCCTGCCCCTCATCTGAGAGAATAAGGAAGGTGAGACAAGTGCTACATTCCTTCCTCCGGCGCGCCCTGGTTCTGGCAGCCTCCGCTCTCCTCCTGTCGGCCGCAACCCTATACATCTCTGCGCAAACCGCCAATCCAACCTCTGCCGCCAATCCATTCTGGGGCAGCGTCACAGCCTCCCCGGCCACTGACCAGCCCCTCCATCTCTCCCTCGACGACGCGGTCCGTCGCGGCCTCGAAAACAACCTCGGGCTCAAGCAGGCCGAGGACGGCGAGAAGGC
>CAZSWI010000348.1:0-3933 GCA_964610635.1 uncultured Acidobacterium sp.
CAAGATCGACCTCCTCCTCCTCACCCACGGCCACATGGACCACATCGCCGACGCCCTCCCCATCGCCAGAAAACACGGCCCCATCGCTATCGGCATGGTCGAGCTCATCGGCTGGCTGCACTCAAAAGGCCTGAAGGACGAGCAAGGTATCGGCATGAACCTCGGCGGCTCGCACAAACATGCCGACGTCACCCTCAGCCTCACTCCGGCGCGCCACTCCTCAGGCATCGAGGACGGTGGCCAGATGATCTACGGCGGAGAGCCCGCCGGCTTCATCATCGCCATCGACAACGGCCCCACCCTCTACCACGCCGGCGACACCACCGTCTTCACCGACATGCAGCTCATCGGCGACCTCTACCACCCCGACCTCGCCATGCTGCCCATCGGCGACCACTACACCATGGGACCGAGACTCGCCGCCGTCGCCGCGAAATATCTCGGCGCAAAAACCATCCTCCCCATCCACTTTGGAACCTTCCCGCCCCTCATCGGCACACCCGCGCAGCTCGAAAAGGAACTGGCCGGATCAGGCATAGCCGTAATCCACACCGACCCCGGCAAAACGCTGTCGTAAGCAGGCCGTGTCTCAGCGGGAGACTTAAAGCGATGAAATTTGGTGGTGGGTGAGGGTGCTGCCCCCTCCCGGCACGCTGATCTGGCGTTTACCGGGGTTTATAAGACCCCGCTGCACGGCTGGTGCTACCCACCAATGCGCGGGATCGTATGATCGGATCGAACTTCACAGCAGCAGAATACACTGGACCCGTAGAGACGGAGTTTCTACACCCTATACCCTATACCCTGCGTGAATCGCGACCCGCGGTCGCGATTCACGCCGTAGCCACTTCCTCAATCAGCTCGTCGGAATACCGCTCCCGGCCCTCCGGCACAATCAGCACCGGCGTCCGCACTGCCGCAATCACCCGCGCCACCGTGCTGTGTTCCAGGTCATGCTCCTGATGCTCGGGCGAAGGCGCGCCCAGCACAATCAGGTCCGGATGCAGCTTCTCGGTCGCGGCAAGGATCGTCTCCACCGGATCGCCGCCCGTGACCACATGGTCCACCGGCAATCCATGCGCCTCATCAAACGGAGCCAGAAACCGCAGCCGCTCCAGACAGTTCGGGCAAACCTCATGCCGCCCGCACCGCGCCGAGTGCAGCACAATCAGATGCCCGCTCGCCACCCGCTGCGCATAGTGCAACGCGCTCAGCGATGCCAGCGAGAAATCCGTCGCTGCCAGCACATTATTCCAGTGCCCGAACTGCCTCGGCACCCCAGCTTCATCCGGCGCAACCGTCAGAATCGGGCAAGGCGAGTGCGCCAGCAGCTGCCGCGTCACCACCCCCAGCGCCGTGCGCCCCGCGCCTGTCACCGCCTTCGTGCCCAGCACCAGCAGCGCCGCCTTATGATCCCGAAGCGACAGCAGAATCCGCTCGCACACGATTCCCGTCTCGACCCGAGAATGCACCGGAATCCCTTGCTTCCGCACTTCCGCTTCAATTCGAGCCAGCTCCTCGCGCGCAGCCTTGTCGTGCCCCACCTCGGCCGGCGCGCCCCCAGGGAACGCATACCCCACCGGATCGATCACATGCACCAGCAGCAGCATCGCGTGCCGCTCCCGCGCCAGCTCCTGCGCGCACCGCAACGCAGCCGACGACTCCTCGGAAAAATCGATCGCCGCCACGATCGTCTTGAACGGGAATTGTTTGGCGCCGTGAAGGTACGTCGTCTTCTCGTTCTTGTCTGGATGGATAGCCTTGGAGGCCGGCATGGCCGATAGCCCTCACTTTCTGCTGATTGGGCTTTCCCTGACCCTACGCCCCGCGCTGAAGTCCCATCCGTGACGAAGGTCACCCAAGGGAGTGACATTCAGCACACCGATCGCCATCGGAGCTATCAATGCCGGTCCGAACCCGATCGCTGTCGATGAGATGAAAGACCTGGCCTGCGTCGCGCTGTTCAACGCCAACGCCATCGCCGCCGTCGACCTCAACGCTTCCTCATGGAGTCCGGTCGTCAGCATGATCCCGTCGGCTATGTCGTCAACGGCTCAATGCCCTCCCTGGCCACGACCCCGCGATACACTTGTGCTTCAGCGCTCTCCGAGGAAAACGAAAGACGATGTCTCAGACTTGTCGTGCGTGTGCTGTACTTCCAGTACTGACTGCCTGCATCCTCCTGTCCTGTGTGGTTCGGCTGGCCGCCCAGGCCGTTGCTCCCTCTGAGGCGCGGGCTGCCCGCGCATTCGAAGAAGCCAGGAAACAAGGCCCGCCGGCTCTGCGCGCGTTTCTTTACCGCATGCCCAAGGGAGCCGATCTGCACAACCACCTGGGGGGCGCGGTATATGCCGAGACATTCATCCGCGAGGCGGGCGCGGACGGGATTTGCGTTGACCCGGCGGCGCTGCGGATGGACACGAAGAACCACGCGCCGCAGTGCCCGCCGGGTGAAGGCGCAGCCAAAGACGTGCCAGCGGATCAACACCTTTACGACGAGCTGATCGATGCATTCTCGATGCGGACGTTTGTGCCTGTGACAGGAGAGTCCGGACACGACCACTTTTTCGACACTTTTGGCCGGTTTGGCGACGACAAGCGTTTCGCAGGGGAGTGGATAGATGAAGTCGCGACGAGGGCGGCGGCGCAGAACGAGCAGTATCTGGAGTTGATGCAGACGCCATCGTTCGCAGGTGCCGCAGCCGCGGCGGACAGGCTGGGATGGAGCGAAGATCTGCCGAAACTGACAGACAAGCTGCTGGCCGAGGAAGGCGTTCGGGCCAATGTTAAGAGCGCGGCCGCCGAATTTTCGACGGCGCTCAAAAACCGCGCCGCCATTGAGCATTGCGGCCAGCCCGAGGCCAAACCAGGCTGTAGCGTGACCGTGCGGTTCCTCTATCAGGTGCTGCGGGGGTTTCCACCGCAGGATGTGTTTGCGCAGACTTTGGTGGGCTTCGAGGTTGCCTCAGCCGATCCCGATGTGGTCGGAATTAACTTTGTGATGCCTGAGGACGGGTATATTTCCATGCGGGACTATGCGCTGCAGATGCACATGCTGGATTACCTGCACGGGCGCTATCCGCAGGTGCACATCACGCTGCACGCAGGCGAGTTGAGCGAGGGAATGGTACCGCCGGATGGCTTGAAGTTTCACATTCGCATGGCCGTAGAGCAGGGGCATGCCGAGCGGATTGGGCATGGCGTGGATGTAATGTACGAAGATCGTCCGTGGGAACTGATGAAGGAGATGGCCGAGCGGCACACCATGGTGGAAGTTAACCTGACCAGCAACGATGTGATCCTGAATGTGAAGGGGAACGAGCATCCTTTTATGCTCTACAGGAAGGCTGGCGTGCCGGTAGCGCTGTCGACGGACGATGAGGGGGTCTCGCGGATCGACCTGACGCACGAATATGTGCGCGCGTCTGATACTTATCTATTGAGCTATCGCGATCTGAAGCTGATGGTGAGGACTTCGGTAGAGCACAGCTTTCTGCCCGGAGCCGGACTTTGGGAGCCTGTGACGCCGGAGAGGCTGGAATCGCCGGTCGCCGCGTGCCGAGGACAGATGGGCGCGGACAAGCCGGCCGGGGCGTGCGCGGCATTGATTCATTCCAGCGAGAAGGCACAGCAGGAGTGGGAACTGGAGCGCCGCTTCCGCGCCTTTGAGACGAACTACTGAGTGGCACTCTGAACGAAATTCTTAACGAAATTCCTGCAGGAATTCTAAAGGCGCGATGAGAATCGTCTTTTCGACGTTCGGAACGTTTGGCGATGTGAACCCTCTCATCGCCCTGTCTCTGGAGCTCAAGCGGCGCGGGCATCGGCCGGTGCTGGCGGTTCCGGAGATGTTTCGCCCCAAGATCGAGCCGCTGGGAATTGGGTTTGCGCGGGTGCGGCCCGATCAGGATCCGAACGACACGCGGCTGATCG
>CAZSWI010000349.1:0-3924 GCA_964610635.1 uncultured Acidobacterium sp.
GACGACCGCCGAACAAGTGGTAAATCAGGCCGGAGAAAAAGAACTCGCCGATCTGATTTACGAATTCGGAGAGGAAAGGAGGTCGCGGAGAATCGCCAGAGCCATTGTCCGGTCGCGGCCGGTGACGACGACGGCGCAGTTAGCCAAAGTTGTTGCAGGCGCGGCCGGAGCAATGAAATCCGAGCGAGGCAGGCATTTTATTCATCCGGCGACCAGGACCTTTCAGGCTCTTCGAATTTATGTGAATGCGGAGTTGAGCGAGATCGATGGTCTGCTGCAGTTAGCACCGGAGGTGTTAACGCCGTGTGGAAGGCTGGTGGCGATCTGCTTTCATTCGCTCGAAGACCGGCGGGTGAAAGATGCGCTGCGCGAGGGCGCGCAGCAGGGGATTTGGGAAGTGCTTACGCGGAAGCCGTTAACGGCGGATGCGGAAGAGACGGATCGCAATCCGCGGGCACGCAGCGCGAAGCTGCGGGCGGCGGAGAGAAAAGCAGGCAACAGGGAACCGGAACAGGGATTGCGGTGGTGAGGTAGATAACGATGGCGACACAGGCAATGGCGGCGGCGGCGATCAGTGGATTGGGTCGCGACACGGATTGGATTGCGGAGCACAACACGAGGCTGATGGCGGCGCAGCGGCGCGGCCGGCGCGGTCCCACGCCCGAGGCGCTGTTCCCGAAGCGCATCGACAATTCGCGTCTGGTGAAGGCGGATGACCCGGCGCGCGTGCGGGAGATGCGCATGTTCGCGTATGCCATGGCGTTTCTGCTGTCGCTGGCGATGATGTACGGGTGGCAGCATCTGAGCGCCATCGAATGTGGCTATCGCATTGAGGCAGAGAAGCAGCAGATGCAGCAGCTGGAGGAGCAGGACCGGCAACTGCGGCTGACCGAAGCGCAGCTGGCCGAGCCGGCACGGATCGATACGATGGCGCGGAATCTTGGACTGACGGCTCCGCATCCGGGGCAGGTGGTGCACGCGAATACGGATGTGACGGCCAGTAATGGCGCGGTCATGGCGGAAGCGAAGGCGCCGGTACCAGCAATTCATTGAGCTTTGTTGAGTTTCCCCCAGTGAGGAGATGGTTACTCTGTGAATCGTCCTGCATTCTCCTCCGAACCGTCTCCCTGGCGCGCCGATAGCCAACGCGACGCGGAGACAGAGCCCACAAATCCCCATCGCGCCCCGGCTCGACGCGATGGGGAATCCTCTTTTTTCAGATTCAAAGCCACTCCTTATCTGGTAACGCCGATGCGCCGTGTGCGCATTTTGACGGTGCTGGGGATTTTTCTTGGCTGGGCGGTGCTGATTACCGGGCGGCTGGTGTGGCTGCAGACGATCCAGCATGGGGAGTGGGCGGAGCGGGCTGCGCGACAGCAGGAGCGGACGTTCAATGTGGCTCCGCGGCGCGGCGTTCTCTACGACCGCAATCTGCACGAACTGGCAATGACGGTGGTCGCGGACTCGATCTACGCGGTTCCTTCGGAGATGGGCGCGGATAAAGAGCGAACGGCTGCTGTTCTGGCGAAGATCGTTCACACGGACGCCGAAGACAGGTCTACATCGCAGAAGCAAATCCTGGCGCGGCTGACCGATTCGCGCAATTTTGCGTGGGTAGCGCGCAAACAGACGCCGGCCATTATTTCGAGGGTGCAGGCGCTGAACCTCAAGGGCATTTATTTTCAGAAGGAGTTCAAGCGGTTTTACCCGGACCAGCAACTGGCGGCGCAGGTGCTGGGCTACGTGGGCATGGACGATGAGGGGCTGGCGGGCGTCGAGAAAGACTTCGACAAGCAACTGCACGGCACGCCGGGGCGGATGCTGACGGCGATCGATGCGCGGCGCCGGGTGCTGGACAGCGAGGAGCGCGATCCGCAGCCCGGCGAGAATCTGGTAATGACGATCGACGCGAACATCCAGTTCATGGCGGAGCAGGCGCTCGGTCGAAACATGGAGCGAACGGGCGCGGCGAACGGCACCGTGGTGGTGCAGGATCCGCATACGGGACAGATTCTGGCCTTGGCGATACGGCCTTCTTTCGATCCGAACGACTTTCGGCACACCGATCCTTCTCTCCTGAAGAATCACGCGGTGAGCGATGTGTACGAGCCGGGGTCGACTTTCAAGCTGGTGACGTATTCGGCGGCGCTGGACCAGGGAGTGGTGAAGCCGGACGACATGATCCGCACGCTGGGTGGGCAGATTAACGTGGCGGGCCGCATTGTCCACGACGACCGCGACGCGATTATTTACGAAGCTGCACACGGCAACGTGGTGACGGCGACGCAGGCTCTCGAGGAGTCGAGCGACGTTGCGGCAATTGAGCTGGCGCAAAGGATGGGGCCAGATCGCTTCTATCAGTACATTCACGGTTACGGATTCGGGATGCGGTCGGGGATTGAACTGCCAGGCGAGACGCGGGGGCTGGTGAAGCCGCCGGCGCGATGGCAGCCGACGACGATCGGGTCGATTCCGATGGGGCAGGAGATCGCGGTAACGCCGATCCAGCTGGTGACAATGGCATCGACGATCGGGAACGGGGGCGTGTACCTTCCGCCCCATGTCGTGCTGGAGAGCACGCAGGACACGAAGGGGAGCGGAAATCTGAAGGCTGCCGCATTCAGGCCAGAGAATGAACTGCCCAATCCGCTGCCGGCGGGGGCGCATCGCGTGATTTCGGAGATGACGGCCGCCCAGATGCGCAAGATGATGGAAGGCGTTGTGCTGTACGGCACCGGCAGGCCGGCGCAGCTTGATGGCTACAGCGCCGGGGGAAAGACGGGGACGGCACAGAAGATCGATCCGCTAACACACACGTATTCGAAGACGAAGTACGTGGCGTCGTTTGTGGGATTCGCGCCGGTGAGCAATCCCGCGGTGACGATTGCTGTTGTCATGGACTCGCCGACGAAGGGGTCGCATTTTGGCACGGCGGCGAGCGCGCCGGTCTTTCACGATCTGGCGCAGCAGATCCTGGAATATCTGGGCGTGCCGCACGATCAGGATTTGCAGCCGGAGAAGCTGACGGCGAAGACGAGCAAGCCGGTTGTGGAGAAGGCACCCGAGGAGCACACGGAGGATCTGAAGTCGCTTTTTGCGGAGGTGAATCATTTGCCGGCGGATGATCCTTTGCGAGAGACAGCGTCCAGCGATCAGCGATCAGCGATCAGTAAAGACAGCACAGAACCAGGCGCGGAGAAGCCTGAACAGCATACGGAACTGAGTCCTTCGGCGGGTGCGATTGCGGAGTCAGAGCCGCCAACGGCGAGAGGCGCGGCGATTTCCGGGCCAACCTCCGCGCCCGCGCAAAAAGGTGGGCTGGTAGCGGTTCCGAATCAGCGCGTGGCGGTGCCTTCGTTTGCCGGGGAATCGTTGCGTGAAGTGGTGGTTGCGGCGAGCCGAGCTGGTCTGGGCTTGCGAATCGTTGGGTCGGGGATTGCGCGCGAGCAGGCCCCCGGGGCCGGGACGCTGGTTCCTGCGGGGACGGAGATTGTGGTGCGATTCTCGCACGATGCGGCCGCGCCTCCGGCGAGCCGGTGATAGCGGCTGGGCCGTGCCGGTACCAGTAATGCTGCGCTTACAATCAGCTTCATATGCGGTATGAAGAGCTGATGAGCGGGGTCGCGGTGGTGCGGAGGGCTGGTCCCAGCGAGGGGGGCGGACCCACGATTCGGGGAGTGGAGTACGACTCGCGACGGGTTGGGCCGGGTTCGCTGTTTATCGCGATGCGGGGCGGGACAACGGATGGCAATCGCTACATCAAGAAAGCGGTCGAGCAGGGTGCGGTGGCGGTGGTGACGGATTCCGATGCTGCGTTTGCCGATACGGTGGAGCGGCTTCCGGATGTCGCTGTTGCGGAGATTCCCGTTGGCGCGGGGCGGCGCGCGTTGGGGGCGATTGCTTCGAATTTCTTTGGCCAGCCGG
>CAZSWI010000350.1:0-3915 GCA_964610635.1 uncultured Acidobacterium sp.
CCCAGCTCCCAGCTCCCAGCTCCCCGCTCCCAGTTCCCCGCTCCCTGTTCCTCGCTACAGGCTACTGGCTACCGGCTACCGGCTTTCTCCTGGAACAGCTCTTCCTGCGCCGTCTCCCGCGCCTTCTCCGCCACCACCGGCTTCCGCTTCGCCGCCCCAATCACCGCGACCACGTCCAGCTCCTCAAGCGAGCTCCGCGGTATCCACAGCCGCTGCGTGTTCGACCGCAAATCCGGCGGCGTCAGAAATACGCCCTCACTGCTCACCAAACTCACATCGTTCGCGGCCAGCCCCTCCACCATGTCCCCATCCTTCAGCCGCGCTCGCACAAACAGCCCATCGCCCCGTGGCCGCCCGGCAAACGTCTTCCTCACCAGCCGCTCGGGATTGTTCAGCTCCCCGGAATTGAAATCCCGCACGTAACAGATCCACTTCAAATCCTTCGCGTCCAGCGATACCACTTTCCCGTCCAGGTCCAGCATCTCCACCATGCCCTCATGCACGAACCCATGCAATGGCAGATACCCCGCTACCCAGTCACGCGAAAGCTTGCGAAAGATCGCCTTTTTGCGGCTCGAAGACATGCGTTCAAGAGTCTTTCAGGAGGGAAACCTGGATTGTTGCACATTCCAGCATCAAGCATCAAAAATTGTGCAGATCACGCCCCCGCAAGTGCACACTTTTGTGTTACATTAGTAGTTCGCCTTACCTTTTATCCGTCCTCTAAGTCTTTACCTTACTGCTACTTAGGGATGGTTTCCGGGGAGAACAGGCGGGGCCTTCGGCCTCACCAGAAGAATACGTCAGCATCCATGCCCGATTACATCTACCTTCTTGAAAATCGCCTTTCCCCCGCACAGCAAAACGCCCTTCGCCAGGTTCGAGACGCCGCCCGTGACGCTGGGATGACCCTGTTCCTCGCCGGCGGAGCCGTACGCGACCTTACCAGCGGCTTTCCCGTCCGCGACCTTGATTTTTCGGTTCAGGGAAATGCCCTCAAGCTAAAGAAACAGCTGGAGAAAGCCGGCGCCGTCTTCTGGGGCGACCATGAACCCTCCCGCACCCTCTTCTTCTGGTTCCCCGGCAGCGTCCGCGTCGAAGTATCGAGCGCCCGTCGTGAGGAATATCCCAAGCCGGGCAAGCCCGTATACCACTGGGCGCCTATTCTTGAGGACCTCCGCCGCCGCGACTTCACCGCCAACGCCATGGCCATCTCTCTCAACGAGGGCTCCTGGGGCCTCCTTCTGGACCCGCTGAACGGCTTCGCCGACATCGAGGCTCGCCACCTGCGGCTGGCCAGCAACTACGGCTTCATTGAGGATCCCTCGCGCATGATCCGCGCCGTCCGCCTCTCCGCTCGCACAGGCTGGCAGATGGACGAGCGCACCAAAGTCCGCTACGACAACGCCAAAGCCGAAGGCCTGATGGAGCAGCTCTCCGCTTACGCACGCGGCTATGAACTAGAGGAGATCGCCCACGAGGAAGACCCCCTCCGCACGCTCCGCGCCCTCGAAGCCGAAGGCTGGATGAAGGACCTCGATCCCCACTGGACCTCCGCCAAGGCCGACACCAAAGGGCTCGACGAGCTGAACAAAATCTTCATCCGCCTCCTTATGCTCGGCGTCAATCCCGATCCCTCCGCCGCCCATCTTGAGCTGCTCACCGCAAAAATGCAGCCCAAAGACGTGGCTAATCTCAAGCGCCTCTTTCCTCGACGCGGGTTTGTCGAGCAATGGAACCATCTCGAGCAAAGCGCCAAAGATTTTTCCAAAGAGCTGCTCTCAAAGGCCGCCGCAACTCCCTCCGCCACGTGGAAGCTCCTCGTCAGCTACCAGGCCGAAGCCGTGCTCTGGCTTGCCTATAGTTCCAAAAATCCACAGGTCAAAGAGAAGTTCAACAATTTCTTTAACGTCTGGCCAGAAGCTCGCCAAAAGATTCCCACTACCATCATGGCGGAGATGCGCATCACCCCTGAGCTGCCCGATTACGGCAGCATCGCGGAAGCCCTCTTCTTCCAGTTCATGGACGGCAAGCTGCAGACCGAGGAAGAGCTCCGTGCCTATCTTGCCCCCTTCTCGCCGCCCGCGCCGCCGCCGCCGGTCGTCATTCGCCGCCCGCGAGGCCGCCGCGCCGAAATCAAAATCGAGGAAGACGAGGAGGTCGAGCTTCCGGTTCGCAATGGCGATGACGATGCCGAATCCGAAGACGAGCGCGAGCCTTTGCATCTGGGCAGCTCCCTGCTCGGCGACTCCGTCCCCCTGCCACCAAAGAAAGGCGCTGCGCCCGCGCCTGCAAAAGCAGAGCCAGCTCCTCCCGTGAAAGCAACAAAAGCGGCGGCACCTCCTCCCGCCAGTCCCAAAGGAGTGCCTGCTAACCCCGCCAAGACAGCAAAAGGGGTGACACCTCTGCCCACCACTCCCAAATTAGCGCCTGCCGCCCCCGTTAAAGCAGTCAAGGGAGCAGCACCTCCGCCCGTCCCTGCAAAATCCGCACCGGCAAAAACCGCGAAAGAATCACCCAGGCCTGGAGTCGCGTCCAAAACCGCGCCCAAAACTCCCGAGAAGCCAAAGGTCCCTGCGAAAGCTCCCGCGAAAGCCGCTGCAAAACCAGAACCCAAAGCGGTCGCAGCCAAAACGAGGGCTCCGGAAAAGAAGGCCGGCAAGCCGTCCCCTAAGCCTGCGCCCAAGCCGAAGTCAGTTGCCAAAAAGCAGCCCGCTGCGCCCGCACGCAAGACCGCCGCAAAACCCTCACCAAAGCCAGTCAAAAAGAAACCGGCAAAACCCAGCAAGCCCGACAAGAAGAAGAAAAGGAAAAAGCGTTAGACCATTCCATCGGCTCCAGCAGCCGATGGCACTTCTCCGCCCTTGTCTGCGTCACCGCATCCCGCTTAACCCCGCAAAACCCCTTCCACCGCATGCACGACCCGCTCCACATCCCCCTCCGACGTACGCCAGCTGCTCACGCTGATGCGCATCACGCGATGCCCCTTCCACGTGCTCCCTGTGAAGAACGCCTCGCCCGTCGCGTTGATCGCCGCCATCACATCGTCCGTTCGTTTCGCATGCTCGGCCTCACCAGCCCCCGGCCGCGAATCCAGAAACCTCACCAGCGCCTGATTCAGCACCGGCTCGGCAATCAACTCCGCGCCCGGCAATGCCCCGATGCGCGCCCCCAGCGACTTCGCGTGGGCGCAACAGCCCTCGACCAGTGCGCTCAGCCCCTCGCGGCCCAGCTGCCGCAGCGCCGCATAGGTGGCAAAACCCCGCGCCCTTCGCGACCACTCCGGATTCCACTCCATCTGGTTGCGCGCGCCGGCAACATAGTTCACATACGATGTGTTCATTGACAGCGCTGCTCGATGCGCCTCAGGATGCGCAACAAACGCATACCCGCAGTCGTGGGGAACATTGAGCCACTTATGCCCATCCGTCGCCCAGGAATCCGCGCCTTCCACGCCCCGCACCAGATGCCGATACTTCTCGCTCGCGGCAGCCCATAAGCCAAACGCGCCATCGACATGCACCCACGCGCCGTGCTCGTGCGCCATCGGCACCAGTGTCTCGAAAGCATCGCACGCGCCTGTGTTGATGTCGCCCGCCTGCAGCAAGACAATCGTCGGAGCACCCGGCTTCTCCCGCAGCGCACTCTCAAGCGCTTCCGGCTCGACGCGACTCATCCCATCGGTCCGCAGATCCACCACCTGAGCACGCCCGAACCCAAGCAGCCGCAGCGCTCGCGCCACCGACCCATGCCGTTGATCGCTGGCCAGGATGCGAATCGCTGGCGCGCCGCTCAGACCGTGCTGCTCCAGATCCCAACCGTGCTGCGCCAGTACCCAATGCCGCGCCGCTGCCAGGCAAGTCACGTGCGCCATCTGGCAGCCGCTCACCAACGCGAAGCTGCAATGCCGAGGCA
>CAZSWI010000351.1:0-3892 GCA_964610635.1 uncultured Acidobacterium sp.
GGAGGGCTGTTTTTGGCTGCGGCATCCAGATGAAAATGTGGCACTTGCAGAGGCATTCTGGCTCGCGATCTAATAAGTTGAGGCGATTAGGCAACGGGCAATAAGGCAACGGGCAATAAGGAAAAGGCCGGGGACAGTCGAGGGCAGTTAACAACCTGGGCTGGGCGGCGCGAGTTTCTCATCTACAAAGCAGAAAAGCCCGCCGGGAATTGGCAGGCTTTTTCTTTTACTATCCTAAGTTCAGAATATCATGGTGGAGGACAAAAACTGCCAACTTTTCTTAGGCCTGCTGGCTTGTAAGTCGAGCTAAGTCAGCGGTTATTACCTCAGTTTTGGGGCTGGGGTCTTGACAAGTTTTCCACATTTGGGCAGGACCGGCGATCGAGGCAAGTAGACGGCGATGACAGGCCCTAAGAGACCCAGAATTAGCTTGCCCAGAACTACATTTGACATCCGGCTCCTGGATTCCTACTCTCAAGGGTATGGCGTCTCTTCCGAACAACATCAGCAGTCTGACCGCAGCCGAGAAATTCGAGCTGATAGACGCGCTTTGGGAAGACCTTGAATCTCATGCATCCACACTGAGCGCAGAGCAAGCGGAAGAACTCGACAGGCGGATCGCCGCCTACGAAAAGAACCCTCCCACCGGGACACCGTGGGAGCAGGTGAAGGCCGGGCTGCCCAAGCGGTGAGTTTGCCCGTTGTATGGTCCGACGAAGCGAAAGTGGAGTTCTACGACGCCGAGCAATGGTACGCCGATATCAGCGTGCATCTCTCAGGGCGATTCGTTGAGGCCGTCGAAAACACCGTCCAGCTCATCGCGGAGTTTCCCTTGCGCTTTCCCGTTGTCTATCGGGAGCGCAGGCGGGCAGGAGTGCGGCGCTTTCCTTATGGCCTGTTTTTCCAAGTGGAAGCCGAACGCATAGAAGGCCTCCAGAAAGGCCAACATTCATCCTCTGGTAGTCTCCCCTCAGACTGACTTTCGGCCGCCCGAGCGATCCGGTTCTGACGCCATCTTCCCTCTAGCCCAATAGTTTTCTTTGTCGCTAAAGCGAGAACGATCAGCCGTATGGGTGTTTATGGTCGTTTTTATGGGTTGTCCAATGTGCTGGCCATATGGGTGTATATGGGTGTGTATATGATTGAAGTCCAAAATGCTCGATTCAGCCAACATCCAGATTTCGTTCGCGGTTCTCTCCCTAATCGCCGAGATCGACGAGTTCAAGGGAGCATGGCGCGCACTCGGAACGCTCGCACCGGAACGACGGACTTTGCCGAAATTATTGATTTTTATTCAATAATTGATTTTCTGTCGGACCTTAAGACCCATAGTTCGAGTCCGATCTCAGGAGCCAAAATCCTTCGTGGAAGTGTCATCCGCGTGCGGGGAGAGGTTAATGCCGGATGAGCCACATCAGCCAGCTGGCTGCGATGACCGATCCGAGGAAAAGAACCCAGCAATAGAGTCCGTAGCGGACCATCGCGCGAGTTGTGGATCGCTGCGTGACGCCGAAGACCACGGAAGTGAAAGTTGCAAAGAGCAGCACGGCAGTGAAGTGGGAAGGCGTGAGCACCTAAACCTTCCTCCCGATGCGGAGATTGTGCGCGTCTACAGCGGCGACGAAGTTGAGCAGACCCGCGACGACTACAAATTTGGTGCCATAGTCGGCGGTGACCAGCTGTACGGTACTCTGTCCCAGCGAAAAGAACCGGGCGACAATGTAGAGCAGACCAGTACCGAGGTCACCCGCGAAGCCAAGCATATCCAAAGGGTCGCCCGTATTGGGTACGTAAACTTTGGCCTGCATGGCGAGGCCGAGAGAGAACATTGCGGTGATCGCGACAAACAGCAGGAGAGCACGAATCCAATGACGGGTGAGCAGGTGCCCGGCGCCGGGAACGAGCCAGCCGAGGATCAGCGCCGAGTAAACGAAGCCCTGAGTTTGAGGTTGTGCCGGAGTCTGCGCCTTCGATGCCATGCCTCTTAAGACTATAAACGAACAACAAAGGCCTATGAAGGAACAGCAAGGCCTAAATGCGCACGAGGTCTCGCTGCACGCGGCCCGTCACGACGGCGTTGTCTCTGGAGGTGATCATATTGATCTCACTGCGAATTCCGAAGTGGGGTAAATAAACGCCGGGTTCGACGGAGAAGCAGGTGAAGGGGAGGATGCGGCGCTCGTCGTGGGTCTCGAGATTGTCGAGATGCGCTCCACTACCGTGCAGCTCAGCACCGATGTTGTGGCCGGTGCGATGGGTAAAGTAAGGGCCGTAGCCGGCATTGCGGATGACGGCGCGGGCAGCATCGTCGGCCTGGTATCCGGCGATGGGGTGGCCACCATCGGTGAAGGCGGAACGCACGGTTTGAATGGCAGCGTCGCGGGCGTCCCGCACAACCGCAAAGACGACGCGCTCCTGCTCGGTGGGCTCGCGGCCCACCACGCCTGTCCAGGTAATGTCGTACCAGCAGGAGGCGGGGCGGTCCTGGCGCGCCCAGACATCGATGAGCAGAAACGAGCCCTGGGCGATGGGGCGGCTGGTCTGGGGCGCCGGGTCGTAGTGGGAATCGGAGCTGTTCTGGTTGACGGAGATGTTGGGGCCGTGGTCGGTGATGAGTCCGGCGCGGTGCATCGCATCCTGAAACCAGATCATCATCTCGTATTCGGTAGCCGGCTGGCCGAAGCGAGCGCGGCTGCCGATGTGCTGGAAAGCCTCTGTGAGGATGTCGTCGAGGGCTCTCTGGGCGGCGTAATGGCTGTCGATCTGGTCTTCGGTGAGGACCGCCTCGAAGCGGCTCACCAGGTCGGCCGAACTGACGATTTCCTTATCCATGGAGCGCAGCAGCTCGATGGTTCCGGCATCGACCATGGAGACGTACATGATGGCGTTGCGTGGCGAGTACTGCATGGCAATGCGTTTCCACGGCGCGAGCATACTGTCGAGGCCGATTTCCAGTTCCTGCCAGGAAGAGTAGACACCTTTGGAGCCGGGGAGGGAATCGAGCTTCCCGGCTTCGATACGATGGACGAGCTTGCGCGGTTCGCCATCGGCGGGAATAACGTAGTACCAGCGGCGGCTGACGAGACCGTGATCGGGCAGCCCAAGGATCGAGGCGGCGATGGGGTCGCGATGGTGGTGATCGTAAAAAAGCCACGCGTCCATGCGGGAATCCCGCAGTGCGCGCTGAATCGACTCCAGGTCCATCGATATAGGGTATAGGCTCGGGGTTTGGGAGGGACCGGGAAAACGGTCACTGGAAGGATGGTCCTGCAGTCACCATGAAGCGAATTCCTGAGAGTCTTGCGAATATAGCTAAGGTAATCGTGCTGGCCGCCGTGGTGTTGTGGGTGGGTGACTGGGTGGTTTTTCGGGTGCGCGAGTCGCGGGGGAGCGCGTTCGATTCGGTGCAGGTCCAGGAGTATCTGTCGACCGCTCTGAAGGGGAATAAGCAGGAGTACGACTACCTGGGGACGGCGCAGGAGAGCTGCGCACGGGCGCTTTTCCCGCATGGCGGAGCTCCGGCTTGCTGGTGGCTGCGCCGGCACACGTCGCAGTGGGAGTGATGTGAGGGCCTGGAGGATTTGGGGGTCCTGGAGGTAAAGCTTCCTGAGGAGTGCTGAAACTGTCGGGACGGGGGGTGCGGAGAATCGGCACGAGGGGGGCGGGTTTTTTCAAAACAGGACCGTGCAGTACTTTGGAGTGGGTCTGGAGTGGAGTTGTGTTGACGCTCGGGGGGCGGGAGCGTTTGCTTCTTGCTGTGGGGTGAACCTGGCCTTCGCTGGGTTTGGGTTTGCGGTTTGCGGGTTTGCGGCTGGGGTTATTCGTGTGTCCCGGAAGCTGCTAGCTCGAGCTCCTTCGGGCCCGCGACGGCACGGAGGCGCGATTTTTTGGG
>CAZSWI010000352.1:0-3891 GCA_964610635.1 uncultured Acidobacterium sp.
ACGATGGCTGGACAACCGATCTGAAAAACATCCAGTGCTACGATCAGACCCACGTTCAGGCAGTGCTCAATGAGATCAAGGGCTACACACACGATGGATCACGGCGCGCGCCCATCCCAACATTGTTCGGCACCAATTTTCAGTCAGTCAGTGTAGGCGAGAAATTAGCGGGCAACGGCTATCTGGATGTCCTTGGAACTCCTTCACCAGGACTGCTCAGTGAGCTGGACTTCGTGGATAAATCTCTTGGGGAGATGGTCAGGGCGCTGAAAAACGCCGGCATTTATGACGACACGCTCATCATCATTGGGGCAAAGCACGGCCAGTCGCCCATCGATCAGGGCAAGAAGGTTGGCATCGGCGGCGGGCAGCCCGCAACTTTAATCAATTCGATTGCTTCCGGCGAGGCCTTTGACATCTCCGACGACGGATCGCTCATCTGGCTGAACGACTCTTCGCAAGCCGCAGAGATCGCTCAGGAGCTCAGCACACCAGCAAACCAGGCCACTCTCGGCATCCAGGAGATTTTCGCAGGCCCGGCACTCAAGGAAAAATTCAATAGCCCGTTGAATGATCCGCGCACACCCGACATCATCCTCAAGGTCAACACCGGCGTCATCTTCACAGGCGGCTCAAAGATCGCCGAGCACGGCGGCCTTAATGAGGACGATACTCATGTCGCGCTGCTCTTCTCCATGCCGGAATTCGCGCCTAAGCATGTGAAAACTTACGTTCTCAATCAACAGGTCGCACCCACCGTTCTTCAGGCTCTGGGCCTCGACCCCAACGAACTGAAGGCAGTGCAGGTCGAAGGGATCAAGCCGCTTCCGTTCCTTTTCTAGCTGCCGCCGCGTTTTTTGTGTCTTCCTCGGGGACGGCTCCATCAATGGGGGCCGTCTCCCTTGATTGTCCTGATGGCTTCCGGCGCGACAGCCCTCCTTGCGGGGCACACGTGTGTCACACGTCGCTTGCAGTTTTGTTTCCAGGTGTGTCGATTGATCGATAAAGGCTGGCCGCATCCAGATCATCGCGGCCACTGCGGTGCCCACCAGCATAGCTACTCGCCTTACAGCATAACTATTGAGCGAACTGCAAACCCAGCAAACTGTAGTAAATTGATTTCACTTCCAGCCGTGGTCCGCTGATGTGCGCTTCGGCCGCCCCTTTGGCGCTTGATCGATCAGGGAACTTGATTGAGCTTTTTCAGTATCTGTTTGGCAAAAACTGCATAGGGTGTCAGCGCGAGTTTGCCCTCTGAGACGAATCCCGCGCCGCGCTCGATAACTTTTCGTGTTGTGCCGTTCCAGAGGGTGAAGAGCAAACTGCCGAAGAGCAAACTCCTGGGTTGGGATTTGCCGTATGCATCGTAGTCCGTGCTGCGCTGGTACCACAGCTGGAGAACCCAGGAGCAATCGAGGCGGTGGACTTCCGGCAAGATGTCCTGCTGCATGGAGGCGGGGAGAACGGTGACGTGGAGCAGGGCACCGCTCCGCAGTCTTGTCCGGGCAAGTTGCTGGTACATGGCCATGGCGTAGGGTCCGGCGGAGGGATCGTACTGACTCAAGGAGTTCGGTTTTGTATCCACAATGCACAGAACTGGTCTCATAGGTAGCGCAGTGCCTTCGGCTGGCTGGATCAGCCCCGCTTCGATGGCGGGTCTCACACGCGGCATTGCAGGTGTTGGAAGTTCATGAGCCCAATTCTCCAGCGAAATCGCGCGCGGCTGCGACAAGACCGGCGGTCTCATCAAGGTAACAAAGGCGAGCGCGGCGCAGACCCGGAGTTTCACGAGTTCCAGCATAGCTGGAGGTCGGTATCGGATCCTCTTCGGCCCCTACCACTCCGTCAGATTCACCTTATCGACCCATTCGTGCAGCGGAGTTCCGGTGGGATCCTGGTCCAGCTGGTATTGGATGCCGATCATATCCGGCCAGGTGGTGGAGTTGGCGTTCCAGGTCTGATTGAACCCGTAGGCCTGCCCGTCGAACACGAGTGTGTCGTAGCGATACTGCGTGGAATCGAGGCGCTCGTAGTACCACTGCACGTGGTGCCAGCCCGCCGACCAGTGCCCACAAGGGATTCCATTGAGAACCCAGGCGCCGCCCTGGCTATCCCAGGTGGACCAGTAGCCGTCTCCAAAGTCGCACTGGCTGCCGATCATGAACTCGTTGCCGCTAATAACCTGCCAGAGATCGAACTCCGAGGCCCAGAAGTGGGCTTCGGCAGCGGGGTCATGGTAGACCCAGAAATCCAATAAAAAATGGGAATTGGAAGTGGCGTTGGGACTGACGCCCAACTTCGTATCCATAAACAGGACGTTGCTCCACTGCGGACCGTCGGCATACATCTCAAGGCTGCTGCCGCTCAGCGAGGGCTGGCTCTGGTCAAAATCCATCGAGTAAGTGCCGGCGGTGTTGGTGCCCGCCGCACAGAGGCTGCAGATGGTCCAGCTGGCGTTGTCGTTCTGAATATCCGTCAGCACCTGTGCGTTGGCAGGCGGAGTCGGCAGCACAGTGCTGCTCGCCGGCGGTGCTCCGACCTGGATCAAATGAATTTCCGATCTGTCGGAATCGTTATCGGCGTCGGACACGCTGGCCCAGAGAAGATGCTGGCCAGTGGGAATATCGATCCCCTGGGAGATGGAACTCGAACCGCTGTCAGTCTGATAAACATTTTGACCGTCGAGGCAAACCGTCCACTGCGTAATGGCGCTGGAGGTATATGCGGTTGCATTCACCTGGACATTGCCCTGATTCTGACCGGGCGACGGGCTTTGCAACCAAACGCCGGTTATCGATCCATTTTGGTTGTTATATCCAAATCCCGCACCGCCGCATCCCGAAGTGTTGCCACTTCCCGAACCGCTGCCGCTTCCCGAACCTCCGCCGCTTCCCGATCCGCCACTTCCCGATCCGCCACTTCCCGATCCGCTGCCGCTGCTGGCGGCAGCAGAACCTGCGCCGCTGCCGCACCCGGTTACAAGCAGGAACTGGAGAGTAAATGCGAACGAGCAAAGAAAGCAAAGAAAAGAGAGAAAACGCCGGGACATGCGGTACTCCTCACACGCACAGGTGAGATGCGGCCTGCCCAGCTTTTTCTGTCTGAAACAGACGGCTATGTTCGGCTCGGCCGATTGGCGTGCGATCATTCTGCGACGCCACGCCCGAAACTTTGTTTTACGCCCTTTATTGCATCGTGAGTAAGGCGGCCATGGTTTGGGTGCCTTCCCACAGGTTTTGTAGGCGGAGGTTTTCATTGGCGGCATGCTGGTTGTCGTCGTAGTTGGCGATGGGGACGGTGATGGTGTGGGTGTGGGCGGCTCGCACCATGACTTCGAGGGGAACACTGCCGCCCATGGTGGGCAATAAAACAACCTGGCCAGGGGCGGCATCTGCGCCGCTGGCTCTTTCAGTGACGGCGGATTGGACGGCGGCGATGACTTCCTTTGCGATGGGGAGATCCATGGGCGTGCGGACGGCGTTGTAGCTGGCCGGATCGCGGACGATGAGCGCGACGCGGGGATGCGAGGTGAGGATGGTTTTGGTTGGCTCTGTATCGACGATGAAGTAGCCGCGGGAGCGGACGTAGTCGACGACGCGCTGTTGCTGGTCGTGCCAGTCGACGCCGACGACTAAGCGCAGGTCGATGTCGGCAGTGGCGGTGGGCGGAATGACGTTGGCAGCGTGGGCTCCTGTTTGGCCGGAGGAGATGCCGTTGATGTTGAGGGAGGGCTCGTTGATGAGGGTGAGCAGATGGGCGGGGGCGTTGTCGGTGCGGCCCAGCCAGAAGGCGTCCATGAGCATAGGGTCGTTGACGGGGGCGCGGGCGACGGCGGCTTTCTCGATGGGCGAGAGGGGTGCGATGCCGTCGTAGAAGTGGGGGATGAGGACG
>CAZSWI010000353.1:0-3891 GCA_964610635.1 uncultured Acidobacterium sp.
GCGCTGGACCGGCGGAAGTACACGCGGCCTCCGATTCACGAACAGAATTTCATTCCGGCGCTCTATCGGTGAGCTCGCGGCCCCTGGCGCGACCAGAACTGGTGTGATTACGGACGATCTTCCAGCCCCCATGGCTGCTTCTTGAAGACCACCGACAAGACTCTGCACGCACCGCCGTCGGCTTGCGAACCGGTGCGTGCTACTCGTACCGCAGTGCCACTGCCGGATCCACCCGCATAGCACGCGATGCCGGCAGAAAACACGCCACCAGGCCTATGACGGCCAGGAAAACCGGAACCACCACAAACGTCACCGGATCCAGTGCTCTTACCCCATAGAGCATGCTCGCCAGCAACCTCGTCACCATCGCCGCCGATGCCAGGCCCAGCGCCGATCCCAGCACCACCATCAGCAGCCCGCGCCGCAGGAACAGCCCCAGCACATTTCTCCGTTGCGCTCCCAGCGCCGAGCGCACGCCAATCTCCCGCGTCCGGCGCGTGACTTCGTACGACAGCAGTCCGTACAGTCCAATGCAGGCCAAACCCAGCCCCAGCCCGGCAAACACTCCCAGCAGGCGAGCCAGCAGCCGCTGATTGAACAGCAGCCGGTCGATGGTCTCCGACTGCGTCTGCACCCGCATCACCGGCACATTTTCATCCAGATCGCGCATTGTTTTGCGCACCGCCGGAATCAACGCCGAAGGCGCCACTGCCGTGCGCAGCGCGAACGCCGCTCCTCCCTCCGCAAGCGGAACATAGGCCGTTGGCGCGTCCTCATCCGTGAGCGAGTCGTACTTCGCGTCCCGCGCCACCCCCACAATCGCCCACTGCGGCGCCTTCTTGTCATCCGATCCAAAATGAAGTCCGATCGGATCGCGTCCCTCCAGGAACTTCCGCACAAAAGCCTGATTCACCACGGCCGTGAGCGGCCCCCCTCGAACGTCCGCGGCCCCCAGCGAACGTCCGCGCATCACCGGCATCCGCATCGTCTCGAAGTATCGCGGACCCACTCTCAGCATCTGCAGCTCTTCCGTCTGCTTGCTGGTCTGGCCTTCGACCTTTACGTCCTGCGTCCACATATCGCCGTCCAGCAGCGCTCCCGATGAATAGCTCGCCGACACCACCCCGGGCAGCGCAGCCAGACGCCGCTGCAGGTTGTCGTACAAGTCCAGCACCCGCGCCTTGTCATACCCAGCCAGCGTCGGATCGATCCACAACAGCAGAATGTTCCGCGTATCGAACCCCGCATCCACGCTCCGCAGCTTGCCCAGCGTGCGCAACAACAATCCGGCGCCCGTCAGCATGACGATCGACAGCGCCACCTGCGCCACCACCAGAGCGCTCCCCAGCCCCGGCCAGCGCCGTCTCCCCGCATGCGTCGTCAGCGGCACGCCGCCCGTCGTCCCCCTGCTGAACTCCGCCGCCGCCCGCGTCCGCGCTCCGCGCAGCGCCGGGGCCAGCCCGAAACCAATCCCCGTCACCAGTGCCACGCCGATTGTGAACAACAGGACGTGCGCGTCCGGCCGCACATCGATCTCCAGCGGCTGATACCAGTTCGCCGAAGTGAATGCTGCCAGCACGCTCGCTCCCCCATACGCCACCAGTGATCCCAGCGCCGCACCGGCCAGCGACAAGAGCATGCTTTCCGTCAGCACCTGCTGGATCACTCGCCGCCGGCTCGCTCCCAGCGCCAGGCGCACCGCCATCTCCCGCTCCCGCGACGTCGAACGCGCCAGCATCAAACCCGCCACATTGGCGCACGCAATCAGCAGCACCATCCCCACCGCCAGCATCAGCAACCGCAACGGCTCGCTCAGAAAGCCGCGAAATCCCATTAACCCCTTCTGCGCCGGGATCAGCATCAGCCGCGGGTCGTCGCCCGCCTTCCATGCCGGCTTTGCCCCATGAAGCACCGCGTTGCGGAACATCGGATTGACGGCCGCCTCTGCCTGCGTCCTCTTTACCCCCGGACCGAGTCTCCCCACCACCGTCAGCCACCACCCGGCGTCCTGATCTCCCCCCCATCGCAATCCCAGCGCCTTTTCCTGCGTCAGCGTCATATACAAATCCGCGGGCTTCCCCGGAGTCAGCCGCGTGAATTCCCGATCCGCCACGCCCGCGATCGTGAAGACCACGTTGTTCAGTCGTATCGTCCTGCCCACCACCGCCGGTGATCCACCGAAAGCGCTCTGCCAGTACCCATAATCCAGAACTGCGACTGCCGCCGCCCCCGGGTGATCGTCCGCTGCAGCCAAAGTCCGCCCCACTGCGGCCGGAACGCCCAGCGTCTCGAAGTAGCTTCCCGAAACCAATTCCCCATGCGCGATCGTGGCCTGCCCGTTTCCAGCCACATCGAGTTCGGCCGGCCCCGCAAATGCCGTGGCAGCTGCAAACTCATCCCGCCGATCCGCCATCTCCTGGAACGTCGCATATGGCAGCGAGCATGCGCTGGCCTCTGCCACACCACCCCGCATCTTGCAATCGCCAAAGCTGGCCATCCCTGGGCTCTCCGGCCACTTGTGCGCCGACCACCGCAGCACCACCAGCTCCTCCGGATGCCTCACCGGGATCGACTGCAACAACACCGCATTCACAAGGCTGAAGATCGCCGTGTTAGCGCCGATCCCCAATGCCAGCGTCAGCACTACCACCGTCGTAAACCCCGGCGACTTTCGCAGCATCCGCAGCGCGAACCGCACATCCTGCCATACCGTCTGAACGCCCGTGCCCGCCCGTGTGTCTCGCACTCGCTGCTTCACCTGCTCGGTCCCTCCAAACTCGGCCAGCGCCGTCCGTCGCGCCTCGGCCGGTGTCATCCCCGCGGCAATCCGCTCCTCGGCCACTGTGTCCACCCACGCCCGCACCTCCGCATCCAGTTCCGTCTCTGCCTGCTCCCGGTGAAACAGGTTCCTGACCCCAGCCTTCATCCACGACAGCACTCTCATCCAGTCTCCTCACGCCTCCAGGGCGCTGGCCATCGCCTCGGCGATCGTCGTCCATTGCTTCGTCTCAATCCCCACCTGCCGCGCGCCCGCCTTCGTGCGCCGGTAATACTTTGCCCGCCGGTTGTTCTCCGATTCGCCCCAGAAAGACGCCAGCCACCCCGCCTCCTCCATCCGGTGCAGCGCCGGAAACAAAGAGCCCGGTTTCACCTGAAACGTCCCCCGCGTGATCTGCTCGATCCTTCGGGAAATCCCCAACCCATGCATTTCCCCATCGCCAATCGCTTTCAGGATCAGCAGGTCCAGCGTTCCCTGCAGCAAATTTGTCTGATTCTGTCCCATGCGCCTCCGCCCTATCGAATGTCTGTACGAACCACTATTCTCTTCCTCCTGCAGAATGTCAATAGGAAGCTTCGGCGGCCTTCTCACCGCTTCTGCGCCCGGGCATGAACCTGGTCAGGCCGGAACAGCGCAGAGCGGGCAGAGTGGGTAGGAAAAACTCCGAGCGCTGTTGTGTCGACCCACTCCGGGTGCTGGTTTGGCGTTCATGCCGCCGCCTGTGCCCGAACAACTCAGCAGGACCATGGAGACTCTCTACCGCTCGGAATCGGGCCGGGTTCTGGCGACGCTCGTGCGCCTCATCGGAGACCTGGACCTGGCCGAAGAATCCATGCACGAGGCCTTCGCCGCCGCTCTGGAATCCTGGCCTCAAACTGGCATTCCGGACAAGCCGCGCCCGTGGCTGATTTCAACGGCGCGCTTCAAGGCCATCGACGCTATCCGCCGTCGCGCCCGCTTCGACGCCGCACAGACAGACCTCGTTGCCCATATCGAATCGCGAGTCAACGACTCGCTCCCGGAAGACGAAGAGATCGAGGACGATCGCCTCCGTCTCATCTTCACCTGCTGCCATCCCGCTCTGCCCCTTGAAGCCCAGGTCGCGCTCACCC
>CAZSWI010000354.1:0-3862 GCA_964610635.1 uncultured Acidobacterium sp.
ACCGCTGGGCCATTGCCCTCACCGTCACCCTTGCCACTTTCATGGAGGTCCTCGATACCTCCATCGCCAACGTCGCCCTGCCTCACATCGCCGGCGGCCTCGGCGCCTCACAGGACGAAGCCACCTGGGTCCTCACCTCCTACCTCGTCTCCAACGCCATCATCCTCCCCGCCAGCGCCTACCTCGTCTCCTTCATCGGGCGCAAGCGCTTTTACATGATCTGCGTTGCGCTCTTCGGCATCAGCTCCATGCTGTGCGGTCTGGCCCCTTCCTTGCCACTGCTGATTTTCTTCCGCGTCCTGCAGGGCGTAGGCGGCGGCGGCCTCCAGCCCAGCGAACAGGCCATCCTCGCCGACACCTTTCCTCCCAAACAGCGCGGCCAGGCCTTCGCCGTTTATGGAATGGCCGTCGTCCTCGCCCCCGCCATCGGCCCCACCCTCGGCGGCTGGATCACAGACAACTACGACTGGCGCTGGATCTTCTTCATCAACGTCCCCATCGCCATCCTCTCCCTCGTCCTCACCTCGCGCATCGTCGAAGACCCGCCCCACATTCAGAAAGAAGTAACAGAAAGCCGCAAGCGCGGCCTCAACCTCGACTACTTCGGCTTCAGCCTCCTCGCTCTCGGCTTCGGCTCCCTCCAGTTCGTCCTCGATAAAGGCCAGGAAGACGACTGGTTCGGTTCCCACCTCATCACCACATTTTTCATCGCCTGCGCCTCCGCCCTCGTCATCCTCATCTTCTGGGAAATCCTCCAGATTCGCCGCGGTCACCGCCCCATCCTCGACCTCACCATGTTCCGCAACCGGAATTTCTCCTTCTCCTTCGTGCTCATGTTCGTCCTCGGCTTCACCCTCTTCGGCACCACCGTCCTCATCCCGCAATTCGTCCAGGTCATGATGGGCTACACCGCGGAGCGCGCCGGCCTCGTCATCTCCCCCGGCGGCATCGCCATCCTTATCCTCATGCCCCTCGTCGGCTTCCTCGTTGGCCGCGCCGATCTGCGCTATCTCATCGCTATCGGATTCACCATCCTCGCCGCATCCCTCGCCGCTCTCCATACCATCGACGTCCAGGCCAGCTACAGCTACATCGCATGGATGCGCATCTTCCAGGCCTCCGGACTCGCCTTCCTCTTCGTCCCCATCAACGCGCTCTCCTATACCGACGTCCCTCCGCAAAAGAACAACGACGTCTCCGGCCTCATGAACCTCGCCCGCAACATCGGCGGCAGCTCCGGCACCTCCTTCTTCGTCACCACCCTCGCCCGCCGCAGCCAGTTCCATCAGGACCGCCTGTCGATGCACATCAACGGCGCCAGCCTTCCCTTCCGCCAGGCCATGAATAATCTCTCCGGCCGCATCCAGTCCGGCGGCCTCACCGCATCCGCTTCCCAGGCCCGTGCCCTCGCCCAGGGCAGCCTCTACCAACAGCTCGTGCGCCAGAGCACCCAGCTTGCCTACCTCGACGTCATCGCATTACTGTCTGTAGGCGCAGCCTGCATGATCCCCCTCATCTTCTTTATGAAAAAACGCAAAGGCGGAGGCCCCGCCGCCGCCCATTGATTGTGCGTTTCTTCCCGAAGGACCGCGACTAACCCGCTGTTTTCAAGGCGCACGCTTCAGCAGCTTGCCAGGAATCTGCTTTTTAGGAGCCATGGCTTCGCAGTCTACCGGGGAAAAAAACAGTGCCGTTGAAAGAGAACAGCTGTCTACTCTGTGTCCTCTGTGATCTCTGTGGTAAAGATTCTCGGTTTGTCGCCTTGAAGGGGCACGGCTTCGAGCCGTGCCGTAAACTACCAGGGTGAATCCGGCTTTAGCCGCTGAGGGATGGGGTCTCGATCGCTAAATCCGAGCCGGCTTAGGTTTAGAATTCTCTTTCACCCAACCTAACCCGGTCCTGCGCGGCAGACAGACGCAGACCGGTTTTCACCGGAGCTTCTCTTGCCCAGCAAGACCCTTCGCCGCCTTGTTTCGGATTCTGCCTCGCTCTTCGTCTCCCGGCTCTTTTCCCAACTCTCCATTGTTCTCGCCCTTGCCGCCGCTCTCCTGGCCCAGCCGCTGACGGCGCAGGCCGACCACCCCTGGACCATCTCCGAAATCTTCGGCCGCCCCGGCAGCCTCACCGGCGAAACCCCCGACGAAATCAGCTGGTCGCCCGACGGCCGCTTCGCCACCTGGATCGACGAAGAGGGCAACCTCGAGGCCATTCAGCCTCCCGATTCCAAACCCAAAAAGCTGATTCCTTACAACAAAATCTCCGTCCTGCTCAATGCCGCCCTGCCCGAGCGCGATCGCGATCACCGCGCCCGTTACAATCAGCCCGACTACATCTGGGCCCCCGACTCCGACCACATCCTTTTCGATACCAACGGCTCGCTCTGGCTCTACACCCCAAAGAACGGAACCGGCGTTCAGATCGGCAACTCCGGCATGTCTTCCGGCGACGATCCAAAGTTTTCTCCCAACGGCCAGTTCGTCTCCTATCTTCACGACGACAATCTCTACATCCAGCGTCCCGACGGCGCCGCTCCCCCCCTGGCCCTCACCAATACCCACGATGCCACCCTTCTCAACGGCGGCGTCGACTGGGTCTACCTTGAAGAGCTGGATGTCCGCAGCAATTATTTCTGGTCACCGGACTCCAGGCAGATCGCCTACCTCCAGATGAACGAGGCCAGCGTCCCGCAATACCCGCTCGTCGACTGGATTCCCATCCATGCCAGCGTCGATGAGCAGCGCTACCCGCAGCCCGGCGACCCCAACCCCGGCGTGCGCGTTGGCGTCGTCGGCGCCGGCGGAGGCAATACCCGCTGGCTCAGGATCCCCATGGACGTCGGCAACGACTACATTCCCCGCTTCGGCTGGGTCAATCCGCGTGTCGTCTGGATCGAAACCCTTTCGCGCAATCATCAGCACCTCGACCTGTGGTTCGCTGACACGAAGACGGGCGACGTTCGACAGGTCCTCGAACAAACCGAGCCGAAATATTTCACCATGACCTACGACGTGAAGTTCTTCGGCGATCGCCAGTTCCTCATCCTCAGCTGGCGCGACGGCTACACACACATATACCGCTATAGTTTCAATGCCAACAATCCGCTGGGTTCCACAGCCCAGCTGACCAATCAGGTGGAGAGTGGCGAATATGAAGTCTCCTCCATGAAAGCGGTCGACGACGGCTCGCAGACCGTCTGGTACGTTTCGAATCAGGGCGACCCGCGCCAGCAACACGTCTGGGCCGTGAAGCTCGACGGCACGGGCAAGCGCCAGCTCTCCCAGGGCGATGGCTTCCATGATCCCGATTTCCCCGACCATGGCGGACCGTTCTTCGATACGTATTCGACCCTCCTCGCGCCGCCCACCGTTGCCGCCTGCATTCCGGGCTCCAGTCCTTCCGGCGTCATCTGCACGCCCCTCTGGCGATCCAAACCGATCCAGGGCCATCAACTCATCGCTCCGCAGTCTCTGGAGCTGACTGCCGCGGACAAGAAAACCACTCTCTATGGCACTCTGCTGCTCCCCCCAGGCACACCCGCCCCTCACAGCGTTCCGCTCATTGTCAACCCCTACGGCGGACCCGGCGTCGGCACTACCCGCAATCGGTGGGGTGGCAAGCATTTTCTCTTCGACGAGCTCCTCGTCGAGCACGGCTTCGCCGTCCTCCATGTCGACAACCGCGGTATGGCCGGCCGCGGCCGCGACTTCGAACAGGTCGCCTGGCATAACTTCGGCCCGCCGCAATTCGCCGATCAGATGGCCTCCATCGACCGCGTCCTCCGCGACTTCCCGCAGCTCGATCCCCATCGCCTCGGCTGGTGGGGCTGGAGCTGGGGCGGCAGCTTCACCCTCTTCGCGCTCTC
>CAZSWI010000355.1:0-3862 GCA_964610635.1 uncultured Acidobacterium sp.
CTAGAATCGAAGAATGTCGTACACGTCGGCGCTCGATAGTCTTCATGCGCGTGCGGGTGAGCTGCACACGGCGCCGGGGCAGCCGAGACGAAAATTTCGGCTTGAAGAGATGCGCACGCTGGTCGAAGCCCTCGGCCATCCGGAGCGGCGATTTCGCTCGGTTCTGATCGCGGGTACGAACGGCAAGGGATCGACGGCGGCGACTCTGGCGGCGATCCTGAAGAGCGCTCGGTATCGATGCGGGCTCTACACCTCGCCGCATCTGGTGCGTGTGAATGAGCGAATTCGCATCGATGGAGAACCGATCGGCGATGGGGATTTTGCGCGGCATTATTTTCGTGTCGACGATTGTGCGCGTGGGCTGGTGACCGAGGGGCGCCTGCCCGCACATCCGAGCTTTTTCGAGGCTCTTACGGCCGTTGCTTTCGAAGCGTTCGCCGATGCGCACGTCGATCTGGCAGTGCTGGAAGTGGGTATGGGTGGACGGCTGGACGCCACCAACGTCGTAGAGCCGCTGCTTTCGGTGATCACTGATATTTCGCTGGACCACACGGAGTGGCTGGGCGAGACGATTCCTCTGATTGCGCGGGAGAAGGCGGGGATCCTGCGGCCCGGAGGCGTGCTGGTGACGTTGCCGCAGCATCCGGAGGCGAACCAGACGATTGGAGAAGTGGCGGCGGAGCTCGATGTGCGAGGGGTGAACGCGGCGGAGTTTGTGCCTTCGGCACAGGGCACAGGGTACAGGGCACAGGGAACAGGAAATAGCGATCGGCGTTCGGCGTTCAGCGTTCAGAACGGCGGCCAGCGGTCGGCGGTCAGCGATCACGAACATTTGCTGCGGAATCATTATCCGCTCGAAGTGATGGGAGAGACGATTGAGGTGGATTCTCCGCTGGCGGGAGAGCACCAGCGGCGCAACATTGCGCTGGCGATTGCCGCGGCGGTGGAATTATGTAGCAGCCACGGTTACACAATAACACCGGCGCAGATTGCTGAAGGAATCCGACAGACCCAGTGGCCGGGGCGGCTTGAGTGGGTGCGGATTCCGGGTAAACCGGATGTGTTGCTGGATGTGGCGCACAATCCCGCCGGGGCGTGGGCGCTGCGGGCAGCCGTATCTTCGTTTGAAAATGCCGAAGCGACCCCCGGCAAACGCGTGCTGGTTTTTGGGTGCATGAAGGACAAGGCCTACACGGAGATGGCGCAGATTCTTTTTCCGCTCTTCGATCTGGTGGTGGCCACACCGGTCGGATCTCCCCGCTCAGCCACTGCGGACGAAATCGTGCAGGCTGCGGAGAAGACCGGCGTGAGGGCCGTCGCGGCGAAGGATGGGCATGCGGCCATCGAGGCGGCGTGGGCTGAGTTTCAGCATAATGGACCGAGGCCGGACGGACTGATCGTCGTTGCCGGATCGGTGTATCTGGTGGGTGAGGTCAGACCTCTGCTCTTGCCGGCTGGGGTGGGAGCGCGATGAAGCCACTCGGTCCACGGCCGGATCCGCTGCCTCCTGGCGAGCGAATCATGAGCTATGGCTTTCGTGCCCCGGTGTTTTTTGTGGCGACTGCGTTCTTTGGGAGCCTCGCGTTGGCAGTGTCGCTGTTCGAAAAGAGCGGGCGCTGGCAGCATCGGATTGCGCAGGCATGGGCGCGCGCCGGTGTCCTGGCGAGTGGTGCGAAGATCAAGATTCTGCACGGGGAAAGGCTGACCGGGCAACCGGCGGTTTATGTTGCCAATCATTTGTCGTATATGGATACACCGGTGGTCTTCAGCTCGCTGCCGTTTCAGTTTCGGATCGTCGCGCGCAGTGGACTTTTCAAATTGCCGTTTATCGGTTGGTGGTTGCGCCGGTCGGGGCAAGTGTCAGTCGACGTGGGAAATCCGCGCGCGTCGATCGCAAGCCTGGTGAGCGCGGTGCGGACCCTGAAGAGCGGCATGCCCTTGTTTATTTTTCCCGAGGGCGGCCGTACGGAGACCGGGCACATCGCGAAATTTATGAATGGGCCGGCGTTCATGGCCATTCGCGCGCAGCTTCCGCTCGTGCCGATGGCGCTGATTGGGACGCATGAGCTCTTGCCTATGCATTCGAGCCTCGTTCATCCCGTTCCAGTGACTCTGGCCGTGGGCGAGCCGATAGCAACGCTGGGCATGACCATGAAACAGGTGGACGAAGTAACGGCCCGGCTGGAGGAAAAGATCGCCACGCTGTATTATGAGCACTCCTGGCGACAACGTCCTGCACAAGTCGCGCCGCGGGAGCAGAATGGAATAGTCAGTCAACCCCTCACGCCGGCTGAAGCCGTGCCGGAAACCAAAACCGGAATCGGAGCAGGCGTTGGGAGCCTGGAAGCGGTATCGATTTCTCGGGACCTGCAAGAACTGACCGAGGAGGCGCGGAGACGATGAAAGCACCACGCATAGCGATTCCGGAACCCAACCTGGCGGACAGCGATTACAGCGCACGCTCGTGGCCGCAATATGCGCGCGCGGTGGAGTTCGCGGGCGGAGAGCCTGTGAAGGTGGGTCTGCGCGATTCGCCCGCGACGGTGGCGCAGTTGGTCGCTTCCTGCGAGGGCGTGCTCTTGCCTGGCAGTCCGGCGGATGTGAACCCGCAGAAGTACGGCGAAGAGGCGGAGCCGGATTGCGAGGCGGCGGACGCGGCGCGCGAAGCTGTCGACGAGCTCCTGCTGCAGGACGCTTCGAATCTGTACAAGCCGCTTCTCGGGATTTGCTATGGCTTTCAGTCGCTGAATGTCTGGCGCGGCGGAACCCTCGTGCAACATCTGCGGACGAGCATCAACCACACAGCGGGGCGAATGGTGACGGAGGCGCACGTGATCGAGGTGGAAGGCCGCTCGCGACTGCGGCGCATTCTCGGGCTGGGCACCAAGATGACTTTGATGGTAAACAGCAGTCATCACCAGTCGGTGGCGGTGCTGGGCGATGGCCTGGTGCGCGCTGCGTGGTCGCTCGACGATGGCGTGATCGAGGCGGCGGAAGGTCACGGCGATCAGTTCCTGATGGGCGTGCAGTGGCATCCGGAGCGGGTGCTGGAGGCGAACAAGGCGGCGCAGAGCCTCTTTCAGTCGTTTGTGGATGCGGCGGCGGCGTGGGAGCCCCGGATGATCAGCGAGTCGGTCGCGGACTAACTGCGGGGAACAGTCAACAAGAAGCAGGCCGTCCAATAGCGCGCTTGACTCGATAATGCAAACGCCAAATGAGAATCGATTTAGCCTCGACGTGGCCGGGCTGCACCCGCGGGCCGTCGAGCAGTTCGAGGCGTACCTTGCGCTCGTAATGAAATGGAATGCACGAATCAATCTGACGTCGGTTCGTAAGCCGGAGGAGATTGTCCGAAGGCACTTTATCGAATCGATTTTCGCTGCACAACAGGTTCCGCGAAATGTGAGGACGTTGCTCGATTTTGGCTCGGGCGCAGGATTTCCGGGAATTCCGATTGCGATTTGCCGCCCGAAAATCGGCGTGACGCTGGCCGAATCGCAGGGAAAGAAGGCCTCGTTTCTGCGCGAAGCGGTGCGGACGCTGGGATTGAAAGCGGAAGTGTGGGCCGGTCGCGTCGAGGAGATGCCCGAGGAGAGGGTCTTCGATGCGGTGACACTCCGCGCGGTGGACAAGATGACCGCAGCCTGCCGAGCAGCGGTCCACCGGCTGCCGGCTCGGGGCTGGATCGCAGTGTTTGCGACGCTGAAGACGGAAGCGTCGATCGAAAACTTCAAGGGGGTTCGTTGGGAGCCGCCGATAACCATTCCGGGTTCGGAGCAGGAAATCCTGAAGACGGGGCGCAGAACGTAGCACCTAAGCACCTGTTCGCACGATTAGTTCGGGGATGGTGGTCCGGCGGAAT
>CAZSWI010000356.1:0-3858 GCA_964610635.1 uncultured Acidobacterium sp.
GCCTGAATTTCATGCAGAGTGGCTGAGGGACGGGCCCTGTGACGCCACGACAACCGGCCTGAGCAATTCAGGACAACGGTGTCAACTCTCGCTCGCCGTGAGGCGGGGAACATGAGATTCGGGGTGCAGGCAGTATCGCATCTCGCGCAATCCTCAGCAGTGCCAGAAGTAGCGAAGTACAAGCGTCACGCGTGCCCGTGTTTTTGTATCTCGACGCCGCTCTCGAATGCGAGAGGGGGCCCCGCGCGAACTTGTTCGCCGTGGTCCGGAGGGTGCGATGGCTGCTGCGTACGAACTGCGATGTCGGGAATGCGGGAAGCGTTATGAGAACGCTCCGCTGTCGATCTGTGACGAGTGTTTTTCTCCACTGGAAGTGGTTGTGGATCTGGACGAGGCGCGGCGGACGCTGACGCGGGCGTCGATTGCCGAGGGTCCATCGAGCATGTGGCGGTACCAGGCGCTGCTGCCGGTTCCGGCGAACTATGCGCCAGCGACGCCCCACCCCACCGCGCCAACATCGGGCGCGTTGGGGACCCCGGTGCCGGCGGGGTGGACGCCGCTGCAGCGGGCTCCGCGGCTCGCCGGACGGATTGGCGCGCGGAATTTGTGGATCAAGAATGACGCTGTGTGCATGCCGACGCTGAGCTTCAAGGATCGCGTGGTGGCGGTGGCGCTGGCGAATGCGCGGGCGTTCGGGTTCGAGACGGTAGGCTGCTCGTCGACCGGAAACCTGGCGAATGCGGTGGCGGCGCAGGCGGCGCGGCTGGGGCTGAAGACTTACATTCTGGTGCCGGCGGATCTGGAAGCGGCGAAGATTCTGAACACGCAGGTATACGGCGCGACGCTGGTGCGGATCGATGGCAACTACGACCACGTGAACCGGCTGTGCTCGCAGATTGCGGATCGCTACAACTGGGGATTTGTGAATGTGAACCTGCGGCCGTATTACGCGGAGGGTTCGAAGACGGTGGGGTTTGAGATTGCGGAGCAACTGGGCTGGCGGCTGCCGGACAACGTGGTGGTGCCGATGGCGGGCGGGTCGCTGATCGTGAAAATCCGCAAGGCGTTCAAGGAGCTGATCGCGCTGGGGCTGGTGGATGAGAAGGAAGTGCGCTTCTTCGGAGCGCAGGCGACGGGGTGCTCGCCGATTGCGACGGCGGTGAAGACGGGCGCGGATCACATTGAACCACAGCGGCCGGCGACGATTGCGCGGTCGCTGGCGATTGGGAATCCAGCGGATGGGATCTATGCGACGCGGGCGATTCGCGAGAGCGGCGGATGGGCCGAAGATGTGTCGGACGTGGAGATCGTGTCGGCGATCCAGGAGCTGGCGGAGACTGAAGGCGTGTTTACGGAGACGGCGGGCGGAGTGACGACGGCGGTGACGGCGCGGCTGTATGCGCATGGGCGGATTCATCCGGAGGAGCTGACGGTGAGCTGCATTACGGGCAACGGGTTGAAGACGACGGATGTACTGCAGGGGGCGTACGAGCAGCATGCGGGGATTCGTCCGCGGCTGGGAGATTTTGAGGCTTATTTGGCGGAGAGAACAGAAGAAGGCGAGTTAGTGGCGGGAGGGGAATATGTCCGTTAGGGTTCTTTTGCCGAATGCGTTTCAGAAGCACACGAACGGGGCGCGGGAAATTCAGTCGAGTGCGGGGAATTTGCCGGCGCTGATCACGGAGATGGAGACGACGTTTCCGGCGCTGCGGTCGCATCTGCGCGATGAGTCGGGACAGGTGCGGAAGTTCATCAACTTTTATGTGAACGAGGAAGATATTCGGTTTTTGGGAAATGAGAAGTACTCGTTTCAGGATGGAGATGAGGTGCTGGTGATCCCGTCTATTGCAGGCGGGTCCTTCGCGTTCGGCGACAGGCGCTTCGCGCAAGAACAAAAGCAAGTGCAGGGTCGGGGAGTGTGCAATTGCTGCTCATATTGTGGGCAGGAAGAGTGCTGCTGCGGAGATTAGCCGCGGCGCGGCGAAACAAGCCCCTTGTGAACCGGTCTCAAGCGTGAGTCCATCCGGATTCGGCTCCGAAGCTCTGTCCGAAAATCCAGCGTTCGGTGCTGCGGGGGCGCTGTGCCCAGACATAACTTATCTGGCCCCCCCTTTCGGGTTAAATGGGACGGTTTTGGTTTTCATCTTACCTCCTGATAGCGTGACTCCGCTTTTCTTCTCATGTTTTTTCAATGAGTCGAGAGACGAGTGACATGACTGGATGCGTGGAGAAAGATCGCAATGCCATGTACAAGCAACTTACCGAGGCAGAGAATGATGCTGCCTGGCGGGATGACCGGCAGACGATGTGGCAGTAGGCTTTATCCGGCCGGGTCGTCGCCCGAGGGATAGTCGCGGTTGAAGGGGAAGACTAACTCTTCGATGGAGGCGATGGCGGTTCCGTTGAGTGTTGCTGGGTGGAAGCGCCAGGCTTTCACGGTTGTCAGCACGATTTGATCGAGGTTGTTGCCGAGTCCCTGGACAAGCTTCTCGTCGGTGACGTCTCCTAAGGCGCTCACGTTGACTTCCACGATGATTTTCTTCTCGGCTGCGGGCAGGAGGGAGCGGTCCGATACGTCCGGTGAGGGAAAGAAGACAGGAAAGGCGGGCTCGCCATCCTGTGTGCCGGAGCCGGTGCCGATGGTGGATTGTTGCTGGGGCGCAGCGATGCCAGGGGTCGACAACGGTGCTTTGATTAACGAGATGGGTGAGGCGTTGCTGGTTGTATCGGGCGCCGACCTATGGGACGGTCTGGGCTGCCTGGTCCGTGCGGCAGGTTTGTCTTTGGGCGTGTCTGCTCCCGTAGCACCGGTCCAGTAGAGAGCGGCGGAACAGCAACGGCTTTCGCGATAGATGGGGCGGACGTGGCTGAAGTGGAGCGTGAGCAGAAAGGCGACGCCGATGATGGCGCCGTGGGTGGCCGCGGAAAGTAGCAGGCCTTTCCGGCGGCGCTGATTTGCCAAATCTGTAGAAAAAGTCATCGGAATCCTGTTCACTGGGTTGAACAGCGCCTGGATATCATGTTACTCGACAAGCCGGGAGTGGACTGCGATGGCGTGGGCTGAGACGTTTCGCTGCGATGTTTGCAACAAGGCGAAGCGCGAAGAATCGGGAGACTGGTGGCTGGCGTGGACGGAGACATTATCCCCGGCCGCAGGTGAGTCGCAGCAGCGGGTGATCAAGGTGACGCCGTGGCACGGGTTTCTGTCGCATTCGGCGGATGTGCGGCACCTCTGCGGTGCGCGGTGTGTGCACACGATCATGGATCGGTGGATACAGGCGCGGGAGTAGAACCCGCAGTTACCAGATCTTAGTTGCCAGTCCCCAGTCGCCGGTCGCCAGTCCTTAATTGCCAATTCTCGGAACCGGCGGTCGGCGGCTCCTACGTTAGCGAGCGCCGACGCTGCCATTGTTCCGCCGCGCTCAGGACGAAAGTCTAGTTGGTGTAGATGCGGACGTAGTCGACCAGCATGGTGGACGGGAACACGGTGGTCGAGTCGGGGTTGCCGGGCCACGTGCCGCCGACGGCGAGATTCAGGAGGATAAACATCGGTCCCTGATCGAACGGCCATGTGCCGTTGAAGTTGCTGGTGTTGAAGGTGGCGTAGATGTTGGTGGGATCGTCGACGTAGTACTGGACCTGTCCTTTGGTCCAGATCATGCCGTAGGTGTGCCAGGCGGCTGCGGAAAATGCGGCGGGATGATAGGTCTGACTGCCGTTGACTTCAGCGCTGCTGCTGGTTCCGCCGTGGACCGAGCCTGCGATCCAGTCGTAGCCGGGAGGCGTGCCGCCGACGTAGGGCGGCGGGTTGTTGCCGTCGATGTGCTCCATGATGTCGGCTTCGCCGCAGGCGGGCCA
>CAZSWI010000357.1:0-3854 GCA_964610635.1 uncultured Acidobacterium sp.
AAGGAGCCGAGGTGGCGGACGGGGAACTCACGTGTCCTACAGTTCTACTTGAAAATTTCGAGAAAGTCTTTCGCGGATTGCGCCGGGGTTCGTCCCGAGGCTCCGAAGATCGCGGAAATCACCGCCACCGAGTCGGCGCCTGCGTCGTAGACTGCCGCGGCGTTCTCCCTGGTGATGCCGCCGATCGCGACCAGAGGCTTGCTGGTCAGCCTTCGCGCCTGGCGCACGCCTTCGAGGCCGATCACCGTTGAAGTGTCGAACTTGCTGGCGGTAGGGAACACGGGCCCGATGGCGATATAGTCCACCGGCTCGGCGTTCGCAGCGACGACCTGTTCCGCATTGTGCGTCGAAAGGCCCACGGTGGCCGCCGGGCCCACCAGCAAACGGGCCTGTTGTGGCGACAAATCGTTCTGTCCGACGTGGACCCCGTCCCATCGTTCAGCCCTCGCCAGCGCGGCTCGGTCGTTGAGGATCAGGCGCACCGGCCGAGGGCCTGACAGGCTTGCAGCTTCGCGGATAGCCAGCGCATCCGCGACGACCACGGCGTCATCGTCCCTCTTATTGCGATACTGCAGAATCTCCATGCCGGCTTCGGACAGCTCGCGCACCAGCCGGCGCAGCAGTTCACGGCGCTTATCACTCTCCGCCAGCAATCCACTCAGAACCAATTCCGCATCGAGGATCGGATACAGCTTCGGAAAATGCGCCTTGTCCCTCCGGTCCCAACCAACCCGATCCATGAGTCGCCTTTGAGCCAATTTACAGAGCAGAGAGAAGCCCTGCCACGCAGCAGCGTAACAGGGCTTGACGAAACGGGGCTTGACGAAACGGGGCTTGACGAAACAGGGCTTGAGGAAACAGGGTCTGGTTTTCCCGATGCGTTACGGCAGAACGTCCGAACTACTGCGGAGCCACGCTCAGCGTCATCTGCGAACCGCTCTCGAGGCTGACGTTTCTGCCGTGCCCGGTCAGCATCGTGGCAGTCGACGAGCCCGCTGACCCGTTGATGCCGCCGTTCGATGCGCCAGCCGTTGCACTCACGGTGTTGAAGGTCACGCCGTAGAGGTTTCCGACCGGCATCGCCTGCCCGGACAGCCCGGCATTCAGCCCGGCCGGATTGTTCAGGGGCGTGCCATTCGCGCCCAGATTGCCCGCGCCACTCGCCGCGGCGCCTGAAGTCACATTGTTGGCGAGGCCGCCGGCTGTCGTGCCCACTGTACCGGGAACTGCGCCGGAAACGCCTCCCACAGATGCGTGGCCGCTCCCGCCGTTGCGCGCCATTGAATCACCGCCCCCGGGACCCAACGGATTGCTCGCCATCATATCGTCGGAGCTGTTCGCCGCCATCGCCGCCGGCGCCGAAAGCGATTGCATCGTCGCGCGAACCGGCACCTCGCGCCCATCCTTCAGCACCGCACGATCGAATGCGAATGCGAGATGCGAATCACGATTGTCGTGGGACTTGGCCTGCACATCCGTCACGTGTCCAACCAGCTTCGATCCCTTCGGCAGCCTTGTGCCATCGGCCAGTCGCCCTTCGCTGGTGGTCTTCGCGACCACCTGATCGCCCGCCTTCGCATCCTTCGTATCGATCTTCTTCGAGAGCTCAGCCGAAACAGCCGTCGCCTGCGCGAGCGATGCGGATGCCTGACCCGCCTGGGCCGCGGCATATTCGCCGGCAGGCGAAGTTTGGGCGCCACCGCTCTGCGCCGATCCCGCTGCGGTGGCCGCTCCGCTGGTCACGACCGATTGTCCACTGGCCGCCACAGTCATCGCCGCGGCGGCAATCCATGCAAACGCTGATTTCATCTTCATATCCTCACCTGAAATCGTCGCACTCCCGCGAAGAGTGGTTCCGTACGCGGGCGTATGGGGCGATTCGATGCAGAATGCTACTCCTCCGGTTGGGAGTATGCCAGCTTCCACTTTAGGGGAATTTACGACAGGAACCACGGCCCAGAGGCTGCTTGAACCGGGGCGGCAAATTGCGATGAGAACTGCGTGACCAGAGAGAATCCGAATCCAACCCCGGGGGTGGCCGGGCACGCACAAATCCGCTGTGGCCGCGCCTTCGACGAAAGCGGTCGTCCTAGTTAAACGGGATCGAAACGGCAGGCCTACCGACAACTACCTTATCGCTGCAGACGTGTTTCGCCTCCTGGCGCAGCCGCTCAGCCGGAGTCTTGTAGGCTCCGATGGTGGTCATGCAGAAACGGCAAACCAGAAGGGTGGAAACACTCGCCAACCGCACCGGGGGGAGCTGTGTTGGTATAACATGCGTGGTCTTAACGGATGGGTTCATCGCTCTCTCCTTGACAGAGTCGCGACGTGCGGGCCCTGAACGGTATATAGCTCTTTCGTGTTCATTGTCTCACGTAATCGTCACACAAAGGCAGGCAAGGTGCGCGAAAAATCTTAGTAACTTTGGTTACCAAAGGGCGACTTCTATCTCCACTCTTTGGCACACTTCGCCAATTTCAGCGACGGAAGTTCCGGTTTTGGAATCCGATTTCCACTGGCTGGTTGCCTCGAAGTTCTGCCGAGGGGCAGATTCTTCAATCTTCCTGATCTCCGAGCCGATAAAGGGTTTGGGAGAACCGCAAAAGACCTTCATGCCTGCGACCGCCATCACCGTGAGTACCAGCCCCATCGTTTTGATCGGGTGCTCCAGCCCCGGCTTAACCGACTTCCTGGCTGCGACCCTGGAGTCCTGGCACTATCAGATTGAGGTAGCTCACAACGGGACGGACGCGCTGGCTCGCATCGAGGGCGCCAATCCACCCGCGATTGCCCTGCTGGACATGGATTTGCCCGGGCAGAGCGCGGTCGAAATCGTGTGGGAGGTTCGCCGGCGCCACGAAGAACGGCGCACATGGGTGATCCTTTTCAGCAATCAGGCCGGCAATGGTGAAGCCGGCAACGATCGAGGGGGCCATAATCGGGGGGGAGCCGACCGAGCCCGGGCAGCCCTCGACTGCGGCGGCGACGATTACCTGCTGGTCACGGCCGACACGGCCGACCTGAGGGTCCGCATCCGGGTGGCCGAGCGCGTGCTGGCGTTGGCGAGCCGGGTTCAGAAACAGTCGTCCGAGCTTCGTTACCACGTTACCCACGACGGACTTACCGGCCTCTGGAATCGTGAGGCCCTCATCAGCCTCATCTTCCAGGAGACCGACCGGGTCCAGCGGATGAAGACGCCGCTGAGTCTCATGCTCTTCGACCTCGACGACTTTTCCCGCGTGAATCACGACTACGGCTACGAAACCGGAGACCGGGTGCTGATCGAGCTGGCGAACCGTTTCCGACGGCATCTGCGCAGCTACGACCTGATCGGCCGGTGCGGCGAGGACGAATTTCTTCTCGCCATCCCGGGGTGCGACCTGGACAGCGCGATCCTGCTCGGCGATCGTATTCGCGGGTCGATCCTCGCGCGCCCCTTTGCTCTCGATCACGACGCGACGACCCTGACGGCCAGCTTTGGCGTGGCGAGCAGCCGGGGCCGCTCTCCGCTCGTGGTCCTGCGCGAAGCTGAGCGCGCCCTTGCCGAGGCCAAGCTTTCCGGCAAGAACTGCGTGCGGGGGAACGGACCGGGCCGGCTCGACCCCGGGCCACAGAGCATGCTCCCCACGGGAGATTGACCCCGCCCCCACGCATAGGACCCGCTATTTTCGCGCCTTCGCTGTAAACTTGCCGCGTGAAAACCCGTCTATCTCGTCGCATGGAAGAGATGGCAACCACCCCGGCGAACATGCTTTCCGGGGGCCAGGGCGCAGGCAGCGAACTCGCCGTTGAAAAACGGGAGCAGGCCATGCTGGAGCTCGCCGACTTCGACGAAGTCGTGCGTGTCTACCGGC
>CAZSWI010000358.1:0-3846 GCA_964610635.1 uncultured Acidobacterium sp.
CTACTGCTCCGCATCCGGCCGCTTATACGGCGCCTGAATCCAGTGCCGGGCCTCGTTCATCGCGCCCGCCGTGTTGTCGTTGGTCTGCAGGGCCTGCCGATATTCCTGGATCGCACGCTCCCGCTGCCCCGTTAGGTCGAAAATCTTGCCCACCGCTATGTGGCTCCAGACCTCCGTCCACCTGGGATCGTCGTCGCCGTTTAGCGCGTCACGATAAGAGTTCACCGCCGCCTGGTAGTTCCTCATCGTGAACAACAACTCCCCGATTCGATAATTAGCCAGCGAGCTCTGCGGATTCGCCTTCAACGCCTTCTGATACTCCGCCAGCGCCCCTCCCGAGTCGCCCTGCGCGGCCAGTTGCTGCCCACGCAGAATCGCCACCCGCACCTCAAGGTCCGCTGTGTTCTTCAGCACCCAGCCGTCAGGATCGATCAGCACCCGCCGCGGCCGGCCGAAGGTGTCAATCACATATTGCGAGTCGGTGCCCACCACGTCAATCCGCTTGTCGACCGTCTTGCCTTCCGTCTCCACCCGCAGATCAACCGGCATGTTAAACAGGTCCATGTCGCCCTGAACTTCGCCAATCGTGCGAAAACCCTTGTTATTTCCCAGCCGGTAAACAGCGTACTTATCCGTGAACTCGGGCGCTCCGGTGCCATCCAGCCACTCGCTGAAGAAAGGCATCAGTTGCTGCTGCGATTGTTCTTCAGCGGTGCGCTCGAACTCGCCGGTCCGCACGCCCTTGTCTTTGAATTGACTCAACACGGCACGCAGGATTTTTTCGAAGCTGTCGTCGCCAACCTCCCACCGCAGCATGTGGAAGACCAGCGCGCCCTTTTCGAGCGTCATGGACTGAAACTGCGGTGAGTAAGCCGGCAGTGTCCCGACGCTCGACAGCGGAATCGTATCGTAGGCCAATGCGCCGGCCGAAACGTCGTGTACTGCGGACTCGAGAGCACTCTTGCCCTCGTCGTCTTCCAGATACATCAGCTCGGCATAGCGCGACATCCCATTGATGATCCAGGCGTCGTTCAGCGTTGCCGGACTTACCTCGCAGCCCCACCACTGGTGGGCGATGGTGTTGGCCAGCAGCCGGAAATCGTTCTTGCCACCTATGTGCGAGCCGGCGATGGCCGCGATCTCCGGCGCCCAAAATGACGGGACAGTATCATCCGGCAGCTCCACGACGTTCAACTGCGTCGATTCCGGAATGCCGAAGGTGCTGGTGTAATAGGCGAACTCGCGCAGCGCCGTGCCCGCGTAATCGAGGGCCTGAGCCTTGTGCGCGGGCGTCACGTAGACGTGAATATTCGAAGCACTGCCCGAAACCGGCGCGTCAAATTTCCCGACGATAATTGTCCCGGGAAATCCCGGCTTGTCCCACTTGAAGTCCCACTCCTGGTCGCCGCCCGCCTCTTTCGGCTTGCCAGTGCTCCCGCTGCCGATCACCCGGTAGCCTGCAGGAGCCTTCACGTGGATCTCCGCAGTGAATCGATCGGTCAGGTAGCCGGTCATCGGAAACCAACGGCCGGCATACAACAGGTAGCTGATCGGCTCGCCAACATACGCCAGCTTCAGTCCCTCGACCGGACCGCCTGCATCGGTCTCGAGTTTGCCGGAGTAATGAAAGGTCCAGGTGACCGGCTGGCCCTTAGCCAGCATGGTTGAAGGCGTCACCACCAGGGTCGCACCCGGCCCGCGCTCGCCGTTCAGATTCGCGCCGTTGGCATCGGTCACCTTATCCACGAGCAATGCGCCATGCAGATCGAAGATCGCCGACGGCAGGTCGGCCTGCGGCGTAAACGTCACCTGCGCCGTCGCGTCCAGCGTATGATCGCTCGGCTTGATTTCCGCATGGATGGTGTAGGCGGTGATGTTCAGCGTGGGTTTGGGTGCGACATTCTGTGCGGCAGCCGGCAGCCCCGGCAGCAGGCAGGCCGCAGCCATCGCTGCACAAAGGCCGGCAACACGCGGGGCAAGCGGCCTGCCGAACGCGGCATCGATTCGGAATCTCGTCATGGGACCTGGCTCTGTCTTTCTTCCGGCGTCAATCTCTGTCTCATCATCCTGGGTCTCATCAATTCGGATGCTATCTGGGCGACGCGGCCAACGGCGCTTTGTTCGCTGCGCAGCATCTCTCCGACCTGTCGCAGATTGGCCCGCATCCGCGCCCGCGCGTCGTCGTTGTTGAGCAGCGGTCTGAGGTGTGAGACTACATGATCCGCCGTAAAGTCACCCTGAATCAGCTCCGGTACGATGCGTTTTCCGGCGATCAGGTTCACCATGGCCACATGCGGCACGTCCACCGCCCGCTTGGCCACCGCGTAGCTCAGCGGTGAAATCCGGTATACCACGATAAAAGGATTGCCGATCAGCGCCGCTTCCACCGTGGCTGTCCCGCTGGCCACAATGCTGGCCCGCGCATGGTGGAGCACCGCCCGGGCATCTTCGACCACGGCAATGCGCGGCGGATTCGACTCGGTAGCGATCAGTTCCGACAGCTGCGCCCGGATGTGGTCCCGCTGCGGCCCGGTCAGGGTGGGCGCCAGGGGCATTACGAATTCGGCGGCCTGCCCCATGAGGCCCTGACCGAGCAGCGCGGCGGCCCGCACCATCTCCGGCAGGTTCAGCCGGACTTCCTTTTCCCTGCTGCCCGGCAGCAGCCCAATCCAGGTTTTGGACGCGTCCAGCCCCGCCTTCCTAGCAAATTCCTCGCGGCTCACCCGCGGCGGTTCTAACTCGGCCAGCGGATGGCCAACAAACTCCGCCTCGACGCCGTGGTCGTGATAGAACCGCTCTTCGAAGGGGAAAATAGTCAGCATCCGGTCGACGTATCGCCTCACGCTGCGGATGCGATATTTCTTCCAGGCCCAGAGCTGTGGGCTTACGAAATAAATCACCGGCACGCCCTGGCGTTTCAGATGCCGTGCCAGCGACAGGTTCACGTCGGGAAAGTCGATCAGAACCGCCGCATCCGGCTTCTCCGCGGCGATCGACGCACGCAGTCGCCGGTATTCCCGGTAGATGCGCGGCATGTGGCGCACCACCTCGGTGATGCCCATAACCGCGACGTCCTCAGCGCACACGATAGGCCGAAAGCCGATGGCCTCCATCCGCCGCCCACCCAGCCCGAAGAACTCCGCGTCCGGCTCCAGCCTCCGCAGTGCCTCGATCAGGAGCTTGCCGTAATGTTCGCCGCTTGCTTCACCCGCGGAGATGAAGATTTTCGGGGTGCGCTGCATCGTGCTCCTGAGATCAGAGTCGCTCCTCTGATGTTAATTGGCGGACAGCGAGGGGGAGAATGCCGGCCGGAGACTCGATGATAGACTAAGTCATATGACTAAGTCGTATGAGACCGCGACGGTAAATATCCACGAAGCCAAGACCCACCTGTCGCGCATCATCCAAAGTGTTCTGGCAAGCGGCGAACCTGTAACCATCGCCCGCGCGGGCAAACCGGTCGTGATCGTCTCCGCGCACCCCGGCTCGCGGCCCACGCGCCGCACGCTCGGCATACTGCGGGGCAAGGTCCGGCTGCCGGAAGACCTCGGAGCGCACGACGCTGAGATTCAGAAGATGTTCGAAGGCGAGCGCCTGTGAACTATCTGCTCGACACCCACGTGCTGCTCTGGACGCTCGTCGATCCGGACAAGGTGCCGGGCCCGATGCGCCGGCTGATCGAGGATGCCGGAAACCGCGTCTGCTTCTCGGCAGCCTCGATCTGGGAGATCGCCATCAAGCACTCGCTGGGCAGAGACGATTTCCCCGTCGAGCCGGCGACCATCTGGAAAGCCGCCCGGGAGACCGGCCTCGAGGAGCTGGCAGTGACGGCAGAGCACTCGGTCG
>CAZSWI010000359.1:0-3839 GCA_964610635.1 uncultured Acidobacterium sp.
GGACATCGCCGAGGCCTACCACATTCCGCCGCAGCTGCTGGCCAAGATCCTGCAGCGGCTGGCGAAGGTGGGCATCCTGCGCTCGCATGCCGGCATGAGCGGCGGCTACTCACTTCTCAAGAACGCGCGGGAAATCTCCGCCTTCGAGGTGATCCACGCCATCGACGGCCCGCTGTTCATCACCTCCTGCGGCACCAGCGACAGCTCCTGCGACCTGACCGACAGCTGCACCATCAAAGAGCCACTGGCGCGAGTGAACGACTCGATCTCCGGCCTGTTGCGCAGCATCAGCATCGCCGACCTGGCGGAACCCGGCTCCGACGCAGCTGTTCGAACCAAACGTAGTGCGGACCTGGTGACGATTCAGCTCTGAGACGACGTTTTAGTTGTGAGAACAGACGGGACCCGGATGAAACTTCCCATCTACCTCGACAATCACGCCACGACGCGGCTCGATCCGCGCGTGCTGGAGGCGATGATGCCGTACCTCACCGAGGTTTACGGCAACGCGGCCAGCCGCAGTCACTCCTTCGGCTGGGCGGCCGAAGTGGCCGTTGAAACGGCCCGAGCCCAGGTCGCGAAGCTCATCGGCGCCTCCGCCCGCGAGATCGTCTTCACCTCCGGGGCGACGGAAAGCAACAACCTGGCCATCACGGGAGTGGTCCAGGCGCACGGCGGTCCTGCGCATGTTGTCACCCAGGCCACGGAGCACAAGGCTGTCCTCGACACCTGCGCATGGCTTGAGAAGTCCGGACCTGAAAAGCAAGGCAGCCGAGTGACGTATCTGCCTGTCTCTCCCCGGAGTTCCAGCGAGGCTGGCCGCATCCGCCTCGACGACCTGCGCCGTGCACTCGACGATGACGGCCATCCGGTCCAGGGCAAGCCGGTGCTGGTCACCATCCACATCGCGAACAACGAGATCGGGACTATTCAGCCCATAGACGAAATCGGGGCTCTCTGCCGTGAACGCGGCGTGCTCTTTCACACAGACGCGGCGCAGGCTGCAGGCAAAATCCCCATCGACGTCAACCGCGCCCACATCGATCTGCTCTCTTTGTCAGGCCACAAGATTTATGGTCCCAAAGGCGTCGGCGCGCTTTATGTGCGCCGCCGCAACCCGCGCGTCCCAATCGTCGAGCAGATGCATGGAGGCGGCCACGAGCACGGCCTGCGCTCCGGTACGCTCAATGTCCCCGGCATAGCCGGTCTGGGCGCGGCCTGCGCGATCGCCCTTGAGGAAATGGAATCCGAAGCAGCCCGGATGGCCGCCCTGCGCGACCGGCTCGAGGCGAAGCTCATGGCCGGCCTCGATCGCGTTCGCGTGAATGGATCACAAACGCATCGTCTGCCTGGCAATCTCAACATGACCTTCGAGCACGCCGACAGCGAGACTCTGATGATGGGCCTCAAAGACGTCGCGCTCTCGAGCGGCTCCGCGTGCACCTCGGCGAAGATCGAGCCATCGCATGTTCTGCGCGCGCTGGATCTGGACGAGGAAGCTGCTCACAGTACGCTTCGCTTTGGCTTAGGCCGTTTCAACACGGAAGAAGAAGTGGACTATGTGGCGGAGCGGTTGATCGACGTCGTTCGCAAGCTGCGCGAGTTCTCACCCGCGTATGCCGAGTTCACCTGAGACTCACTCCGCCTCAAGAACAACACACGTCAAATACTCCGTCTCAGGAATATTCAGGACCACCGGATGATCCGGCGCCGCCCCGCGCACTTCCAGCAGCCGCACGCGGCGTCGAGCATCGCCCGCGGCCGCGCGCAGGGTGTCAATGAACTCACCCTGTGAAACGTGATGCGAACAAGAGCAGGTGATCAGCCGGCCGCCTGGCCGCAGCATCTTGAGCGCACGCAGGTTCAACTCGCGATAACCGCGCAGCGCGCCCTCGACAGCGCGTTTGCTTTTTGCAAACGCCGGCGGATCGAGCACAATCGTGTCGTATACCGACCCCGCATCGCTCCAGCCGCGCAGCAAAGCAAAAGCGTCAGCCTCCACCCAATCCACTTCCGCCGAGCCCAGAGCGTCCCGATTCAGCTCCAGATTCCGGTCTGCCACTTCAAGCGCCGCCCGCGAAACATCGATGCCCGTCACCCGAGGACAAACCCGCGCCAGGTGCAGCGCAAAACCGCCCTGATAGGTGCAAACGTCGAGCGCCTCGCCCTGCGCATGGCGGGCCGCCGCGGCATAATTCTCCCGTTGGTCGAGAAACGCGCCTGTCTTCTGGCCGCTGGTTGCGTCGAAATGAAAGCTCAAGCCGTTCAGCCGGAAGACCGTGCTGGTCACCGGCTGCTCGGGGTTGCGGGCAAATAAAGTCGCCGAAGCAGGCACGCTCAGCTGCTCCAGCTCGCGAATCCTCGGGTCCTCGCGCTCCAGAATCGTCTCGGGGCCGCCTTTCTCGATATCGACGGCTTCCCGAATCGTCATCGCCACCGCTGCGCGGCTCCCCTCCGTGTCCAGCGCCTTGTGCCGCAGTTGCACGATCGCCAGTCCGGCATACTTGTCTACGGTGATCCCCGGCAGATCATCCGCCTCGCTGAAGACCAGCCGGCACGCATCGTTTTCGGAGTCGAGCATGGGTTGCCGCTGCTCGATTGCCGTCCGGAGCCGCTCTCGCAGGATCTCCTGCCACGCCGTTTCGTCCGCCAGCAGCTCCCGCGAGACGATTCGCAGCGCAATTTCCGACGACGGACTATAGAGAGCCGTGCCCAGCAGCTCACCCCGGCGATCCGTCACCGGAACCAGCCCGGCGCTCAATTCCGCAGGCCACTGCTCCAGGTCGGACCGGTACACCCAAACATGCCCCGCCCGCAGCCGGTCCGCGGCGCGCCGCGTGATGCGCACCGCCCCGGCAAGCTGGGGCACTGCCTCCGCAGCCGGCGAACCGACGGCTTGAACAGACATGGCTGGCGAAGGCATGGTTTGCGGAGAGGCCGCGCTACTACCGCGGCTCTTCTTCGCGGCGTTTCGCGCTTTAGAGTTCGGACGCGCCGCTTTTCGGTTAGATTGCAGTAAAGATTCGCGGCTGGGCTGCTTTGGCATCAGAGTTGATAAAAGGCTGCGCGATTGGCTGAAGCAAACTTGCCACGCGAAATTGCGCAGGGCCGAACCTCATCTTCGCACAGCGGAAAGGAGTGTACTTGTCAGGCCATCCCCGGCGCATGACTTCGTGGCTTGCTTCGTGGCTTGATTGGCCTCTCGTCCCGCTGCTTTTGCTGCTTTTCGCGGTGAGCGCGCGCTCCCAGACCACCCCCGTGACCAAGGATCAGCCGGAGCCGACACGTGAGCCCCAGGCAGCAACTTCGCAAAGCGCGACTGGCAACCACTCCGCACCTTCCGCGCCTGCCGCGGCAACGCACCCTTCAGTCCCCGGCCCCGCTCCCGGCTCGGCTCCTGCTTCCGCGTCCGCCCCCATGCCGGCACCCGAGCCGACACCGCCGCCGATTCCCGTCCAAACCGAAATCGGTAAAATCGACGGCGCCTCGTTCCGCATCGACATTCCGAAAAACTGGAACCACGGCCTGGTTCTTTACTTCCATGGCTACCAGCCCACTCCGCAGACTTTCGATCCCAAATATCCGCCAACGCGCGTCCTGCAGGAGATCCTTAATCGGGGCTATGCGGTCGCGCGCTCCGGCTATGCCGTCGGTGGATGGGCCGTCCCGCAGGCCGCCACAGAAACGGAAGCCCTCCGCCGCTACTTTCGAAAAAAATACGGCCAGCCCCACGAGACTTTCCTCATGGGGCACTCCATGGGCGGCCTTCTCACGGTGATGGGCCTCGAACAGGACCCCAAAGACTACGCCGGCGGCCTCGCGCTCTGCGGAGTCCTTGC
>CAZSWI010000360.1:0-3837 GCA_964610635.1 uncultured Acidobacterium sp.
GTTCTTCTTCGGTTTTGGCGAGGATCATGGCCTGCATGTGGGGCAGGCGATCTTCCGCGAAGAACATGTGCTCGGTGCGGCAGAGCCCGATGCCCTCCGCGCCAAACGCCTGTGCTTGCTTCGCATCGCGGGGGATATCTGCGTTCGCGAGCACGCGCAGTTTGCGGCGCTCATCAACCCAGCTCATGAACTGGATGAGGTCCGGGTTGTCGGGGTTGACGGGCAGAGTATTGAGCTGACCATTGATGATGCGGCCGGTGGTTCCATCGAGCGAGAGCCAGTCGCCTTCGTGAAACACCTTACCCTGGACCCGCATTTCCTTCTTCTTCTCGTCGATGGTGACGTCGCCGGCGCCGGCCACGCAGCACTTGCCCATGCCCCGAGTGACAAGAGCGGCGTGAGAAGTCATGCCGCCGCGGGAGGTGAGGATACCGGAGGCAACGTTCATGCCGGCGATATCCTCTGGCGAAGTCTCGGCGCGAACGAGGATGATGGATTTGAAGGTGCCCTTCTCGTGAACCTTAACGGCTTCGGCGGCCGTGAAGACAATCTGGCCTACAGCCGCGCCTGGTGAGGCAGGCAGGCCTTTTGCCAGAACTTCGACAGCGCCCTTTTCGTCCAGCCGCGGAACCAGAAAGTCGAAGATCTGGTTGGGCTCGACGCGGAGAACAGCTTCGTCAATGGAGATGAGGTTTTCGCGGACCATATCGATGGCGATACGGACAGCGGCGAGGCCCGTGCGCTTCGCGTTGCGGGTCTGTAACATGTAGAGGCGGCCGTCCTGGATGGTGAACTCGAAGTCCTGCATGTCGCGGTAGTGTTTTTCGAGGCGCGAAGTCAGGTCGCGAAGCTCGCCATAAACATGGGGCATCTGCTTCTGGAGTTCGCTGATCGGAACAGGGGTACGAATGCCCGCCACAACGTCTTCGCCCTGTGCGTTCATCAGGAACTCCCCGTAGAATTCCCTCTCGCCATTGGCCGGATTGCGCGTGAAGCCGACGCCGGTGCCGCTCGATTCATTGAGATTGCCGAAGACCATGGCCTGCACGTTGACGGCGGTGCCGAGCCAGTCGTCGATGTGATTGAGGCGACGGTAGGTCTTGGCCCGCTCGTTATTCCAGGACCTGAACACGGCATCGCGGGCCATGGTGAGCTGGCGATCCGGATCCTGCGGAAACTCCGCCCCGGTGTGGTGCAGGACAAGCTTCTTGTAGGCGACGATGACTTCTTTCAGGGCCGCGGGAGTGAGCTCGGTATCGAGCCTCGCGTTGTGCTTCTTCTTAGTCTCGTCGAAGATGTGCTCGAACTCATTCTTGGGAATATCGAGCACCACATCCCCGAACATTTGTATCAACCGCCGATACGAATCGTAGGCGAAGCGCGGATTGTTCGCCTTTTTGGCGAGAGCTTCCACGGAATGGTCGTTGAGACCGAGGTTGAGGATCGTGTCCATCATGCCGGGCATGGAAAACTTTGCCCCGGAGCGAACACTGACCAGAAGAGGATTGTCGCCTGCGCCGAGGCGCTGGCCCTGCAGCTTCTCGAGCCGAGCAAGAGCGGCGTCCATCTGCTCTGTGACCGCGGCGGATAGGGACCCGCGCATGTATTCGCGGCAGGCTTCTGTCTGGATAGTGAACCCAGGGGGCACCGGCAGCCCGGCATTGGTCATTTCGGCCAGGCCTGCGCCTTTGCCGCCAAGCACGTCCCGCATTTTTCCGTTACCTTCGGCGGAACCTGCGCCGAAGAAGAAGACGTATGGGGAGGGAGTTTCGACTTTCGCTTCCCGGACTAAAGTCTGGGAGTTAACCGTAGTGGTACTCATGATAATTTCTCCGTTCTGCCGCCGCAGGGGCGATGGTGTTGCATATAAGTGCGTTGCGATGATGGCGGCAATGCTGGGCGAGCGCTGGGGCACGGACGCCATCTGCAATCTGAAAGCGGAAAGATTGTTAATTCGGGACGGAATGACTGTATGTGCCAGCGGTCACAGGAGAGCACGCGGAGATTGTGACGTGGATCACGGGGTGCGGAAGCGGTGGATCGGCGGAGTAAAAAAAACGCCTTAGTCGATATAATTCGCACTGGTCCCCGTGCAAATCATCCAAATCAAAAACGAATATCGTCGTGCCGCGCGGAGCTTCCTGGGCTGCGTAGTTCTGTGTTTGTTGGTGCTGACCTCTGCCGCGGCGCAGACCGCGACCGGAAATGACGCGTGGAGCGGAGCCGTCGGATCCGCAAACGGATCGTCATTGGCCGGAGCAACCGTCGAGCTGCGGGGGCCCGGCGGTGTCGAGACGGCTACGACGCAGGTAGATGGCAGGTTCTTCTTCGCTCATGTTGCTCCGGGACGGTATTCAGTCGTGGTGCGGCCGAAGGGACGCGCGCCCACGCAGGCTCTGACGGTGGATTTGCCGGGGCTTTCTGTAACACTGATTGTTACGTATGACGGTGCGGCGTCCATCGGCGTGCTGTCCGCAATCGCGGGTGGAGGACAGACCGGCTTTCCAGCGAGCGGCGCAGCCACGGTGGGGATGGAGAGTCCTGCGGACGGCGCCGCCACAGGCGGAACTGTGGGGAGCGCGGCAGCCGGCAGTACGGCGGCCACAGGCGGCGAGAAGTTATCGTCCGAGTCCGTCAGTTCCCTCCCCCTGAATGGCCGCGACTTCAGCACCCTCCTCCTGCTCGCCGCCGGCACCATGACCGATGTCAACGGCGCGACCAACTTCACCCAGCAGTTCGCCATCGACGGCCAGCGCGGTGTGGAGGCGGTCTTCGCTATGGATGGCGCGGACATCAGCGATCCCGAGATGGGCGGGAGCACCTTCACCAACTTCAACGTGGATGCGATCCAGGAGATTCAGTCGAGTTCCGGATGGATGCCGGCGGAAATCGGGCGCGGCGCGGCCGGCTTCACAGACATCGTGACGCGGTCGGGGAAGGCTGGCTTTCACGGGTCGGTCTTCGAGTTTTTGAGGAATTCGGCGCTCGATGCCCGAAACTACTTCGACTATCCGTCCATCGTCGAGCCCGGCCGTATTCCCCCCTTCAAGCGGAATGAGTTTGGCTTCACGAACGGCGGCCCGGTTCTGCTGCCACATATATATGATGGCCGCGGAAAGACCTTTTACTTCGGGCAGTATCAGGGCTTCCGCCAGGTGCTGGGTACGACGCAGGTGCTGCCGATGCCGACCCCGGCCGAGCGCGCGGGCCAGGACGTGGTGACCTATGCGGACGGAAGCACGGATACGCTGATGGTCCCTGTAAATGCGCAGATTGCTGCTGTGCTGGCGCGGTACCCCGTGCCGAATAACCCCACCGGGGCGTATGGGGCGCGTACCTATGCCGCGCCCTCGAATGTCGTGACAAATGCGGATCAGTTTTCAATACGGATCGATCGGACGCTGGGTGAAAAAGGCCAGTTTCTCGGGCGGTTCAACTACGACAATCTCACCGGCCCAACCACCAATCCCGATCAGACCACCATCGACCCCACCTTCGGCGTGCAGTATGTCGATCGCCAGCGCAACGTGGAATTCCGCTACACCCGCACGCAGTCGCCTCACTTCTCCTGGGAATCCGTCTTCAGCATCATGCGGGCCACGCCCGGTTTTCCGACGCCGAACCATATCGACCCGGCGGTGAAGTTCAATGATGGGTTGTATGAGGGGTTTGACGTTGCCGCGGGTTCAGTCATGCAGGAGTACGGGAACCTCTTCCAGGGCCAGCAAAACTTTACCTGGACCCACGGGCGCCATGCCTGGAGGTGGGGCATCGAAGCCCGACTGAACCGCGACACCAGCTACTTCGGCATGAGCCCGAACGGCGAGTACGACTTCG
>CAZSWI010000361.1:0-3830 GCA_964610635.1 uncultured Acidobacterium sp.
AGGCGAGGGCGAGGTTGATGTTGCGGATGGCTTCGTCGATTTCCTGGCTGCTCTTATAGCCGACGGTGACGGAGTCGACTTTGGCGTTCTGAAAGGCGAAGCGCATTGCCTTCTGGCGGTCCTCGGGTCCGAAGCTGCCTTCGCCGGCGAGCTTCATGCTGATAACACCCATCCCCGCTGCGCGGGTCTTGTGGATGTGCTCGACGACTTCGGGGACGTTGCCGCGGTACGGACCTTCGGCGATCTCGGCGTCCATGCGGGTGCCGTTGTGGTTGACGCGGATCATGGCGACCTCGAGCCAATGGAAATCGGGGACGCGGCGGAGAGCGGGGAGTCCGTGGACGGATGCACCGCGGGCGATGACGGCTTTGCGCTCCTGGGCTTTGACGATGCCATCCTGCCAACGGGTGGTGACGTCGGGCCATTCGCCGATGTGCTGCCAGTGGAGGAGCGCGATGTCGAAGTAGTCGGTGTTGATTTGTTTGCGGAGCTCGTCGATGCGGACCTGGGGATCGACGGGATCTTCGGTGGTCACCTTGGTCATGAGCTGGTAGGTGTCGCGGGGGATGCCTTTGAGAGCGATGCCGAGCATGCGGTGCATGTCGTAGTAAGAGTCCGAAGTCTCAAAGAAGCGGATGCCCTGGTCGTAGGCGTAGCGGACGAGGCGATTGAAGCCTTCCTGGCCGAGGTTGCGCTGGACTGATCCGTTGTTGGAGCCGGTACCGAAAGCGAGGCGCGTGACTTTAACGTTCGATTTGCCGAGGGTGACGAGGTCGGTGGCGCGGCGGGTTTCTGCGCTGAGGGGGACCGTGGAGAGGGTGGCGGCGGCTCCGGCGGCGGCGGAGGCTTTGAGGAAATCGCGACGGGAGTAGCGGGACATGGGGAGATCCTCCGGACAGGGTACAGGGTACAGGGTGCAGGGTGCAGGGTACAAGGTGGCGCGTCGAGATCAGTGATCAGGGAGCCGCGAATTTCTAAGGTATATTTTGCACGATCCTGACTGGCGCAAACGCATCCCCTCGATCAGGCACACCGTCTGCTCGTAAACGCCGATCGATCTCTGACCCTTTATTCTCGGAATCGTCGAAGTCTATAAATCGTGCAATCACAAACTCGTCAGCCATTTTTCGACACCGTCCCTTGTGAAATCGTTAACTGATTTCAAAAATGGTTTCGGTTTTGGCGGATTGCTGCTGGGCGCGTTCGGCGAGGTGGCTGGCGATTGCGTAGAACTGCGCGGCGTGGGGTGAGTCGGGTCCGGTGAGAGCTACGGGAAGGCCAGTGTCTCCGCCCTTGCGAATTTCGGGGGTGAGTTCGACGGAGCCGAGGAAGGGGACGTTGAACTGCGTTGCCGTGCGCTCTGCGCCTCCCCGGGAGAAGATGTCGATTTCGTGATGGCAGTGGGGGCAGGTGAAGTGGGACATGTTCTCGACGATGCCGAGGACTTCGACATTGACCTGGTGAAACATTTCGAGGGCCTTGCGCGCGTCCTGGAGGGCGACGTCGGAGGGCGTGGAGACGACGATGGCGCCGGTGAGGGGGACGGTTTGGACCAGGGAGATGACGACGTCGCCGGTGCCCGGGGGGAGATCGATGAGGAGGATATCGAGCTCGCCCCATTCAACCTGCTGGAGGAACTGGCGGATGATCTGGTGGAGCATGGGGCCGCGCATGACGAGAGGCTTGTCGCCGGGGGAGATGAATCCGATGGAGATGACTTTGACACCATGGGCGACGTTGGGTTCGATCTGGTTGTTAGCGAGGATGCGGGGTTGCTGCGAGGTGCCCATCATGAGCGGGACGTTGGGGCCGTAGATGTCGGCGTCGATGAGGCCGATGCGGTGGCCGAGCTGTGCGAGCGCGATGGCGAGGTTGACGGCGAGGGTGGTTTTGCCGACTCCGCCTTTGCCGGAACCGATGGCGACGATGGATTTGACTCCGGGGAGGGCGGTGGGGGGCGGGGGTGTGGGTGCGTGAGACATAAATTCAGGGTACAGGGTAGAGGGTGGAGGGTACAGGGTAGAGGGACGCGGTCAGTTAAAGAACGGTCAGGTCAGCGAGGGGGGCACCCGGCAGCCGCTGCCCTCGCGAACTCCGACGAGCCAACTCGTCTTAATTGCTGACGCTCGGGAGGTCCTTCGACTGTGTTCGGCTCGCGATGCGAACCGAACATCGCTCAGAATGAAACGTCAGATTTTGGCGGGCTCGAATTTGGGGATGTGGCGGCGGCGAGCTTCGGATTCTCGGACTTCGCGGCGGCGGCCGGCTTCTTCGTAGCGGCGTTTCTCGTCGTCGGTTTCGGTGAGCAGGGGTGCGACGGGAACGCGGCGTCCTTGCGTGTCAACGGCGACGAACGTGAGGTAGGCGGACGCGACGTGATGATGAGTGCCGGCGATGGTGTTCTCGACCCAGGCTTTGACGCCAACTTCCATCGAGGTGCGGAAGGCGCGATTGACGGAGGATTTGAGGATGATGAGGTCGCCGACGTGGACGGGGGCGATGAAGTCGATGTGCTCCATGGAGGCGGTGACGACGTGGCTGCGGGCGTGCCGGTAGGCGGCCATGGCGCCGACGAGATCGATGAAGTTCATGAGGCGGCCGCCGAGGAGATTGCCCAGCGTGTTGGTGTCGTTGGGCAAAATCAGCTCGGTCATTTCAGACTGCGACTGGGCCACGGTGCGCGCGGGAAGCGCGGGGCCGTTCAGGTCCATGGGGATCTCCTTGTTTTAAGGGTACAGGGTGGAGGGTGCAGGGTACAGGGAGAGCGCTCAGCGTTCAGCGTTCAGCGGTCAGAAAAGATGGAGAGCAGTGCGGGGTGGAGGGACCGGGGACCGGGGAGGAACCAATGTTTAGTTGCCGGGGAGGTTTTTGGATTCTTCTTTGCTGAGGATACGGATTTGCGCGCCGAAGCGGCGGTAGTTGCGGAAAGCGAATTCGTTGAGGACGGCCTGGTGTTTGCCTTCGCGGAGGCTCACTGCTCCGCGGACCGGCAGCAGATAGTCGTGGCCGTTGATGGAGATCCAGGAGTAATCGACGGAGATGGTGGAGGCGCGGACGAGGAGGTTCTCGGGGATGTCGTCGGCGTCGATGGTGATGCGGCGGATGCTGCGGGTGGCGGCATCGAGGTAAAGCAGGCCGTGGAAGCCTACCGCGTGCTGGCGGTTGTTTTCGCCGGTGAGGTCGAAGTTGGAATTGGCGGCGGCGACCCGAAAGGCGAAGACCTGGACGGGCTGGCCGTCGAGGACATCGGATTCTTTCCAGGTGAACTTCGCTTTGGCGGAGGGATCGAAGACGACCTGGAACATGCCGCCGAATTCTCCGACGGAGTGGGCGAAATCGAGGTCGGCGGGCTGGACGCTGGCTTTTTTGCCGTTGAGCTCAAGGGTGGTGCGGGACTCCTGATGGTCGACGTAGCGCATGAGCTGGACCATGGTGTCCTTGTGGCGCCAGTCGCCGCGGCCGGTGGAGTCGATGGAGTGGTCGGTGACCTCGACGCAGAAGAAGTTGGGGAGTGAGTCGGACCAGGCGAGCGCGCGCTGGCGAGCGCCTTCGATGATGCCGTGAACCTCGGCGTCTGTGGGAGGCGGCACGGGATGCGACGGACTGACAATGGTGAACTGGCTGTTGGCGAGGGCGGCGGTCGAGGCCAGGTGCTGGTCGGCGGCTTTGTCGGCGGGCGAGTTGCTCGCTGAACCGCTGGTGGCGGTGAAGGATGCGAGAGGCGCGTTGGATGCGGCGATGGTTCCTTCCACTGCAAATGTAGCTGTGCTGGTTACAGATTGGCCATCCTGGGTGAGGATGGCTTTGACCTGGTAGTTGCCGGGCGGGAA
>CAZSWI010000362.1:0-3816 GCA_964610635.1 uncultured Acidobacterium sp.
GCAGGAGAAACTGAAGCGATATGTGGATAGTCCGCCTCGCGCTGCGACGGCCCTACACGTTTGCCGTTGTCGCGCTGCTCTTGATGATTCTGGGTCCGCTGGCCATCGTGAATATGCCGGTCGACATTTTTCCGAACATCAACATCCCCGTCGTGACGATGCTCTGGAATTACGCGGGCTTCTCGCCGGAACAGATGGCGAGCCGCATCGTTACGCTCAGCGAACGGTCACTCACCACGACCGTTAACGACATCGAACACACCGAGTCCAACTCGCTCAACGGCATCGCCGTCCAGAAGATCTACTTCCAGCCGGGCGTGAATATTGCCAACGCAGTGGCTCAGGTCACGGCGATCGCGCAAACCCAGCTCCGCCAGCTGCCACCCGGAACCACACCTCCCCTGGTCATCCAGTACAACGCCTCCAGTGTTCCTATCGTTCAGCTGGGACTTTCCGGACAGGGCCTTTCGGAGATGCAGCTGAACGATCTGGCGCTTAACTTCATCCGCACCCAGCTCGTTACTGTGCCTGGCGCGGGCATCCCTTATCCCTATGGCGGCAAGCAACGGCAAGTGCAGGTCGATCTCAACCTGCCGGCTCTTCAGTCGAAGGGGCTTTCCCCGGCCGATGTGGTGAACACCATCGGCGCGCAAAACATTATTCTGCCTGCGGGAACCATCAAGATCGGTCCCTTTGAATACGAGCTTGAAACCAACAGCGCACCGAGCACGATTCAGGCGCTGAACGATTTGCCGATTCGTCAGGTCAACGGGGCTATGGTTTACATCCATGACGTGGCCCACGTCCGCAACGGTTTTCCGCCGCAGACCAACATCGTGCGAGTCGATGGGCAGCGCGCAGCGCTGCTGTCGGTGATCAAGACCGGCGACGCTTCAACCCTAAACATCGTGAAGGGGATCCTCGCGAAGTCCGAGAGCTTGAAATCCCAGCTCCCCCCGCAGCTCAGGATAACGCCTCTGGCCGATCAATCCATCTTCGTGCGCGCCTCGATCGACGGCGTTGTGCACGAGGGCATCATCGCCGCCTGCCTCACTGCAATCATGATCCTCATCTTTCTCGGCAGCTGGCGCAGCACCCTTATCGTCGCCGTTTCCATTCCGCTGTCGATCCTTACCTCCCTGCTCACGCTGAGCGCGCTGGGCGAGACGATCAACATTATGACGCTGGGCGGCCTCGCGCTTGCCGTCGGCATTCTCGTCGACGACGCTACAGTCGAAATTGAAAACATCAATCGCAACCTCGAGCAGGGCAAGGCAATCGAACAGGCCATTCTCGATGGCGCCGCGCAGATTGCCGTTCCCGCGCTCGTCGCCACCATATCCATCTGCATCGTCTTCGTGCCGATGTTCTTACTCAGCGGCGTGGCGAAGTATCTTTTTGTTCCTCTGGCGGAAGCCGTGGTCTTCGCCATGCTCGCGTCGTACCTGCTCTCGCGCACGGTCGTTCCCACCATGGCGAAATACCTGCTTCGCGAGCACGATGTACATGAAGGCGAGCAAAAGCTTCAGAGCCGCAATCCTTTCACCCGCTTTCAGCTGGCCTTTGAAAGTCGCTTCGAGAAGTTTCGCCGGAGCTACCGGCGCATTCTCGAATTGTGCATCGAGCACGCCGGCGTTTTCATCGTTCTCTTCTTCGTCCTGACTATGGGATCGGCCGCGCTGCTCTATCCATTCCTCGGCGAGGACTTTTTCCCCACCGTCGACAGCGGCCAGTTCAAGCTCCACGTGCGGGCGCGCACCGGCACGCGCATTGAAGATACGGCCGCCCTCTGCGATCGGATCGACAACACCATTCGCCAGGTAATTCCGCAGAAGGAACTGGTCACGATCATCGACAATATCGGCCTGCCGTACTCGAGCATCAACCTGTCGTATTCGAACTCCGCGCCCGTGGGTCCAGCAGACGCTGACATCCAGGTTTCGCTCGCCGAGAAGCACCATCCAACGGCGGATTACGTGGCGCGGCTCCGCGAGATCCTGCCGCAGCGTTTTCCGGGTACGGAGTTTTACACGCTGCCCGCGGACATGGTGACGCAAATCCTGAACTTCGGATTGCCCGCTCCTATCGATATTCAGATCGTCGGGCCGAACCAGACCGCCAACCGCGAATTTGCCGAAAAACTTCTCAACCAGATCAAGTTTGTGCCCGGGACCGCGGACATGCGCCTCCAGCAGCCCTTCGATAATCCAAGATTGCAGGTGAATGTGAATCGCACCATGGCGCAGGGTGCCAACCTAACGCAGCGCGACGTTGCCCAGAGTCTTCTCGTCGCCAGCAGCGGCAGTTTTCAGACCTCGCCTTCCTACTACCTGGACCCGTCAAACGGCGTGGAGTACAGCATCGCGGTGCAGGCGCCGCAGTATGTTCTGGATACGATGCAGGATCTGAGAAACATTCCCGTGACGTCGGGCAGCGCCGCGGCAACCGGCTCGTCCGGGCCGACTCCGTCGAATAGCACTTCCTACGGCGCAGGCATGCCGCCTTCCTCTGGACCGGTCGGCGGACAGCCCATCCAGATTCTCGGCAACGTCGCGGCCGTGTCTCCAGGCCAGGAGCCCGCGACCATCACGCACTACAACATCACGCCCGTTATCGATATTTACGGCAACGTCGCCGGCACCGATCTCGCGAGCGTGAGCAAAGGTATCCAGAACATTGTCGACCAGCAGCGGTCGCATCTCCCACGTGGATCGCGCATCGTTGTGCGCGGCCAGGTGCAAACCATGCGGACCTCGTTTGAAGGGTTGCTGGGTGGTCTTGTCTTTTCCATCCTGCTCGTCTATATGCTGATCGTCGTCAATTTTCAATCCTGGCTCGATCCCTTCATCATCGTGACCGCGTTACCCGCGGCTATCGCCGGCATCGTCTGGTTCCTCTTTCTCACACACACGCGCCTCAGCGTCCCCGCACTGACTGGGGCAATCATGTGCATGGGCGTGGCTACCTCAAACTCGATTTTGGTGATCAGTTTCGCGCGCGAGCAGCTTGAAGAGACGGTCGGCGACGCCAGGCTTTCTGCACTGAACGCCGGCTTTGTGCGCTTCCGCCCCGTGCTCATGACCGCGCTGGCCATGATCCTCGGCATGATCCCCATGTCCCTTGGCCTCGGCTCCGGCGGCGAGCAGAACGCCCCTCTGGGCCGCGCCGTGATTGGCGGTCTCCTCTTCGCCACCGTTTCGACCCTGTTCTTCGTTCCAACAATTTTCAGCGTGTTGCATGGTCGTCTCGAACGGCGCCGCCAGGAGCGCGAGGCCCGTCACCACCCCAACAGGCAACAGCTTGTGACCGGGAGCTAAGGTATGACCGATCCAAATCTTCAGCAGCCGAACCGGAGGCAGGACCAACCCGCTCCGGCCCTTCACGGGAATGACAGCCATAGTCACGATCCTCAGGACCACCGTCCGCCGATTTCAGGCCGCAAGGCGATTCTGGCACTGGTTGTGGTGCTCGTTATTGTCGCGGTTGTGGCCGTGGCCGAGCTCATACCTCGGCTCCGCGCGGAAAAGACGCTGAAGACCCGCACCGGCGATCTGGCGCTGGCCAACGTTCTGGTCGACAAGCCCCAGGAGGGCGCACCCAGCCAGGAGATCGTTCTGCCCGGCAACCTGTTCGCTTATGTCGACTCGCCCATCTTCGCGCGCACCGACGGCTATCTGGAAAAGTGGTACTTCGATATTGGTGCGCACGTACGTAAGGGAGAATTGCTCGCCACCATCGCCAGCCCCGAAGTGGATCAGCAACTGGCTCAGTCGAAGGCCGACCTGGCCACAGCCGAAGCCAACGCCGGATATGCAA
>CAZSWI010000363.1:0-3816 GCA_964610635.1 uncultured Acidobacterium sp.
GTGGGATTGCCGGCGATGACACGCACGGGCACGTGGACGACATCACAAGATTCGTCGGACCGAACACCATTGTGACAGTGGTTGAGACAAATTCAGCAGATGAAAACCATTTGCCGCTCGCTGAGAACCTTGACCGCCTGAAATCGGCGCGAACTCTGGAAGGCAAGCCGTTCGAGATTGTTGAATTGCCGATGCCGCCGCCAATTGTGTTTCAGGGCCAGCGCCTTCCGGCGAGCTACGCAAATTTTTACATTGCGAATGAGCTTGTACTCGTTCCAACGTTTAATCGTTCCACCGATCGGAGGGCCCTCAACGTTCTTGCGCAAGTATTTCCGGGACGCGAGGTGGTGGGCATTTATTGTGGAGACCTGATATGGGGGCTGGGCACTCTGCATTGCATGACGCAACAGCAACCGGCGGCTTCCACCAAAAGACCGGTTAGCTAAGAACCGGTTGGCTAAAAACCGGGCAGCTTAAGAACGGGGCAGCTAAGAACCGGGCAGCTAAGAACATGAAGATCGGGCTGGATCGCGTGAAATAATTGGCTTGAGGTGCTTCAATGACCGTGCAGGAGGGGATCGACAAGGCAAAGGGGTACCTTCAAGCCGTGTTGCCTGAATATTCCGACCTGGGCTGGCAGTTGGAGGAGGTTGAAACGGCGGCCAATCGGGAAGCGTGGTCTTTCACATTCACTACCACTTCCAGCAGGAAGAACTCGGCCGAGCTAACTTTCGAGGACTTCTTAAGGCCTTTCCGGGTGACGAAACTGGTCGAAGTCGATGCAAAGACAGGCGATCTGTTGGCTGTACGGAATAAAGTGGCGTGATACCGGAACAGCGCCTGTTGTCACGATTTCGGGGTGGCCGTGTCCTATTGGATACCAATCTTCTTTTGCTTCTGCTGATCGGCGCATTTGAACGAGAGCGGATCGAGAAATTCAAGAGGACAGCAGGATTCACGAAATTCGACTACGACCAGCTTGTTGGGTTTTTACGACTATTCTCGAAAATCGTTACGACACCCCATATTCTCACGGAGGTCAGTAATTTGGCGGGGGCATTGCCGGACAACGTCAGAGAATCGTGGAGTACGCACTTTGCGCGAAAAGCCGCAACATTCTTCGAGGTATTTGAGGAAAGCAGGCTGCTCATGAGCGGAATTTCATTCGGAGCTTTTGGCCTGACCGACGCTGCGATTCATTCGCTTGCGGCCAACACTCTGATTCTGACTGAGGATTTTCGGCTGTCTGGATTTTTACGTTCCGCGAAGCTGCCCGTTTTCAATTTTCGCGAGCTCATCCAGCTCAGCAAAGTTCAAATGTCGTGAGCGACGAGAACCTGATGCGGGCTGCGCTGGAAGAGGCGTGCGCCGCTCGCGATGCCGGCGAGGTTCCGATTGGGGCGGTCGCCGCAGTGCGCGGCGAGATTGTTGCGCGGGGACAGAATCGAGTGCTGCGTGACACGGATCCGACGGCGCATGCGGAAATGGTGGCAATGCGCGCCGCTGCGCAGGTCTTCGGAAATTACCGGTTGGTTGACTGCGAGCTTTTGGTAACGCTCGAACCGTGCGCGATGTGCGCGGGAGCGATGATCCATGCGCGGCTGGGGCGGCTGGTGTATGGAGCAGCCGATCCCAAGGCGGGTGCGGCTGGATCGGTGCTCGAGGTGCTCAATCATCCAAAGCTGAACCATCGGATGGCGGTGACCGCGGGCGTTTTGGCGGAGGAATGCGGCGAACTGCTGCGGGAATTCTTTCGCGAGCGGCGAGGCTGAAGTTTCGCATCGTTCGAACGGCATTCGCCTAAACTGGAAACACGTGACCGCTCCAATCAGAATGATCGCCGTCGATATCGACGGAACGCTGCTGCCCTCTGCAGGGGCGGCGGTGAGCCGGCGCAACTGCCACGCGCTGCGAGAGGCCGTGGCGGCAGGCATTGAAATTGTCATTGCGACGGGAAGGCGGCAGGCCTACGCGACGCCGCTGATCGATCCGGTTGGATTGAAGCCGGAGACTGTGTTCATCACGTCGAATGGGACGGTGACACGGACTTTCGGCGGGGAGCCGATTGATCGCGTCCTGTTGCCGGTGGAGACTGCGCGCGCTCTGTGTCCGGTGCTGCGACCGCTGGGGACAACTGTTTTCACGTTCGATCGCGAGGGGCCCGGCGAGATGGTGCTGGAGTCTCTGGAGGCGCTGCACGCGCGTGTATCGATGTGGGTGGAGGCGAACCGCTCGTCCATACGCGAGGTTCGACCGCTGGAGCGGGCCTTCGATCAGGGAGAAGCGCCTGTACAGGGGATGGTGTGCGGAGGGGTCGAGGAGATGCGCAGCGCGGAGCGAACTCTGGCCGAGAGCGCGATTGCATCTCATATCGAGGCGCACCGAACGGAGTATCCGTCTCGGGATCTGACAATTCTGGACATTCTGCCAGCGGGGTGTTCGAAGGGTGCGGCGCTGCGGCGGCTGGCGCAGAAACGGGGTGTGGCGCCGGGGGAGATCATGGCGATCGGCGACAACTGGAACGATCTGGAGATGCTGGAGTTTGCCGGCCGCGCGGTGGTGGTGGCGAATGGAGCTCCGGACCTTATCGATTTGGCGCGGCGCCGGGGGTGGGAGATTGGGCCGACGAATGACGCGGATGGGGTAGCACAGGCGATTGATGGCGTGCTGGAAATGCAGGCGTGGGTGGCCGTGCCTGGGAGGGACGGATCGACGCAAATACCACAACAGTAACCAGTTACGGGCTTACCGTAAATTGAACATTCAGGCCGAAAGGCGCGTCCTGAGAATGGTAGAGTAAAGGAGCATGTGCTTCCCCGGCAGGTTACACAAATCATGGTGCGCGGTAGCAGCCCTCAGCTGTTTGGGGACTTTTGCGCATGCCGCCGAGCACGTGACTCTCAGGAATGGCTTTGACCTTTTTTGCGATCATCGCGAGGCGGATGGCGCGAAGGTAAAGCTGTACATGGATGCGGCGGGCGCGAGCTTCCTCGAAGTGAATGCGTCGGACATTGTGGCGGACGAACAGGTGGATTGGCCGAAGCCGGCTGCGGATGCGACGCCGAAGAGCGCGACATCGGTGCCAGTCGCGGTGCCTGAGAAGCTGACGGATGCCGATTTGAAGCCCATGCTGGCGAAGGCTGGGACGACCTACAATCTGGACGCGGATTTATTGGCGAGCGTGGTTCGCCAGGAGAGCGCCGGACATGTGCATGCGGTGAGCCACGCCGGGGCGCAGGGACTGATGCAGCTGATGCCGGGCACGGCGTCGGACCTGGGCGTATCGGACACTTTTGCGCCAGGGCAGAATATTCAGGGCGGAACCGCGTATCTGAATGCACTGCTGACGAAGTATCACGACAATCTGGAGCTGGCGCTGGCCGCGTACAACGCGGGTCCGGCAGCGGTGGATCGCTGGCATGGGATTCCGCCGTATCGCGAGACGCGCGCTTACGTGGCGCGGGTGATCCGCGAATATAATCGCCGGGTTGCGGAGCGGCGTGCGAGTGAACTGCACGCTGCGCAATCGCGGGCCGCGGTGTTGTCCTCTGTGGTGGCGCACTGACCACGATGCGCCTTCTTCGCGAACTCTCCTTGTTTCAGCGAGTCGGGTTCGACCCAGTCTGGTTCGGGCGAGTCAGGTCCGAGGCAGCTCGGTTCGAGGGAGTCCTGTTTTGAAGTCGAACAAAAACCGGATCGTGGCCGCTGTTGTTGTGCTGGCGGTGATCGCGCTGATCTGGTTCGGGCGTGGGCGGATTCATTTTGACTGGCGTGTGTTTGGGGAGCAGCTACGTCTGGCCGACTGGCGGAAAATGG
>CAZSWI010000364.1:0-3810 GCA_964610635.1 uncultured Acidobacterium sp.
CAGGCGTTGACGCGCCAGCCAGTCGCTGTGGTGGGGTCGGGCTCGGCTGCTCGCACCAAACCGGCCTCGAGGGCCAGCCGGAGCTCCAGGAAGGCCTCCATGGCGGCGCGATCACCGACGGGATCCATGCCGGTCGAAGAGAATTTTTCCAGTTTTTCGCGAATGATTACGCTCTGACTCGACATCACTGTCAATTCAGAATAGACCCGCCCGGCCATTCTGGGTCCCGGGGGGCGCCGCAGAGGCTCGCAGCGTTTGTTAAGCGCGTCTTTCGGGCCGACCCCAGAATAGGTCGTCGAGATCCCTGGAGGAGACAAATGGATCCGTCGCGGCATCCGCTTTGTGTTCCCTGATTGACCTGACGGTTCTGTTCTGCGATGGGTCAATTTCTGCAGGGTATGAAGTTCTGCCGCTCTCTGAGGTCATACTGACGCACTTGCTGTCCAGCCAGGTTTCGTTCGTCATGAATACCTCCAGCTACTGCTGAACTTCATTACATGCGCCGGTTCTTGTGTAAATCAAGTGGATAACAGGGGCTCAATTAACAGCGCCGCAGGCGGTGGCAGGCTGGACGAAATGCGGGGGCCGGCGGCAATCGATATCCTGTTAGCAGGAAATGTTTTGGCTCGTCATACGCCATCTCGCACGGTTCCTGGGGAGCTGGCCCTGATTGAGGCCATCCGGCGGCGTGTGCCGTCGGCCTCTCGTTTGGTACGGCTGGGCATCGGTGACGATTGCGCGGTTTTGCGGCCGAATGCGGGCCACGATATCTGCGTCACGACGGACTTTTCGCTGGAGGGCAGACATTTTCGGCGCGACTGGCATGCGCCGGAATCGATAGGTCATCGTTGCCTCGCGCGTGGACTCAGCGATTTGGCTGCTATGGGTGCGGAGCCGCTGGCGGTGTTTCTGTCGCTGGCCATTCCTCGCAGGCTGGCTGGCGATTGGGTGGAGCGGTTCTTTGCTGGTTTTTTGGCGCTGGCGAGGGAGCAGCGGGTTCAGCTGGCCGGGGGCGATACGGCGGAGTCACATGCGCTCTCCGGGAGACCGGAGGGTTTAATCGCGGCCGACATTGTGGGAGTGGGCCAGGTCCCACGGGGTGGAGCGGTGTTACGATCCACGGCTCGGCCCGGCGATGTTGTTTACGTCACGGGCGCGCTGGGCGGCGCCGCGGCTGAGCTCCGGGCTTTATCGAAGAATCCCAGGAAATTTAAGAAACTTACCGATGGCGGGGTAGAACATCCGCATTTCTTTCCTCAGCCGCGCGTTGCGGTGGGTCGCCGGCTGCGCAAGTTGGTTAACGCCATGATCGACATCAGCGACGGGCTCTCGACCGACCTTGCGCATCTGTGCCAGTCTTCAGATGTGGCGGCGATCATCGATGAGGCCGCGCTGCCAATTCACCCGTTGGCGGCGGGTTCCGGGTTGGAGTTGGCGCTGCACGGGGGCGAAGACTATGAGCTGCTGTTTGCCGCTTCGCACGACGTTCGGATTCCGCGCAGACTGGCTGGAGTGCCGATCCATCAAATCGGGACGATGCGAAAGGCGAGCCCGCGTCAGCCGCTGGTTGTTCTAAATTGCAACGATGGCCGGCACATTTCTGTCCAACCCGGGGGGTGGGAGCATTTCCGGTGATGGGGAAAGTGCGGGTTTCTTAGGAACGGGCAATGCCTGACCCTGCTTTCCTGCATCGTAAGGAGCACAGGCCGTGCTACGCGCCTCGCGGCCGAGGTGAAAGGGCGCTCGAAACCTCTGCGCCGGTCCCGTTCGCTGAAAAACGGCGTTTTGTCTTCAGGAGGCCCTGTGAAGGGCATTGGCACTGCACGCCGAATTCTTATCGTTGATGATGATCGGGCGATCTCCGAGACGCTGGCGGTAATCTTTTCGAAGCACAGATATGAGGTACAGTGCGCCCATTCGGCGGAAGAAGCAATTGAGACAATTGCGGCCTGGGAACCCGACCTTGCGATTCTCGATGTGATGCTTCCCCGCATGAACGGAATCGATCTGGCGATGGTCCTGAAAGCGAACTGGCCACGCTGCCGGACGGTGCTGTTTTCGGGTCACGAAGGGACGCAGGCGCTTATGGAAGAGGCAGCGAAGAAGGGCAACAGGTTTGAGATTCTGGCGAAGCCGGTACACCCGCTGTTTCTGCTGGATTATGTGTCGAGCCTGTTCGCTGAGGCGGTAAGGTGACGGCGTAGACCTGATGGCTCACTTCACAGCTTTTCCTATTTTGTCTATTTTGTCTTATTCTTGAGCCATGCGCTCGATCTCGGCCACCGAAGCCAAGCAAAAACTGGCAGCCTTACTCGATGCCGCGCAACGTGAACCTGTCGTCATCCGTCGCCACGATCGTGACGTCGCGGTCGTTGTGTCCGCAGGCGAATATGAGCGTCTCCGCACGCTGAAGGCAGCTGAGTTTCAGCGGTTTTGCGACCAGGTTGCGGAAAAGGCCGCCGCCCGCGGCATGACGCCTGAGATTCTCGAACGATTACTTTCCGATGACGACTCGGCAGCGGCTGGTCGTTGACACGAACGCGCTGATCAGCAGGCTGATCTCTCCCGGATCGGTCCCAGGCCGCGCGGTTCGCAGAATAGTTGACGAGGAGCAATTGCTTGTTTCTGAAGCGACTATGCTCGAATTGGTCGACGTTCTCGCGCGCCCGAAATTTGATCGCTATCTTTCGGTCGAAGAGCGGCAGGAGTTTTTGCTCCAAATCGGCAATGTCGCGGAATTTGTGCCCATTTGGCGTCCCGTTCGCGCCTGCCGCGATCCGAACGATGACAGGTTTCTGGAGCTCGCGGTCAACGGAACCGCAGATGCGATTCTCACCGGCGATGCCGATCTGCTCGCCCTTCATCCGTTCTACAAGATAGACATTCTCACTCCCGCGGAATGGCTGGGCCCGAAATCCGACAGATGATCGTTGGCGCGAAGACAAAACCTCAACAAGAAGAGAAGAGGATAACGATACCCAGTGAATGGTCGGGTAGGGGGCAAGGGCTAAGAAAAGCCGCACTCCAACCCGACACCGAATCGCGGATGGCAGTTAGAATTTATGGCTGGAATCCTTTTCCTTCAAGTGCTGCTGTTTAGTCAAGTCAAGGAGGCGTAAGTGTCCATTCGGCATATCCGCCGTTCACAATATTTCCTTACCATTGCTGTCACCACGCTCCTTTGCCTCTCATGTTCAAAGCAAAGTAGCCACAGCAATGATGGCGTGATCCGAACACACCCGGCCATCCCGGACGGCCCGCTGATAACGATTGCCGGGCAAACCATCTTAACCGCTGAGTATCGTAGTCCAGATCGACCAACCCAGATCTCCAGCCGCTTCGGCATGTACGACGAGCGAACGCACAAATCGTATCAACTCGTCCTGCCAGACAGCATCGAGTTAGCGCTTGGTAATAAATATAAACTCACGGGCACGGAAGGAGTCGCCATAAACCCGAAACAAGTTGCCCAGGGGTACGAAGGAATATATTTGTTTTTTGTAAACAAGGTATCCCCCCAGTAGGTACAGCGAGGCAGATTAATGGACGTTTCTCTGCGTTCTTTCCGTAGACATAGTGGCGGGTTTCCGACACCCACGTGGTAGCGAGTTTACCGGCGAGAGGAACCGCTGTTTCTGCTGGATTACGTGTGTCGAGCCTGCTCGCTGGCGGTGAAGGTGACGACTGGAACGTTGAAGACCCCGGCTCTCCTCATCGGAAGGCCGGGGCCATGCGAGCTCCTTCGAGCTCTTACAGACAGACCTGTAAGCCGGATTCTGTCGAGGACGGCCATTCCTCTGGGCGCCGCAT
>CAZSWI010000365.1:0-3805 GCA_964610635.1 uncultured Acidobacterium sp.
CGCGGAAGTAGGCGTGCAGTTCCTGCTGGCTGCGAGCGGCCGTTTGCATCTACGTCTCCGCGGTGACGCTAGCGCTAACCATCGATTTCAACCCGCCTCCGGCCGTCCTCGAAGCACCTGTTGAAATGGTGTTCGATGACCCTGCTCCGAACGAGCCCGAGCAGGTACAGCCCCCCGCACCACCTCCACCTTAGAATCCCCACGCAACACCCCGCAAAGCAGCGCCGAAGAAAACACGCACCCCGTGCCATGCGCCCCGTGAAACCCCCGAGCCTCGACCCGCTGCCCCGGAAACCAAATCTCCTCACCCTCCGCCGTCAGCAGAAAATCGTCCGGCGGCTCCAGATGCCCCCCCGTCACCACCACATTCAGCCCAGCCCCTCCGCCCAAGGCCAGGGTTCCGATGTCCGTCAACCCGCGCCCGGCACCCAGCTCCTGAATCCGCCCCGCCACTCCCGGCACCTCCGCCCGTCCCGGCGCCCCCTCCCCCACCAAAACACCAGCCTCCGCCAAATTCGGCGTCACCCACCCCACCAAAGGCAGCAGCTCCAGCCGCAACCTCTCCACACCCTCCGCCGTCAGAAGCTCCGCCCCCGAGCCGGCCCGCATCACCGGATCCAGCACCACCCTCTCCCGCGGAATTCCCGCCTCCCCCAACCACCCGGCCACCACCCCCACCACCTCCGCCGTTCCCAGCATCCCAATCTTCACTCCACCTATCGTCAAATCCCCCGCCAGGCACTCCAACGATTCCCGCAGTAACTCCCCGCTCACTGGCTCGACCCGCCGCACCTCCCGGGTTGACTGGACCGTTAGCGCCGTAATCGCCGAAACTCCAAAAACCCCATGCGCCGCAAAGACTTGCAAATCTGCCGTCGCCCCCGCCCCCGACGACGGATCAAATCCCGCTATCGTCAGCGCTATTGGCGAGTCAGCTAAGTCCTTGACACCATTGCTCTTCCGGAGCAAGCTTCTAATCCTCCTTCATTCAGGGCAGCGCGCTGCCCCTTTCTGCCATCGTACCTATTGGTCTTCTCTTCCGCCGAGCTTCAGACAAAAGGCGGGGAAAGACTGTTTGTTTTTTGGCGGTCCAAAAGCTCCATTCGGACTACCACACAACACCGCATCCTGCAAGCACCGGTGTTGAATTAAATGGTTCTGGATGTTTGACTTACGCACTCCAGATTCCTACAATTATTGAAGGAGGAACATGAACGCTATCCGCCCAACAGATAACGCTGCCCGTCCTCGCCGTATTCTTAGTTTTGCCGGTGCGGTTCTCGCGACACTTCTCGGCGTTGCCGGCGCCCAGGCTGCTTCCCCTACGGAGCACCTTAACCCTCAGATCATTGTCAGCCACCATCACTGGTACCAGCTCGGCACAGCTTCCTGGTATGGCAAGTTCTTCCAGGGCCGCACAACCGCCAGCGGCGTCCCTTTCGATGAGAACCAGCTGACGTGCGCTCACCGCACTCTGCCCCTCGGTTCTGTACTTCGTGTCACAAATCTCGAGAACCACCGCTCCGTCATCGTTACCGTCAATGACCGCGGTCCCGTTCCCGAAAGCCGCGTGATCGACCTATCCCACGCTGCCGCCGATGCTCTTGGCTTCAGCGGACAGGGCTTGGCGCCCGTGAAGGTCGAGCTCATCGGTCCCAGCTCCGAACTGGCCCAGCTCCTCATGCCGGCCGGTCTCGAGCAGCCGCGCTAGCCCCACCAGCCGCCAGCCGGCCTTCCTCCTCAACGCGATTATCAGATTCGCTCTCCGTCCCCGAAGGACGCCGGGTGCCCCATCCTTTCTTGTTGCTGTTCGACAAGAAAGGGTGGGAGCCCACAGATCCCAGCCTTTGGAACTCCGCCCCGAAACAAACCAAGGTACCCCATCTTCTCCACAGACCACCGTTCCGGGTGCGGCCCGGAAATCGAGACCAGCATTATCTTCTACCGATGCCAAGCCGGCGCATCGTCCGGATCAGGCTTCTCCTCCGCAGGCCGCAACTCCTCCGGCACATGCCGAAGATTCACCCGAATCCGCGTCCAGGTTGACGAACGCCCCCGCATCGAATCGACCAGCACATCGTCCACCGTCAGCAACTTTGCCGCCTCCGGATGCCGCTCCTTCCACCGCTCCAGTCCCGCCAGCGCCGCATCCTTATTCCCTGAATTCGCAACCACCACCAGCGGCATCTTCGACTGACGCCGCTTCCCCGTGCTCGCAATCGGGCCTGCCGCCGCCGCCTTCTTCGCCCGTGACGGAGCCACCCGCGCCCCCTCGCCTTCCATCTTCCGAAAATGCGGCGGCCACGGAGCATCCCCCAAACCCTCCGCCTCATCCTTCGCCGCCAGTTCCAGCAGCGCCTCCAGCGAACCCGCCGCCCCATCCATCCCCCCATGTGGATCGCCGATCTTCGCGAACCGCCCCGGCATCGTCAGTACCGTAAACTCCGCCGGATCGCAATCCGGTACCTCATCCCACCCCAGCGGCGCCGAAACCCGCGCATCCGCCACTGGCCGCACCGAGTACGCCGACGCCGTCGTCCGGTCCTTCGCATTCTGGTTGTAGTCGAGGAACACCCCGTGCCGCTCCTCCTTCCACCACTTCGAAGTAGCCAGCTCCGGCGCCCGACGCTCCACCGCCCGCGACAGCGCCAGCGCCGCCCGCCGCACCTCTGTAAAGCTCCAGCGCGGTTGAATCCGAACATTGATGTGCATGCCTCGCGATCCGCTGGTCTTCGGCCATCCCTCAAGCCCGGCGTCCTTGAGCACCACCCTCACTTCCATCGCAACCCGCCGCACATCCGCCCACGTCACACCCGGTCCCGGATCGAGATCCACCCGCATCTCGTCCGGATGATCCAGATCGCCCGACCGCACCGGGTGCGGATGCAGCTCGATGCACCCCAGGTTGACGATCCACGCGAGCCCCGCAGCATCGTCCACAACCAGCTCCTCCGCCGTACGCCCCGAAGGAAACGACAGCGTCACCGTCCGCAGCCATTCCGGATGATCCGCCGGAGCCCGTTTCTGATAAAACGCCTCTGCCTCCGCCCCATTCACGAAACGCTTCAAAACCAGCGGCCGGTCCCGAATCCCCGCCAGCGCCCCCGGCGCAACTGCCAGGTAGTAGCGCACCAGGTCCAGCTTGGTCAGCTTCACCTCTCGCGAAAAATACAGCTTCTCAGGATGCGTGATCCGAACCTCGCGCCCTTCAATTGCGACTATCTCAACCGCTTCGCTTTGAGGAGCTTGTTTCATCAGGTATTCCGGTAGTGTCTCAGCTTTAAATCCACAGCCCTTGCATCGCTACGGAGCTGACCCGCATACTGGGGGCCACTTTTGGAGTTAAGAGGATAATCGCCGGATTAGCATGACGGAAAGAACAAGCTACGGGATTGCCTGCACGGCGTCATTGCTTGTGGCGTACCTGGGGCACATGATCCCAGCCCGGCAAATGCCTCTCAACTACCATGCGATGATTACTGTCAGCATTCCTCTGGCAGTCGTGTGGACCGTCCTGTTCGCTCTATGTGTGTGGCGCTTTAGGATGCGCGGAATGTGGTTAATCGTAGGAGCGCCCCTTGCTCTGTGGTGGCCCCTCTGGATGGTCTTCAACCACTTTCCGCCTTGCTACTATTCGCACAATTGCGTCTGATTTTCAACCTGAGACACCACCCCCAAACCCGACGCAGCGAAGGCCAGGTTCACCCCATAGCAAGAAGCTAACTCCCCGGCCACCCGAACATCAATGCGACTCGATCCTCGGTTCGACCCGAAAGTACTCCTCTTGCACCACAATGGACGCGGC
>CAZSWI010000366.1:0-3799 GCA_964610635.1 uncultured Acidobacterium sp.
CCGTCACCGGCTTTGACCCGAATTTTGGCTTCATCGATAAACATTCGCTGTTTCCAGTTTAGCGAAAGAGCTACGTTGAACTCACGGTCGCTAAAAAACGGTCAGTCAAGAAGAACGGTCAGCTAAGAACCGGTCAGCTAAGAGCCGGCCAGCTGAAGAACGGTAAGCGACGTTTTGGTGAGGAAGTTGCAGCTCTCTCTGCATTGGAAAGCGGCCCGTGTGTGGCAATGGTTCGTGGTCTGGCTCGGGCTTTTGCTGAGCCTGGGGTGGGTTTGCGCTGCGCAGTCCGATATGGGCGGGAGTGTAGGCGGGCGCGTGGTGGGTCCGGATGGCAAGGGGGTCAGCGGGGCCCTGGTTCGGATTGAGGATGAGGTCACGGGCGAGCATGAGGACGCGCGATGCGACGTCCGCGGCATTTTTCATTTTGTGGAGATGATGCCTGGCGATTACAGGCTGCGGGTGCATGCGCGGGGATTGTCGGAATGGGAGGCGGACAATCTGACAGTGGGGCTGGGGACTTCTACGCGCCTGAATGCGCGGCTGGCGCACCGTTGGGTTCACCGGACGGTTCTGGTGGATGCGCGGGCCGCAGGTGCGCGGGTGAGTGCCGGGGATGCGGCGGCCAGTGCGAAGGAGGGTGCGGGAATCTCCCTGCTTGAAGACCTGCCGAACAACACCCGGCATTGGTCGAACCTGGCGGGGCTGTTAGGGGCGTCTACGGAAGGGAGCAGCGGAGATCTGAGCTTTGGCGGCTTGAGTCCCACGATGAACAGCGTTGCGCTGGATGGGACAGACAACAATCTGGCGTTCAGAGCGCGGGAGCGGGGGACGGATGGAAATGGATTCGCGACGGCGCACTCGGCGGCGGGGGCGTTCCAGGTGAATGCGAGCGGAGCCGGATATGGACGGGGCGCGGGAGGGACGATCAATACCTTAACGAAGGGCGGATCGAACCATGTGCATGGGCAGGCCGTGTTTTACGACCGGGGGGCGATGGGGCAGGCGTTCAACGCATTCAGCAAGACGATGGAGATGGAGCCGGCGGGGCAAACGGTGACCTCGACGGGGCAGCCGGTGATGTATCTGAACGGGCAACCCATCATGTATGTGGAGGTTCCATTTCATGCGCCGGATCGGCGGCAGCAATGGGAGCTTTCGGCGGGGGGGCCGATTCGGCGGGAGAAGGTTTTCTGGTTTTTTGCGTGGGAGCAACATGACAGGAACGATCCAGCGGTGGCGCGAGCGAATGAGCCGGAAGTGTTTTTCGCTCCGCCGTCGGCGGCAACGCTGACCACGCTGGAGGAGCGGCTGGCGAGCAGCACGAGCCAGCTGGTGAAGAGCTGCGGAGGGAGTGCGAGCGCATCGTCGGGATCGACGGCGATGGCAGCGTGCGTGTATGCGACAACCCTGGCGCAGTTGAATGGGATGCTGGGCACAGTTCCGCGCTCGACGCGGCAAACGATTCTGTTTCCGAAGATCGACTGGCGGGTGAATGCCCGCAATCATGTGGTCGCGCAGTACAACCGGATGCGACGCGCGGGTCTGCACAGCGTACTGGGCGGGGCGACGGAGACGGATGCGATCGGGAGCTTCGGAAACAGCTCGACGAGCGACGATGCGGCGATTGCGCGGTGGGAATTTTTTGCGACGGGGCGTTTGCTGAGCAGCGCGCGATTCCAATACAGCCGGGATGTGCTGTCGCAGACGCCGGGGACGGCAACGCAATTCGAACAGCAGTTCGCGAACAATGTTTGGGGTCTGGCGCCGCAGGTTTCGATCGATCGCAGCGAGGGCTTAAGCTTCGGAACGCTCTCGACGGCGAACAAGCGGGAGTATCCGGCGGAGACGCGCGTGCAATTCATGGATGCCGGAACATGGATTCGCGGAAAGCAGGCGCTGCGGTTTGGTTATGACTACAACCACGTGGCGGATGTTCTCGATGGATTGAATGACGAGAACGGGGAATATTCTTATGCGAGCCTGGGAAACTTTCTCGCGGACATGCTGGCGCCGAACAGCTGCGATGGAACAACGAGCGGGAGGGGACGCTACCCGTGCTACTCGAGCTTTAGGCAGACGGTTGGGAGTGCGGAGTGGAACTTCAGCACCGTCGATTATGCGGTGTACGTTGCGGATGAGTGGAAGCCGGGCGGTGGACTGACGCTGACTTTGGGCGGGCGCTACGAATACGAAAGCTTGCCAGATACAAATTCGGCGCTGGTGAACACGGAGATTCCGGAGACGGCACGTTTGCCACACGATCGAGACGGGATTGGGCCGCGGGCGGGATTTTCGTGGGACATTTTCGGCAATGGGCGCACGGTTTTACGGGGGGGGTGCGGAATTTATTTTGCGCGGGTGCCGAACGCCACGGTGTTCAGTGCGCTGACATCAACGGGATCGGCGCAATCGCCACGGAAGTACTTGTATCGTCCGATGGACGAAGGGGCGCCGGCATTTCCGCACGTATTTGCGGGCAACGAGATGCCATGGGTCGATCCGAGTGCGCCGAACCACAATTCGACCGCCCCGGAGGCGGTGTATTTCGATACGCATTTCCGGCATCCGCAGATCAATCAGATGAGCGTGTCGCTGGAACAGGAAGTGGGAGCGCGCACAGTACTGACGCTGACCGGGCTGGCGACGGATGGGCACGATCTGACGCAGTTCATCGATACGAATATCGATTTGAATGCGACGGCGAAGGTTTTCTACAGCGTGGAAGCTCCGGGCAACGCGGGGAACGCTGGACCGCTGGCCAAGTCGGCCGGCCAGGTTTCCGGATATACGAATGTGGTCTATGCGCCGCAGAGGTTTTACTACCAGCGAGTGAATCCGGGTTATGGAGCGATCACGGACATGGTCAGCGAGACCAATTCCAGTTATCGCGGGGCGATGGTGCGGCTGACGCGGCGGCTTTCGCGCGCGTTGAGCGTGAATGCCGCATATACGTGGGCTCACACGATCGACGACAACCAGAACGAGGCGACGTTTGCCGAGAGGAACGATGTTTGCGATCCCGCCGATCTGCGTCTGGAGCATGGAACGTCGAATTACGATGTGCGTCAGCGGGTGGCAGGGGGGATCGTGGCGCGCGAGCCGTGGCGGCTGCGCGGACCGGCGGGGAAGATGTTCGGGGGATACTCGCTCGCGGCGGCGGGGGCGTGGCATACGGGACTTCCCTGGTCGATGCGGACGGAGGGGACAGAGCCTACGCCTTCGTGTTCATACGAGAACTGGCTGAATGCCGGCGGGGCGACGGGGGACGGTGCGAATTGTCTGAAGGTTGTGCAACAGCCCGACGAGACCTTCACGGACACCACGGCGGGAATGGCGGTTCCGATTGCGAGCCTGGGTGGAACCGTGAACGGGTCGGGCGGGGAGGATCTGATTCCGCCGATCGGGCGGAATACATTTCGGTATCCGGCGGCGGTGAATCTGGATTTGCGCTTCACGAAAAGAATACGTATCAGCGACCGTTCCTCATTGGAGGTAATGGGCGAAGCTTTCAATGCGCTGAACCATCGCGATGTGACGGATATTCAAACGGTTGGGTATCGGGTGACGAACGACACGGCGCACGCGAACATGGCCACTCTGTCCTGGCAGAGCGGCGTGAAGCCGGGGACGAAGACGGTGATGACGAACGGCAGCACGGAGACGCAATACATATACGATCCGACGGCTGCTTTTGGAGAAGTGACGAACGCCAACAGCGGCGCGGTCAACCGGGAACGGCAGCTACAGGTGGGGATCAGGCTGGTGTTTTAAGCAATTTGTAGCAGTCGCTGATAGTTTT
>CAZSWI010000367.1:0-3756 GCA_964610635.1 uncultured Acidobacterium sp.
TGACGCACGAGGCTTACGACTACGAGTGGCTGGAAAGTAAGAAGGGGAGCGAGGTGCCTACAGTTGGATAGCCACACAGTCGCGGCTCAGACGGCGGAGGCGGCGCACTCCGAGCACGAGCATCCGGCGTTTCTGAAGCATCACTTCGAGAGCGTGGAGCAGCAGCGGGAGTCGGCCACGTTCGGGATGTGGCTTTTCCTGCTGACGGAGATCATGTTCTTCGGCGGGCTGTTCTGCGCTTATCTGATTTTCCGCAACTGGTATTATCCGGCGTTTGTGGCGGGGAGCCATTCGCTGCACCTGTGGGCGGGGACGCTGAACACGACGCTGCTGATTATTTCGAGTTTCACGATGGCGATGGCGGTGCACGCGGCCGAGACGCGGGTGCGCAAGGCGCTGATGGGCTGGATGATAGCGACGATCATTCTGGGCTGCGGATTTTTGTGTGTGAAGGCGTACGAGTGGCACGACGAGTGGGTGGAGCATCATGTGCCGGGACTGAATTTTAGTCCTGCGGGTTTCCTGCACGGGACGAAAGATTATCCGGACGACAAGCTCTCTCTGGATATGGCGGAGAAGACGCAGGTGTACTTCTCGCTGTACTTTGCGATGACGGGGATGCACGCACTGCATATGGTGATTGGCGTGTCGTTGCTTGCGATTCTGCTGTTTCAGGCTTACGGCGGCAAGTACGTCGAAGGTCATGTGGCGCCGATTGAGAATTTTGGTTTGTACTGGCACTTTGTCGATATTGTGTGGATTTTTTTGTTTCCGCTGCTGTATCTGATCAGTCGACATCAATAATGCAGGGAGCAGGGAACAGAAAGGCATTTATGGCAGAAGCGAAACATCACGACGAGCCAACGCCGCACGAAGAGCACATTGTCAGTCCGACGGTTTACCTGCTGATTGGGGGAACGCTGCTGGTTTTCACGGCGCTCACGGTGGGGGCGTCGTTGATCGACCTGCCGGGCGATCTGAACGCAGTAGTAGCGCTGGCGATTGCGTGCATCAAGATGACGCTGGTGGTTCTTTTCTTCATGCATGTGAAGTACAGCTCGAAGCTGACAAAACTGACGGTGGGTGCGGGTTTCCTGACGTTTTGTGTGCTGATTATGATGACGATGACGGATTACATCAGCCGGGCGTGGGGACGATGGTGAGGACTCGCCGTCCAGGCGGGCGCGCTTCGCGCAAAAGCAAAAACAATCCATGAGGGGAGCGGCTGGGGCTGCTCCCTTTTTGCTTTTTGAGGTTGGGGCATAATGGTGGGCAGTCGCTGAATGGGCCGATGCTTCTTTCTCGATGGTTTTGCTCGCGAATGCTTAGCGGCGTGACATCTCTGCGCCGCGAGAAAGAAAGCGAATGAGGAAACGATGCTGAAGACGTTTTTGCTGGCGGGCCGGATTTTGCGGAAGAATCCGGGGTTTACGTCGATTGGGTTGGTGACGATTGCGCTGGGCGTTGGCGCGAGCACGGCGATCTTCAGCGTGATGAACGCGGTGCTGTTGCGTCCGCTGCCATATAAGGATCCGGGACGGCTTGTGGTTGGGGGGATGGATCTGACGAAGCGGCATGTGAAAGGGCTGCCGTTTTCGAATGCGGATTACATCGATCTGCGCGATGGAACGAAGTCTGTGTTCTCAGATATGGCCGGAGTGTTTACGTTCCGCAATGTTGTGGTGCGCGAGGATGGGACGCCGGAACAACTGCGAACAGGGATTGCGACAACCAACTTCTTTCAGGTGATGGGGACGAAGATTCTATATGGCCGGGATTTTATTGCGGAAGATGGAACGCCGGCGGCGGAGCCTCCGGCTGGAGGCACAGCGGACGCGGCAACACCTCCTCCGCCGCCGCAGATCGGCATCCTCAGCTACGAGTACTTTATGCGGCGCTACGGCGGCGACCGGAAGGTGATTGGGCGCAGCATGCAGGCGCAGGGACGGCCTGGACCGCTGATTGTGGGGGTGCTGGCTCCTGGATTCAGGCTGTACCTGCCGCCATCGGCCGATCAGGAAGCCGCGCCGGATGTGTGGGTGGCTAACCGGCTGGCGTACGATGCGGCGCAGCGTAATGGGTTTTCCATCGTCCCGGTCGCGCGGCTGAAGGAGGGCGTGACGGCCGAACAGGCGCAGAGTGCGGCCGACGCGGTTGCCGCGGAGGGTCGCAGGACGATTCCGATGGACGCGTCGATTGGATATCAGATCACGATCGAGCCAATGGCGCAGCATCTGGTGGCGGAGGTACGGCCGGCGATTCTGGCGCTGATGGGGTCGGTGATTTTTCTGTTGCTGATTGCGTGCGCGAATGTGGCGAATCTGCTGCTGGTGCGGGCTTCGCTGCGGGAGCATGAGTTTGCGGTGCGCGCGGCTCTGGGCGCGAGCCGGTGGCGGCTGATAGCTCCACTGATGGCCGAAGCTGCGTTGCTGGGGCTGATGGGCACAGCGGTGGGGCTGGTGCTGGCGTGGGCAGGTATTCGTGAATTGCGGGCGCTGGCTCCGGAGAGTCTGCCGCGTCTCGACAGCATTCGGATCGACGGATCGGTGCTGGGGTTCACGGCACTGGCGGGATTGGTGGCCGCTGTACTGTTCGGGCTGGCTCCCGCGTGGCGGGCGACGCTGCCTGCGCTGATGAATGTGCTGCGGGGGAGTGGGCGGACTTCGGGGTTGGCGAGCGGAGCTTCGGTGCGGAATCTGGTGGTGATGGTGGAAGTGGCGCTGTCGTTTGTGCTGCTGGTGGGGTCGGGGCTGATGTTTCGGAGCTTTCTGGATCTCGAGCGGATCGATCCGGGATTCGATGCGCATAACCTGCTCACGTTTCAGCTGCAATTTCCTGGGAATCCGACGCACCGGCCGACGGCGGAAGAGCGAGCGGCGACGGTGCGACAGGTCGAGGATCGGCTGCGGGGAATTTCCGGCGTGCAGAGCGTAACAGCTTCATTTCCATTTCCGCTGACGGGTGATTTCAGCCCGATCCGATGGGGAACGGAAGATGCGGGGAATGACCCGAGCAGGTATCAGGCGACGGATTTTGAAGTTGTGCTGCCCGGATATTTCGAGGCAACGCGCACGCCGCTGCTGGCGGGCCGCACGTTTACTGAGGACGACAATTTACCGGGCAGGAATCACGTGATTGTCGATCAGATGCTGGCGGACAAGGCATTCCCGGGACAGTCGGCGGTGGGGAAGCGAATCCTGACGAGGATTCGGACGCCTGAAGCGGAATTTGTGGAGATTGTGGGAGTGGTTGCGCATCAGCGGGAGGAGTCGCTGGCTGAGCCGGGGCGCGAGCAGATTTACTTCACCGATGGATTTTTGGGAAATGGCGGCGTTCGGTCCTGGGCACTGGGCACGGGAAGCGATCCGGCGACTTACGAGAACCAGGTGCGTCAGGCGCTGCATGATCTCAACCCCCAGTTTCTGATGACTGAGATCGCGACGGGAGATGAGATTGTTCATACGGCGCAGGCGGGGACGCGGTTTTCGCTGCTGCTGATTTCGGTGTTCGCGGTGATTGCGGGAGCGCTGGCCGGCGTGGGCCTGTATGGAGTGTTGTCGACCGCGGTGCGGCAGCGCACGGCGGAGATCGGTGTGCGTATGGCGATGGGAGCGCAGCGTGGAGATATTGTGCGGCTGGTGGTTCTGCAGGGACTGAGGCTGAGCGGGATCGGGATCGTGATTGGGGTGGTGGCGGCAGTTGTTCTGGGGCGAGTGATGACGGCGATGCTGGTGGGGGTCAAGGCGACCGATCCGG
>CAZSWI010000368.1:0-3745 GCA_964610635.1 uncultured Acidobacterium sp.
CTCTCGCGTCGGTCCGATGCTAAAGTTCCATACGACGTCCCCGCCAGTGCTCGACAACACTCAGTTCGCAGAGGCGACGTGGCCCATTCAAGCCCTCTTTTGGCTTGAGTGGGCTCAGGCGCGATGACGACGTGGCCCATTCAAGCCCTGTTTTGGCTTGAGTGGGCTCAGGCGCGATGACGAGGCGGCTCATTCAGCCCGCTGTCGAGGCCTTTTCCTCCGGGACGATTTCCCTCCGTGCGCTCTGTTTGCTCTGTCGTAAATCGTCCTGGGCGGGCGCCGACAGGAATCCTTCCCGCCTCCTGTGGAAAATTTGTCAAGTCCCGCGCCCCAAAACCGAAGTAATAACCCCACATAACATGGAACTTAGCACCAGGATAACTCAAAGAAAGTTGGCAGTTTTTTAGCCTCGGCTTGGTATTCTGATAATAGGGATAAAAACTAAAACCATCTCCCGAAATGTCAACTAACAACTAACTACTAACAACTGGCAACTAACAACTGACAACTGACTGCAGTGCCAAACTACCCGCGCAACCGGTCCACTCGCAGCAACTTGCCACACCTGAAAACAGCCCTCCCGGAAGACCCACAGTGCCAGTAACATGCCACAGCCCCCCGGGTGTGTGCCCCCTGGTCCTCCGACTCTCCTCCTATTTCGTCGGCTGGAAAAGTGCCAGCCGCACATGCCACTCAACCGAGCTGCCCGGTTTCAGCGTCACCATCCCGGTATTCATGCTCCCCCATTCCTTCCCAAAAGGATCGCCAAAGTTGAACTGTTCCTCAATGGCCGTAAACTGCTTCGTCGGAGGCGCATATACCTGAACCGTGCGAATCTCAGGCGACAGCCCAAGCACATGAATCCCGTAGTTACTCGCCGGATCGGCAAGCGTCACGTCAACCGCGCCTTTGGTCCGCTGCAACTTCGACCAGTTGTCGTCAAGATAAATGTCGTCCAGAGCTTTGCCCCCGACCGCGGTGAAATCGTACTTCGTGCCCTTGACCGGTTGCAGGTCGCCAGTCGGAAAAACGTCCTCGTAGTTATTAATCGCAGCCACCTGCAGCGCAGGCACATGCAGCCGCGCTTGCTTACGATCGCCGCTCGGAATCGCGAAATACGGATGCCAGCCGAGCGCCATCGGCTCGTCTTCTTTGCCGATGTTCTTTGCGACGATTGTCGCGTCCACAGCGCCGCCGGTGAGCGAGATGACGAAGCTCAGGTCCGTCTGCGAAAGCCAGTGTCCGCCGAAATCGCCGGCGTGAATCACGCCCGTAAGAGTCTGGCCGTCGGCAATGCTCTGCGTCTGCACGTCCTGAGTCTGGGATGCAAGGATCAGGCCGTGCATCGCATGCCTGTTCTTCGTCGGGTCGGCGCTGTTGTGCCAGTTCGCTGGCAGAGTCAGCGTTTTGCCGCGCCATTTGGCCATGATGCTCTTGCCGTCCGCCGACAGAGTGCCAATTATCCGGTTCGGATAAGGCACGAGAAACGCTCCGCCAAAGCTGAAGCTCGCGTTGCCATTCTGGTCGTCCGGGCCGCCGCTCAGTTTGGCTGCGGCTTCTTCCAGCGTGGGGGCGTAAAAGATGGGAATTTCGCCCTTCCCAGGAACGTTTGCCGTGATCTGGAAGACATTCATGCCGCGGCCAGGAAGGACAGTAACGGAGAGGAACTCCGGCTGCTGGCCATCGCTGGTGGCGGCGCGCGTCAGCTTTACCACGGGCTCCCCGCCAATTTGCGGCGGACCGGCCGGCTGCGCCGGCTGCGTGGCTGCGGGCGCTGGTTGCGGTTGTTGATTGCAGCCGCTGAAAAAGATAAGTGCTGCAGCGAGGTTTACGGCGGCGATGATTCTGTTGCGAATCGACATGGATTTCTTCTCCCTGAAAAAACAAAGAGGATGCTTTTTATGTGTCGTGCTGCCAAATCGGGATTGCTTAAGCGCACCCATTCTACGCCCGGAAATGGAGCGCGATGCGGAGCCGCAAACCGCCGCCACCGGGTACAATCCCTGCAACCGCAAGCGACAAAGTTATACGCCCGCCAGTTTTTCGCCGCATTCTGCAGAGAGGAGAAACGCCGTGGGAACCGTCATACCGCTCTCGGATGCAACGCGTCGGCCGCTTTCATTCCCGGCCGCCACAACCCTGATCATCCTGATCAACGGGCTGGTTTTTGTGCAGGAGTTGATCCGCGGCGATGCGTTTGTCGCGCATTGGGCGGCCATCCCGGCGGTGATTTTCAGCGGCCATCGGTGGATCACGATCCTGACCGCGATGTTCATGCACGGAAGCTGGTCGCACATCGTCGGCAACATGGTCTTCCTTTGGGCCTTCGGGCCGCAGATGGAAGACACCATGGGCCGCTGGCGCTACGTTGTGTTCTATCTGCTCGGCGGCCTGGTTGCCATGCTGGCCCAGGTGGCGGCCAATCCGGGATCGACCGTTCCGAATCTGGGTGCGAGCGGAGCAATTGCCGCCGTGATGGGCGCGTTCCTTGTGATTTATCCCCGCGACGAGATTCGTTCGGTGCTGATTATTCTTATTTTTGTAAGAATCACAATGATTCCGGCAGCCTTGCTGATTGGGATCTGGTTTCTGATTCAGCTGGTCGATGCCGGGTCGGTGGCAAATGTCCAGACTGGGGGCGTGGCCTATCTGGCGCACGTGGGCGGGTTCATTTTTGGAGCAGCCACGGGGCGGCTGTGGAGACGCTCACCCGGCGCATATCGATGAGCGAGCACGCGAAACTGGAGGTACTGAATCAGCGCATCGTAGCGTGCAACCGATGTCCTCGGTTGCGGCAATACTGCGCGACGGTCGCCGAAACGAAGCGCCGCGCGTATCTCGATGTTGAGTACTGGGGCAGGCCAGTTCCTTCCTTTGGCGATCCGCAGGCCCGAGTTTTGTTTGTTGGGCTAGCTCCAGGCGCGCACGGATCGAACCGCACCGGCCGTCCTTTCACCGGCGATGGCTCGGGGAATTTTCTTTATCCGCTGCTGCATCGGGCGGGCTTCGCTTCCCAGGCTTCGTCCGTACATCGGAACGACGGGATGAAGTTGACCGGCGCCTGGATCACCGCGGTGGTGCGGTGCGCTCCCCCCGGAAACAAACCTCTGCCCGGGGAGATCGCGAACTGTGCGCCGTTTCTCGATGAGGAGATTGCCGCGCTAAGGCAGCTGCGCGCGATTGTGTGTTTCGGGAAGATTGCCTTCGACGGCGTGGTGGCGCATCTGATTCGCACTGTCCAGATCGAGCGTCGCGGGGAACTGGCGTTCGGTCATGGAGTGGAGTATCGGATTCCTGGGGATCGATGGCTGCTCGCGAGCTATCATCCGTCGCTGCAGAACACGAACACGGGCAAGCTCACGGCGTCGATGATGCTGGGCGTTTTCAGGAGGGCCCGGCAACTGACAAAAATATCGCAACCATAATTCGCGAGCGGACATCTTCGCCGCGTCGGCTCCGCATCCAGATGTAGAGCCAGGGAGCTATGAAAACTCCTGCGCGAAGGGATAAAACATGATCACTATTTTGCTCATCATCCTCGTCCTGATGCTCATCGGAGCATTCCCCTCATGGCCCTACAGCCGCGGTTGGGGCTATTACCCCACCGGCGGCATCGGCCTGATCCTGCTCATCGTGGTGGTCCTGATGCTGCTCAGAGTGTTTTGACCCGAGAGTTCGGGTCAGCAGTGCGAAACTGGAGCGGGAGACCGGGATCGAACCGGCGACATTCAGCTTGGGAAGCTGA
>CAZSWI010000369.1:0-3711 GCA_964610635.1 uncultured Acidobacterium sp.
CGCCATGGAGGCCTTCCTGGAGCTCCGGCTGGCCCTCGAGGCCGGTTTGGTGCGCGCAGCCGAGCCCGACCCCACCACAGCGACTGGCTGGCGCGTCAACGCCTGGGTCAAGCAGGGCATCCTGCTCGGCTTCCGCATCGGCGTTTTGGAGTCCTCCGGGGACGGCCTTTCCTTCGTTGACAAGCACACCTTTCCCGCGCGGCGTTTCACGCCGGAGCAGGGAGTCCGCATTGTCGCCGGCGGGTCGTCGGTCCGGGCGGGAGCTTTCCTCGCCCGAGGTGTCATCGCCGTGCCCCCCATGTACGTCAACACCGGTGCCTGGGTCGATGAAGGCGCGCTGATCGATTCCCATGCGCTGGTCGGCAGCTGCGCGCAAATCGGCAAGCGGGTCCACCTCAGCGCCGCCGCTCAGATCGGCGGCGTCCTTGAGCCCGTGAACGCCAACCCCGTCATCCTCGAAGACGATGTCCTCGTCGGCGGCAACTGCGGAGTCTATGAAGGGACCATCGTGCGCAGGCGCGCCGTACTGGCAGCCGGAACCATCCTCACCCGCGGAACCCCCGTCTACGACATCGTCCGCGGGGAGATACTGCGTGCCGAAGGCGACACTCCCCTCATCATTCCCGAAAGCGCGGTCGTCGTCCCCGGCGCGCGAGCGGTCAGCAAAGGCAATGCCAAGGAGTGGAGCCTCAGCGTCTATACACCTATCATCGTCAAGTACCGCGACGAGAAGACCGAGGTGAGTCTGGCGCTCGAAGAGCTGCTTCGCTGACACACCGCCCAATTCATTATTGGCCTGAAGCCTCGCTTTCAGTGGGCTCGTGCAGAAACGGGAGCGGCGTGCCGTTGTTTCCAGCCCAGCGAATGCTGGCGATCAGGTCTCCCATGTTAGGAATCGTAACGCTCTGCACGGGAAGATACAGACCCACACAGTTCTCGTCCCATAGTGTGTTCGCCATGAGAAAAAGAAGCTTGTAGCAGGAAGGCCACTCGGATTCCGGCATTTTGGGCCCCTGAGGACAGTCGATTGCCAGCCAGGCTTTGTGGCGGTCCCAAGCCCGTTGACGCACCTGGTTCGGCTCGGGGCCGGGATCCCGATAGCGCGAGCGCCCGTCGCGAAGGCCGAACAGCACATCCGAGACGCGAACCAGCCATCTTCCCGTACGCGCCCGCCTCGCAACCGATGCCGGGTTTTCCGGTCCGCCCCACGCGTGCGTTGCAAGCTCGAGCGCCTTCTCCCGATTTAGTTCAACCGGCGACTCCAGCAATAAAACGAGGGAGGGACAAGGTTCCTCTTCTTCATGGGGAGATCCGGAAAGCACGCTCCCCAGAAACCGGATCATTTTGCGGATCATCGCGGCATTTATCTTACGATGAAAAAGCGGGCGGTGCGGCAGAAAGTTTGCCGGGATAATGTATCTATATAACTAGATTGCCAACAAACAAAACACAGATTAAAGCCACTTACCGCCCTGTTGCCATGTCGCCTGCCCCCGCCGGTCGCAGCACCAGGCCGGAGCGTCAATCCTTTTCGACTGCCTCGATGGCCTGGTTGGCCATGAACCGCTCGAGGGCCTGCATCGCGCATCCCTGACCGCACAGATGACGCATCTCGGGTCCGCGGCTCTCCGCGAAGTTCCAAGGCAGAAGCGTGAAGCGCTGGCTGGGCTGCCCCTCATCGAAGCAGGGAACGTCCCCCAGCACGAACATCCACCAGTGGTTAGAGTCCGCTTTCTTCCTGCCGCAGATGTCGCAGCTGAAAGTTACATCCCAAACCATAATTACTCCGCCTCCAACAAAGCCTCCCATAAACTACAACGGAATCGATTCCGCCGTACTAGCTCTTCCGTGGGACTCTGGAACCGGCCTCATAAACTCATACCACCGAGAATGCAGCGAGTGAGACCCGCCATCGAAGCGGAGCTGATGCAGCCCGCAAAGCCCCTGGGGCGTTTGCGGGAACTGTTCTGGACTTCCCCGGGTCGTTGTCGTATCGTGTTTCGACGATGGTTTGCACGCGCTGCAAGGCGACGGAATTCCGCCTCTCCAGTCTCCGCTTGCGCGACCTCGAGCACCTCGCCGTCCTCCAGTATCCGATGCGCTGCCGTTACTGTCATCACCGCACCCACGGAAGCATGCTCCTTGCTCTCGTATTGTTTCAGTTGCGACGCCATCATTTTGGTTCGAAAGAAGCCGCCTAGGCCGGTTATTGCGGCACCGGCCCCCGCACAATCTGCACCAGATTATCCGGCTGGATGTGCTTCGCAAAGGCTGCTTTCACATCGTCGGCCGTCAGGGCAGAGTACTTCTTCGCCGCCACGATCGGCTCATCCAGCGGCAGCCCGATCTCCGCGCGCCCCAGCAACCCTCCCGCAACCGCCTCTTCGCTGGCCTCGCCCAAAGGAATCGAGCGCAACAGCAACGCCTTCGCCTGATGCAGCTCAGCGTCAGATACATCCTGCGTGCGCATCTGTTCCAGATCGCGAATAATCAGCGCTTTCGCCTTCGACACATTCGGCGGATCGCACCCGTAGTTCACCGAATAGCTTGCCCGCGTCTCCGAAGCGCCCAAAGAAACGTCGACGTTATAAACGTACCCCGCCACTTGCCGCAGATCGTGATAGAGACGCGTCGCATAGAACCCGCCTCCCAGCACATGATTGCCCAGCTGTAACGGGTAGTAATCCGGATCGAAGCGGTTGATGTCGATCTGCTCGGCAAGGATCACCGAATCCTGCACAGCCTGGGCGTCGGGCACCGTAGTTGCGGAAGTTTTATTCACGGGAACCGACGGCAGCGTCGTGGTCGGCTTACTCCCCGTCGCTTTCCAGTCCCCAAACCATTTCTCAATCACCTCCCGCGCCTCCGCCGGCGTCACATCGCCGATCACCACAATGGTCGTCAGGTCAGGACGGATCGTCGCATCGTGATATTGCTTCACCTCATCGAGCGTGAGGTTCGTGACCGTGGCCGGCGTAACCTCCCGCAGCACTGGATCGCCTGCCGGCAACAGCGCCTTGTCCAGCGCGCGCGATGTCTTGTAGCCCGGGCTCTGCAGATTTCCCGCCACAAACTGCGCAGTCTGTTGCCGGGTGACCTGGAACGCCTGCTCCGGGAGCGCCGGATGCAGCTCGTTGTCGGCCAGTAACTGTACCCCGCGCGAGAAATACTCCTTCAGCACCTTCACTGAGAAGCTGTACCCCGCGCTCTCATTGGCGGCGATGTCGTCGAGCGCCTTCTGGTACGCGATGCGGTCGAGCGAAGTAGTCCCATAGGAATACAGGCCATCCAGCACCTCGCCTACCCCCTCCTGGCTCAGCGGCGTCTGCAAGTCGCCTTCATGCTTCACCGCGCCCATCACGGTGACGGTAGGGCTTGTCGTATCAGTGCGCACAATCAGGCGGATCCCGTTCGGCAGCGTCGCATCCGAAACAGAGATAAAGTTCGACGGAACCTGCAGCTCGCCCAGTTCCTTCGCCGCCCAGTCCGGCAACGTAACTGGCCTGGTCGGCGCAGAAGTTGTTTTCTCCGCGCCGCCGAATCCCTTCTCCGCGACCGCCTCGCCGTTCGGCGCCGGCTTCAGCGTCGCAGTGATCGTGGCGGCATTCAGCAGATACTGCTTCGCCACCCGGTTCACATCGGCAAGTGTCACTTTCCGAATCGCATCCACATCCTCATCGGGCGAATTGCGGCCCTCGGCGGCCAGCGCGT
>CAZSWI010000370.1:0-3701 GCA_964610635.1 uncultured Acidobacterium sp.
TCGACTCCGACCACCCCAGCAATTCGAAGTGATGATGCAGCGGCGCCATGCGGAAGATGCGCTTGCCTCCGCGCAGCTTAAAGCTGCCCACCTGCAGGATCACCGACAACGCCTCGATCACGAAGATCCCACCGATAAACGGCAGCAGCAGCTCCTGCTTAATCACCACCGCCACCGTGGCGATCGCCCCGCCCAGCGCCAGGGATCCTACGTCGCCCATGAAAATTTCCGCCGGATGCGCGTTGTACCAGAGAAACCCGATGCTCGCCCCCGTCATCGCCCCGCAGAACACCGTCACCTCGCTCACCATCGGCATTCGCTGCAGCTCCAGGTAATCCGCGAAGATCACATGTCCGCTCACATAGGTCAGCACCGTCAGCGCTGCAGCCGCAATGATCGTGCACCCAATGGCCAGCCCATCCAGCCCGTCCGTGAGATTTACCGCGTTGCTCGAAAACACGATTACCAGCATCACGAAAATGATGAACGGCAGAAAGGCCAGCACCCCCAGGTGCGGGATGTGCAGCAGCGAAGGGATATCCAGCCGGGGCCGCAGAAACTTCGCAAACGGCACCATTAGCCGCGTCGAGTAGGTGCCCTCGAGGTCCATCACCACCAGCACGATCGCAATCGCAGCCGCCGCCAGAAACTGGTACGCCAACTTCGCGCGTCCCGTCAGCCCCAGACTCCGCCGGTGCACCACCTTGATGTAATCGTCGGCAAATCCGATCGCGCCGAACGCCGCCGTCGCAAACATCACAACCCATATAAAAGGATTCGAAAGGTCCGCCCACAACAGTGTCGGCAGCAGGATCGCAATGCAGATCAGCACCCCGCCCATGGTCGGCGTGCCGGCCTTTTTCTGGTGCGCCTTGGGACCCTCTTCGCGAATGTATTGCCCAATCTGGAATTCGCGCAGCTTCTCGATCACATACGGTCCGATGATCAGCGTGATCAGCAGCGCCGTCAGCGAAGCAAACACCGTCCGAAACGTCAGGTACCGAAAGATGCGAAAGGGACTGAAATAGAGGTACAGCTTCCGGTAAAGCAGCCAATAGAGCAAACTTCCTCCCGCGTTCCTGTTCGGTTTCCGATATCTTATCGCGCTGCGCCGTGCGAACCGTTGTTCTCCTCCAGCCCATCCAGCGCCCGCTCCAGCCGCACTCCGCGCGAGGCCTTCAGCAGAACCGCATCGCCGGGTTCAAGATGCTCCCGCAACCACTCCCCTGCAGCCTCCGGCGTCTCCAGAAACAGCGCCTCCGCGCCACCCTCGCGCGCTGCATCCGCGATGTGCCGAGCCTTCCCGCGTACACCCACAACAATATCGACGCCCGCCTGTGCCGCAGCCTTACCGCATGCCGCATGCAGAGCATCTGACTCAGGCCCCAGCTCCAGCATCTCCCCTGCAACCAGGATCCGGCGGCGCGCCGGCATCCCTGCCAGCATCGCGATCATCGACTTCAGCGCCTCGGGATTCGAATTGTACGCATCATTAATTAATGTCGCGCCCTGCACTTGGACCACCTGCCCCCGCTTCTCTTCCGGTCGCAGCTTCTCGAGCGCCGCGCAGCACTCCGCCAGCGGAATCCCCGCCTCCACGCCTACTGCAATCCCCGCCAGCGCGTTCCATCCGTTGTGCTCGCCAGGCAAATGCAGATTGAGCTCGCTGTGCTCTTCCCCGGCGCGCACATGCATCTTCAACCCGTCAGCGCCCAGCAGCTGCAAGCTTTCCACATGCGGATCGCCGCAAGGCCCGCGCCCGAAGTAAACCGCCTTCCCTTCAAAATCGCGTCCAAATTGCGACACATACGCGTCGTCGCAGTTTAGAAACGCCACGCCATGCCGTGGAAGCGCCGCGATCAGCTCGTACTTCGCGCGCGCAATCCCGGCAATTCCATCCGCAAACCCCTCCGCGTGCGCGTGACCCACATTCGTCACCACACCCCAGTCCGGCGCGGCGATGTGGCATAGCGCCGCAATCTCCCCCGCCGCCGACATCCCCATCTCGATCACCGCAACTTCGTGTTCCGGCTCCAGCTTCAGCACTTGCAAGGGCAGGCCGTATCCATTATTCAGATTGCCCTGCGACTTCAGCACCGCGAACCGCGCCCCCAGCACCGCGGCCACTGCCTCTTTGGTCGTCGTTTTTCCAGCCGATCCCGTAATCCCGATCACCCGCTTGCCCCAATGCCGCCGCACTGCCGACGCCAGCCTTTGCAGCGCAGCGAGCGGATCATCCGTCGCCAGCAGCGGATGCTTTGCCACGCTCTCCTGCAGCTCCGCAGCCCGATCCCGGCCGATCACCGCCGCGCACGCACCCCGTTCCAGCGCGGCTGCCACAAAGTCGTGCCCATCGAAGCGCTCGCCGCGAATCGCAAAAAACAAATCCCCTGGCCGCAGAGTGCGCGAATCGATCGAATACCCTGTAGCCGTCACCGCGTCTCCGCCGCGCACTCCATCGGCTGCGGACCAGCGCGCGATCTGCTCCAGCGTGAGCTTCATGCCCGCACTCCCAGGGCTGCTCGAATCACATCGGCGGCGACTTCCGCATCATCGAACGGGATCGTGCCATTCTGCAGCACCTGCTCCTTCTCGTGCCCCTTGCCCGCCAGCAGCACAATGTCCCCTGGCCTCGCCTCCTCTACCGCGATGCGAATCGCTCGCGCCCGGTCAGGCTCGGCGACGAATTTCGTTCCTGTCTCCAGCAACCCCGGCAGCGCGTCCTGCATAATCGCCTCAGGATCCTCGCTGCGCGGATTGTCCGACGTCAGCACGACAAAATCGCTACCTTCGCCCGCCGCGCGCCCCATCTTCGGCCGCTTCGCCTTGTCGCGATCGCCGCCGCAACCAAACAGGGTGATCACTCTGCTTTTACCGCCGACAAACTCCCGCGCCAGGGCCGTCAAATTTCGCAGGGCATCATCGGTGTGTGCATAATCGACGACCACCGTGAACGGCTGCCCCGCGTCCACCGTCTGAAAACGCCCCGGCACGCACTGGAGGGCAGCCGCACCCTCCGCAATCTGCTCCAGGCTCAATCCCCGCGCATACGCGGCCCCCGCCGCCGCCAGCAGGTTATAGAGATTCACCCTCCCCGTCAGCCGCGTTTGAACTTCCACTTCCCCCGCCGGCGCTGCCAGCCGAAAGCGCATTCGCGAAGCGCCCATCTCCGCGCCTTGCGCGCGAAACTCCCCCGCACCGAGCCCATAGGAAAAGATCTCCGCCCCAGCTTCGCGCGCAATCACCGCCAGCTCCGCGCCATATCGATCGTCAATATTGATCACAGCCACCCGCGGCGCCGCGCCCAGTTCCCCATCGAACAACGCCCGCTTCGCCGCAAAATAATTTTCCATCGTTCCGTGATAATCCAGGTGATCCTGCGTCAGATTCGTGAAAATCGCCACGTCATACGGCAGCCCGTGTACCCGTCCCTGCGCCAGCGCATGCGATGAAACTTCCATCACCCCCTCGGTCGCCCCGGCATCCACGCCGTCTCGCAGTAATTCCAGCAGGTCGCGCGACTCGGGCGTCGTGTGCGGAGCAGGCCGCACCGCGCCCGCCACGTGATTCTCAATCGTCCCAATCATCACCGTCCCGCGCCCTGCCGCGTTCAGCATCGCGTCCATCAAAAACGCCGTCGTCGTCTTGCCGTTGGTCCCCGTCACGCCGCTCAGCTTCAGGCGCTTTTCCGGCCGTCCAAA
>CAZSWI010000371.1:0-3319 GCA_964610635.1 uncultured Acidobacterium sp.
CCTACGGCGCCTGCCCCGAATGCCACGGCCTCGGCAGCATCTACGACTTCGACCCTGCCAAAGTCATCACCGACTGGTCCAGGCCCCTCCTCGACGGCGCCCTCGGCCCAGGCTCTGCCTCCCAATACCTCATCCGCCTCATCAACATCGCCGCCCAGAAATACAAAATCGACCTCAAGCTCCCCTTCGAGCAGCTCCCCTTCAGGCACCAGGAACTCCTCCTGCTTGGACCGCCCCAGTCCGAAGCCCCCCGCACCGGCTTTCACGGCATCCTCGCCTGGCTCCGCGATTCCCTCGATGAAGCCCGCTCCGACAGCTACCGCGAGTGGATGATGCAATATCAGTCCGCCTCGGTTTGTCCAGCCTGCAAAGGCCAGCGCCTCCGCCCCGAATCCCTCGCCGTCAAAATCGACGGCATGTCCATCGCCGAATTCACCGCCCTCTCGATGGAGCGCGCTCTCGAACACGCCCGCAACATCTCCTTCACCGCCCGCGAAGCTCTCGTCGCCGAACGCCTCCGCAAAGAGATTGTCGAGCGCCTCCAATTCCTCAACGCCGTCGGCCTCAGCTATCTGTCGCTCGACCGCAGCGCCGCCACCCTCTCCGGCGGCGAAGGCCAGCGCATCCGCCTCGCCACCCAAATCGGCTCCCGCCTGCGCGGCGTCCTCTACGTACTCGACGAGCCCTCCATCGGTCTCCACCAGCGTGACAACCAGCGCCTCATCCACGCCCTCGAAGCCCTCCGCGACCTCGGCAACACCGTCCTCGTTGTCGAGCACGACGAGGAAACCATCCGCCACGCCGATTACGTCGTCGACCTCGGCCCCGGCGCAGGTAGACTCGGTGGCCTTGTCGTCGCCCAAGGCACACCGGCAGACATCATGCTCGCCCCAGGCTCGCTCACCGGCCGCTACCTCGCCGGCGAAATCTCCACCCTCCATCGCCTCGTCCCTCGCCCCGTCACCGGCAAATGGATCACCGTCGAAGGCGCAAAGAGCCACAACCTCCAGAACCTCACCGTCAAATTTCCCCTCGGCGTCATGACCGTTGTCACCGGCGTCTCCGGCTCAGGCAAAAGCACCCTCGTCAACGACATCCTCTACCGCGCGCTTGCCCAGGAACTCTACGGCTCCCGCGAAACCCCCGGCCAATACACAAAGATCAAGGGCTTCGACCTCATCGACAAAGCCGTACGCATCGACCAGTCCCCCATCGGCCGCACCCCCCGCTCCAACCCAGCCACCTATACCGGAGTCTTCACCGCCATCCGCGATCTCTTCGCAATGCTCCCCGAATCCCGCGAGCGTGGCTACAAAGCCGGCCGCTTCTCCTTCAACGTTCAGGGCGGACGCTGCGAGGCCTGCCAGGGCGAAGGCCAGCGCCGCATCGAAATGAACTTCCTCCCCGACGTCTACGTCCAGTGCGAAGTTTGTAACGGCCGCCGTTACAATCAGGAAACCCTTGCCGTCAAATTCAACGGCTACTCCATCGCCGACATCCTCGACCTCACCATCGAAGACGCGCTCCCCGTCCTCGGCGATATTCCCACCGCCCGTCAGAAGCTCGAAACCCTCGTCGACGTCGGCCTCGGTTATATCCACCTCGGCCAGGCCGCAACCACGCTCAGCGGCGGCGAAGCCCAGCGCATGAAGCTCGCCCGCGAGCTCTCCAAGCGCCAGACCGGCCGCACCCTTTACCTTCTCGACGAACCCACCACCGGCCTTCACTTCGACGACGTTCGCAAGCTCCTCGAAGTCCTCCACCGCCTCACCGACCTCGGCAACACCGTCATCATCATCGAACACAATCTCGACGTCGTCCGCAACGCCGACTGGGTCATCGACCTCGGCCCCGAAGGCGGCGAAGGCGGCGGCCGCATCGTCGCCGAAGGGCCCCCCGAACAGGTAGCCGATATCCCCAACTCGTATACTGGCCAATTCCTGCGTCCCTACTATTCTGTTGTAAGCAAATCCGGCTCAGGCGGATCCAGTCCAAACGGACGCATCGCCACCCTCACTCTCCCACCCACGAACGGCAATCGGCGCCCCAGGTCCGCCGGGAAAGAATCAGCAAAAGAGACGATCCAATGAGCGACGCCGAAACGATGAACGACCCCCCTCAGGACCTGCAAAACGACCCGCCCTGCGCGCCTCAGGCCGTCTCGGAAATCTCCGTGCCCCTCAGCAGCAACGAACCCGGCTACCTCTGGCGCCCCATCGAGCCGCCACCACCACCGCTCCAAATCGTCCCCCAGCCCCCGCCGCCGAAGCTGATCCCCAATCTCGGCCACGTCCTCGTCTTCCTCGTCCTCATCATCCCCGCGCTCATCGGCGGCTACATCATCGCGCTCCTCTCCATCTACGCTGCCCATCCGCACGTCCGCATCCCGGTCCTGATGCAGCAAATCGGCCAGAACGTCATCTACGCCATTTCCATGCAGGCCGCTATTTACGCGGTCCTCTGGGCGCTCGCCGCGCTCGTCTTCTCCCTCTGGTGGGGCCGCTCCTTCGCGAAGGGCATCCACTGGAACCTCTCCACAGCTCTCCATCGGTTTCTCTGGCTCGCCCTTCTCGGCGGAGTCACCGGCCTCGCCATCACTTTGGCAGGCAACTTCCTCCCCATGCCCAAAGCCCCGCCCATCCTCGAAGACCTCACCAAATCCGCCGCCGGAGCCTGGGTGCTCATGGCCTTCGGCGTCACCGTCGCCCCCATCACCGAAGAACTCGCATTCCGCGGCTTCCTCCTGCCCAGCCTCGTCAACTTCTTCCGCTGGCTCGAACGCAAACGCCTCATTGGCGAATCCGCCGTCCACACCATCGGCATTCCGCTCTCCATCGTCCTCACTTCCATCCCCTTCGCCTTCATGCACGCCGCCCAGGTTTCCAATTCCTGGGGACCGGTCCTGCTCATCGGCCTCGTCAGCGTCGTCCTCTGCATCGTCCGCCTCGCCACCGACTCCGTGGCCGCCGGATTTGTTGTCCACGCCTGCTACAACCTCACCCTCTTCAGCGGACTCCTCATCCAGACCGACGGCTTCAAACACCTCGACAAACTCAAAATGTAACGGCTCGGGATTTAGAAAGTCGTGGGTGGGGATCGGGAGAATCCGGGGAGCCCCATCCTGGGCGCTCCGGGTCGGGACGTGAAAACTCCGTGGGTGCCCCATCCTGGGCGCGCGGCGTTTTCCGCGCGAGCAGGGTGGGATGGTGGTCTTTTCTCCACCAGTCAAAACTCCGTGGGTGCCCCATCCTGGGCGCGCGGCGCTTTTCCGCGCGAGCAGGGTGGGATGGTGGTCTTTTCTCCACCAGTCAAAACTCCG
>CAZSWI010000371.1:3419-3698 GCA_964610635.1 uncultured Acidobacterium sp.
TGGGTGCCCCATCCTGGGCGCGCGGCGCTTTTCCGCGCGAGCAGGGTGGGGTTGTTGCTATCCTCTTCTCGACTGAATGCCCACCGCCGGCGAAATCACCGCCATCGACGGTCTCCTCGCCACCATCGCCGGAGGCTGGCTCGCCCAGAAATGGCTAAAGCACAATCACCGCGCCCTCTACCTCGTATCCGCGTGGGGCGCCATCCTCGCCATCCCCTTCGGCGTCCTCGTCTTCTTCGGACCCCCGCGCCTGCTCCTCCCCGCCGCTTACCTCGCCGA
>CAZSWI010000372.1:0-3222 GCA_964610635.1 uncultured Acidobacterium sp.
GGCGCGGGGGACGGCGGGGAGATCGGTGTGGGTGTTGCGCAGCCAGGGTTCGGGTGGGGGCATGGGTTATTGTGGGGCTTTTGGTGGCGCGATTCGTAAACGTATTTCAAATGGGCCGGGGATAGAGCCCGATGCGGAGCTCAACCGTGGAGGCTTCGCATGAGGAATGCTTTGTACCAACAGTCTAATCTAAATTAGACTGTTAATATGGAGTGAAGATGGTCAAGCTGAAGTTGACTACGGTTGGGAGTTCGACGGGGCTCATTATCCCCAAGGCAGTTCTGGCTCGTTTGAATGTGGTCAAAGGCGATTCGGTGTTTCTGACCGAATCGCCCGATGGCGTGCGGATCACACCGTATAACCCTGAGTTCGAGGAACAGATGACCCTGGCACGCAAGTTTATGCGCGAGCGTCGCGACGTATTGCGCGAGCTTGCGAAGTGAGCGAAGCGGGGCTCCGCTGGGTTTCCGCCGATGTTGTGCTGGCAGTGCATGATGAGCAGCTTGCCGAGCACGGAGGCTTGCCGGGACTGCGGGACGAATCGCTGTTGCTCTCGGCACTGGCTCGGCCTCAGAACCTTGCTGCCTATGGGACTCCCGACGTGGCCGACCTTGCCGCAGCTTATGCTGTCGGGATCATGCGCAATCACGCTTTTCTCGACGGGAACAAACGGATTGGCTTGGTTGTCTCGGCCGGCGTGTTTCTGCCCTATAACGGGTACGAACTTGTAGCCTCAGACGCGGAGATGGTGAGAATCATGCTGGCCGTCGCCGATGGGTCTATGACCGAGGAAAACCTGGCGGTATGGTTTCGTACCTATATGCGTCCGCTTCGGCCGGAATGATCCACTCGGTCTCGCTGTGGCGAAGTGGCGGCTAAGACGAATGCGGGAGAGATGGCGCAACCTGGATCAGGGTCGTGACGAGGGTTGGAAAAGATGCTCCGACCCAAATTGCCTTGAAGGGGCTCTCCGCGTCCCATGCGATCGCGAAGCCGCCCGCAGCCAGAATGAAGAGAAACAATATGGAGCCGTACAGTGGCCAGTTCAGAGCCGGGAGCGGTTGTCCGGCTGAAGCGAGGCGAAAGAAGCGCAGGAGCTCGGGAAGGGTGGCCCCGAGGCAGCCCCACAGGAAGAGGTTGAACCTGCTCATGGGCATGCGCTCAGCGCCAGAAGAGATGGCCCGGAGCCATGAAGTCGATGACGCGCTGCAGGTCGGGACCGCAGACGGAGTACAGGACGCCGAAGAGGAGCGCGAGGACGAGCGGGCTCGCCAGAACGGCGTTGCGGTGGTGTTGGATGGTGTTGGCGGTGTTTTGAGCGACTCGCATAATGATTCCAGTTCCTGACCGTGTGAGTAAAGGCAGTTTCTCGAGCTGTGCAGCCGACGCCATGGGTTAACCGCCTTGAGACGATTCTAGTGAGGAAGGGTCGGAAGGGGGTGGGGCAAGTTCTGTGGTAGATAACGGTGGTAAGCGGAAATGGGTTAGGGTGTCCTGATTTGGGACGGGGCGGTGCGGGTCGTGGAGGCTCGGCCCCCCCGGGGCGCGGCAAAAAGGGCGTGTTTGGGGACTCCGGCGCGGGCGGAGATCCTCGATGAAACAGATGTTCGAGTTCGCTGTGGAATTTTGAGAAGGCCCGGGGCTGAAGCCCCCTTCCTTCTTGCCTTTATTCCACGGCCTTAAGGCCGTGGCTTTCTCCGTTGCCTCGCTGCGCGAGGCCTTATGTGCCTAATCTGCGAGGCCAGACGGCTTCATTGAGGAGCGCAGGTTATGGGCTCCTCGGTGCGGAGCAGGTATTCCGGCGCGGGGTCGACGGCGTTTGTTAGTCGAGCGGAAGAAAATCGGAAGTCCCCGGCGCGTGAGCAGAGTTGTGCACGGACGGGATTTTCGTGGATGTAATCGCGATGCGATTGATAGCTGACGGCGTCCTGCATTCGGAGTTTCTTGAAGCTGTCCTCCCAGACGGGCATTTTGGATTTGAGGCGGAAGGAGAATCCTCCTTTGATGTATTGCATGGCCTTCTCGATGGAGACGTCGGGGGCGGGGGTGATGAGGAGATGGAGATGGTCGGGCATGAGGACGAAGGCGTGGAGTTGGTAGCGGCCTTTGGCTCGGTCTTCGTTGAGAAGGTTCAGGAGTAACGTCGCGTTGGCGTCGGCTTGGAAGAGACGGCGGCGATCCGCGGTGACGGCGGTGACGAAGAAGGTGCGGATTTCCTGCGGGGCGAGGTTCACGAAGGCAGGTTAGAGCGGGACGGAAAGTGACGAAAGATTACGTCGGTGTGATTGGAGCGGTTGTCGCAGAATTTGATCGGCGTTTAAGGGCACGCGAAAGGCCCGCGGCTGAAGCCGCTTCTCTTTTGGCCTTTATTCCATGGCCTGAAGGCCATGGCTTCTACCGTCGCCTCGCGAAGCGAGGCCTGATGTGCGGGGTTGGACCGACGACGGATGATCGGGGGGGGAAATGAGTCAATTAGTCTTCGGCTTGTCGAGGATGCCGAGGATTTTGTAGGTTTCGGATTGCAATTTCTTGCCGTCGAGGCTGACGGGCCAGATCAGCTTCGCGTTGTCGCCTTTGAATTCAGCTTCGATGTTGTCCACGACGGGTGTACGGCAGCTTCTATGGTTTCCGGCAGGACCGGCCATGTGCTCTGCAAATTTGCTGTCGCAGTTGACGATTACGAGACGGCCGTCAGGAAGTTGCAGGGTAAAGGTAGCCCCGTGAACCGTGAAGGTTTTCCCGACAGCTACGTTGTTGTAAACCGCGGCGTAGTTGTACGAATCTTCTTTGTCCTGACGATCGACTATCTTCACGTCTAGCTTCTGCGCCGAGGCCGACAGAGCGGTCGTTAAAAGCACGGCGATAGCAATAATGGCCCACTTCATGGGGGCTTCCTTTTGGGGGCAGTATATACGGCGAAAGCCCGGGGCTGAAGCCTTCTTCTTTTTTGGCCTTTATTCCATGGCCTGAAGGCCATGGCTTCTACCGTCGCCTCGCGAAGCGAGGCCTTATGCGCGTTGCGTGGGCGGGAAAGAAATGGGGTCCGGGGTTGAGTAAAACGGAAATGAGCGCGATTTCGAGTGTGGCTATTGGGAAGGCGAAAAGCCCGCGGCTGAAGCCGCTCCTCTTTTGGCCTTTATTCCACGGCCTGAAGGCCGTGGCTTTCTCCGTCGCCTCGCGAAGCGAGGCCTTATGCGCGTTGCGTGGGCGGGAAAGAAATGG
>CAZSWI010000372.1:3322-3685 GCA_964610635.1 uncultured Acidobacterium sp.
GGTCCGGGGTTGAGTAAAACGGAAATGCGGGCGATTTCTTCTTTCGTCGTATCCGCATCTGCCATCCCAGCATGTGCGCTTACGAGATCTTTGTAGAACTCGATCTTGAGGTTGCGCCAGTTAGTTTCCTTCTCTCGTGTTTGGAGATGAAATAACCGATCATTGCGCCAGCGATTGCAATGATCAGTGTCGTAAGCAAGTTCATTAATTTCTCCTGCCGCTCGTTAAGTAAAAAGCCCGGCGCCGGGGCCGGGCTTTGAGGTTTGCTGTGTGTCCTCGTTGTTTCGTCGCCTTAGCTGCAGCCTGATGTGGAGCCGCAGCTCATGCATCTATAGCAGCTGCCGTTTCTTACCATGATGGCTC
>CAZSWI010000373.1:0-3682 GCA_964610635.1 uncultured Acidobacterium sp.
GATTGTCCGGCAGCCCATTCGCGGTCGTGAAATTCTCAAACCGGAACCGCGGCATTGCCGGCACACCCGCCTGGTGCGCGATCGCGTGAACCCTGGGCGCCGGGCGCTGCTGGCTCTGCACCGCCGGGAACGCCGCCAGCACCGCGACCAATAAAATGCCGCACAGACATACCCTTTTCCGGGCTCTTTGATCTCCGTTTTCTCTGTGGTAAGTCATCGCGTCCTCAGATACTCCACTAAGTCGTTCAGCTCATCCTTGGTCAGATCATTCGTCCGCCCGTGCTGATCGTGCGGGTTATAAACCGTCCATATTTCTTCGAGCGACTTAGCCGACCCATCGTGCAGATAGGGTGCCGTCAACGCGACGTTCATCAGCTGCGGTGTATCCAGAACCCCGCTATTGTCCGTCGCCTTGCCCGTCCCCACGTCGAACGACTTCTGGCTCGTTCCCTTCGCTCCGCTGTGACAATAGGCGCACCGGTTGCCCTCCGGAATCGGCTGCCCCAGCTTGTCCACCGTGCGATTGAAGATCCCCTGCCCCCGCTCCTGCGCCGGAGTCAGATCCCCACTCGCCGCGCGAAAACGATTGGGCCGTAACGGCAGATGCCGGATATACAGCACCAGGTCCGCCAGCGTCAGGTCATCGAACGTCTGCGATCGCCAGAAGTATTTCTCCGTCCGTGGCCCGCATTCCACCCCCAGCGTGGGATTACCCCCATTCCACTTGAAAGGCTCAGTTCCCCGCAGGTCTTCGAGCAGCCGGTTGTCGACAATGTCCTTCCCAAACCCATCCGGCTCCAGATCCCACTGCAAACCGTCGAACGTCGAATCGATATGGCAACTCGAGCAACCGAATTGCCCTTGAAATGCATACTTTGCCGTATAGAAAGTCTGCTCGCCTCGCCGCAGCGCCGACACTTTCTCCGGCCCGGCGAGGCGGATCGTCTGCACCACACGCATCGCCCGCGTCGAGATCACGCTGATCGTGTCATCCAGCCGGTTCGCCACATACAGCCGCGCCCCATCTCGACTCAGCACCAAACCCCTGGGATTCTTCCCTACCGCTATTCGCGCCACTACATAATGCCCGCTTGCAGAAAGATCCTCCGCAAATGGCTTCGGATGCGCCTGGATGTAACTCAGCATCCGCCGCAGGTCGATTACCGTAACGCAACCCGAACCACCATGCGTCACATAGATTCGCGACTTATCAGGAGTTATCGCTATGCCGAACGGCAATGCGTAGTACCTGTCTACTTCATCCAGCGGAATTTCGACGCTGCGTCCCACATCCGCGCCGAAAACTGTCAGCGTATTGCCGAAAACCCAACCATGCTCAACATGCGCCATCGGCACCAGATTCTTCGGATGCAGCTCGGCCGCAACCCCGAGCCTTCCGTCCTCTGAAATCGCCACATGAAATACTCCGGCAATATCCGGCAGCACCATCCGATCGACCACCCGCGCCCGAGCTGGATCGATTACCGTGATTTCCGATTGCGGCGGAGTCCGGTTTCCCTCCCGGCGCGAACCCGCATTCGGATACACGTGTGTCGCATATAACCTGCCCCCATCCGCGCTCATCGCCAGATAACTCGCCCCGCGCCCAGCCGCCAGCGTGGATCGCTCCGCACCTGTGGCCGCGTCGAGGACCATGACATCGTTCCCAATGCGATCGGCGACATAGAGTAACTTCCCCGCCTTGTCCTCCACCACGCTCGAAGGTTCAAACCCCGCCGGCCACGTAGCCTCCACCCTGCCCGCTTCTGTATCGATCACGGTGACAGTATCGTCCCAGGAGTTGGCCACGAAGAGCCGCTTTCCATCCCTGGAAAGCGAGAACCCCCGCGGCACGTGCCCCACGGGTATCGCCCGCAAAACAGCGCCCGATGCAGCATTCAGCACACGCACTTCATCCGCCCCCTGGCACAACACATACAGCCGCGCCCCATCCGGCGACAGCAGTAACTCCAGCGGCGAAGCATAGCTCTCCTCGGCCGGTGCCGATACCTGCGCGTCGACCCGCGCCACGCCCGGCTGCCAGGCCGCGCACACTGCCAGCGCCGCACCCAGCCCCGCAACAAGTGCCAAAAGCCGCCTCATTGCGGCTCCTCGATCGTGAGCACACGGTCGACCGTCTGATTTTCCAGCGTCTGTTCGCGCCCGCTCGGCCAGTGCACGACAATCTTCTCGACCTTCGCCGCCGCGCCAAGCCCGAAGTGCAGCCGCCCATCGTCCTGCGAAAGATACCCCGACGAAGCCACGCGCTCGGCTGCCTCCCTGCGCCCCCCGGCCCACACTTCCACGCGCGCTCCGATCCCATCGCGATTGCTCCCACTCTTATCCTGGCCGCTCCTCGACCCTTTGAGTTTGATCGCGATCCAATGCCCCGTCCCCGTCGAAACGTTATGCAGCAGCGTTCCCCTCGCGCCCAGGTTTACGACAAACGCGTCCACCTTGCCATCGTTGTCGTAGTCCGCGAAGCACGCCCCGCGCGCCACCGTCTTTGTCCCCAGTACGCTCCCCGACAGCTCCGAAACATCCTCGAACCGCCCGTAACCTAAACCGCGAAACACCGAGTGCTCCTGCGGGATCATCTGAATCAATCCACCATGAAACACCATGATGTCGAGCCAACCATCGTTGTCGAAGTCGTAGACGCCCGTGCCCCAGCTCACATACTGCGCATTCGCCTGCGACAATCCCGACGCGATTCCTATGTCGTCGAATCCCCCCTTGCCGTTGTTCTTCACCAGCCGGTTGTAGTGCGCATCGCTCACCCAAAGGTCGAGCAACCCGCTCCCCGTGATATCCGCAAATACCGGTCCCATCGACGAAGTCGCCTCGCCATTCTGCCCATAAGCCACACCCGCATCATTGGCAATCTCTTCGAAAGTCCCATCGTGCCTGTTATGAAAAAGAAAATTTTCCGTCCGATCGTTGGCCACATAGATGTCAGGCCATCCGTCGCCATCGAAGTCCGCCGCCGTTACCCCCATGGTTCGTCCGATATAAGCCCCGATGCCCGACTTATCGGTGACATCGGTAAATGTTCCATCGCAATTATTGTGAAATAACTTGTTAGTCTCCCCCTCGTAATCCAGCGGCCCTGGGTAATTATCCGCAGCGTAATAGTTGCGATATTTAGGATCGAACTTCACATACCGGCCAACAAACAAATCCACACAACCGTCTTTGTCGTAATCCAGCCACGTCGAACTGATCGCCCACCCATCCACTTTGATCCCGGCCTTTGCGGTAACATCCGTAAACGTGCCATCGCCATTGTTGCGATAAAGGATCGTCTTGCCATAACCCGTCACCAGCAGGTCGATATAGCCATCGTTGTCGTAATCGGCAGCCGTCACGGCCACCGCATACATGTCAGGATCGAGCCCCGCCTTCTCCGTCACGTCAGTAAACGTGCCGTCGCCGTTGTTGCGATACAGATGGTTGTGCGGCGGAGGCTGCGGCTTGTTTTTCAGCGGATACGGATGCATCGAATCGTCCAGCGGCCGGCCGCTCAGCACATACAGGTCCGGCAAACCATCGTTGTTGTAGTCGAACCACACGCATCCCGAACCTGTGCCCTCCAGCAGCGACCCCAGCTTCGCCGATCCAAAGCTGTGCGTGAAATCGATCCCCGCCTTCGCCGTAGCATCCTCAAACCGGATCGCCGGCT
>CAZSWI010000374.1:0-3675 GCA_964610635.1 uncultured Acidobacterium sp.
TGAAAGCCTGGAGCGCACGGCATCAGTTCCGCGGCGATTCGAGCCTGAGCACATGGCTGACGAGGATCGCCGTCAACCTGATGCGGGATCATCTGCGCAGCCGCAGTCTGCGCTTCTGGCAGAAGACGCGCGGCTCGTCGCTCGATGTGATGGACATCAGCGACTGGGTGCCCGATGGGCGCGGTACGCCGGAGAGCCTGGCTGTGGCTCGGGACCGGGTCGCAGCGGTCTGGGAAGCGGTGAAGAGTTTGTCTGCGCAGCAGCGCACGGTGTTCGTGCTGCGCTTTGTCGAGGAGCTGGAGCTGGACGAGATTGCAACCACGATCGGGATGAACCTGAGTACGGTGAAATCCCACCTGTATCGAGCGCTCGCCATCATTCGCGAGCGCATGGGAGGAACGTAATGAAATTCCGCAAAGACGCAGACAGCACGGTAAACGATACGCGGGAAGAAGTGCGCGAGATCGCCGAGGCTCTGAGCCTGTATCGCTCGGCGATGCAGCATATCGCGGAGCGCGAGGCTGCCCGCCCTTTCGTTGTCGGGCGCCGGGCCGAGCGGAGCCACCGATTTGGTCTGCTGCTCGCGCCGGCGCTTGCCGCCGCGGTGGCAGCCGCGGTGCTGGTGCCGGTGTATGGCCACTTCGGTCACCATGATGGTGCGGGGGCTGTGCCGACCGTGAAAATTGCGCAGCAGAATGGCAACGATACCCACGCCGCGGTGGACGACACCGCGCTGATGAATCAGATCGACAGCGAAGTATCTGAAGATGTGCCGGACGCACTGCGCCCACTCGCCGATCTGAGCGACCAAACCACCACTACCAGTGTTGTTTCGGAGAAGACAAATGCGACTCAGGAATAGGTTTTTGGCTGTCACATTGTTTTGTTTGATGGCTTCGGGGCTGGCATTCGCGCAGGGTTTCGACGGGCCGATGCCGGGAGTAGCTGGCCTGGGCGGGCCTGGCCCGGGCGGATCAGCGCCCGGCGGATCAGACCCCGCGGCAGCCGATCCTGCGCAGGGGCCAGGACAGGGGCCCGGAATGGGCGAGGGGATGGGAAAGGGCTTCGGTGCGCCTCCAATGGAGCGCGCCTTCCACGACGGCCATTTCGGGCGCTGGTGGAATGACCCTCAGATGATTCAGCAACTGGGGATCACCGATCAGCAGAAGAAGCAGATGGACGACATCTTCCTGCAGCATCGGTTGAAGCTGATCGATCTGAATGCCAATCTGGAGAAGCAGGAGACGCTGCTCCATCCGCTGATCGAAGCCGACCAGCCGGATGAGGCAAAGATTCTATCGCAGATCGACGCCGTCGCTCAGGCCCGGGCCGAACTGGAAAAGGCGAATGCGCGGATGCTGTTCGACATTCGCAAGGCGCTGACGCCGGAGCAGTGGCAGAAGCTGAAGGCGATGCGCGAAGAGCATCGGCCGGGGAAAATGAATCGCGACGGGCGCCGCGGCCCAGGCGGCCCTGGAGGCCCAGGCGGTCCCGATGGCCAGGACAGGTGGCGGAAACAGCGTCCGGGTCCAGCGCCGGACGGGTCAGCGCCCGCGCCTCCACCGGCTCCTCAGGGTCAGGCTCCGGCTCCTCCATCGTCGGAAGAATAAGCCTGGCAGAACCAACCTGGGAGCGGCGCAAAACCGCTCCTTTCTTTTGCTCAAAAGTCAAGCCGCCCGGCGAATTTTTCATAACAAAAGTGCTGTGCAATTTTCCGATCTCTTCACGGGGCGTCAATTGACATGCCCACAGTGCGCCACTATAGTTTTGACAGGGGGTTTGCGCGCTCGGGATTCATGGCGCTGACCTTCCGATCACCACTCCTGTTCATTCCTGTCCTGCGGATGTTCGTCTCTGGAGGTGGATGTTGCGATGCCATTCGCACCGTCTCCGAGGGTTTGCTCCGCCTGGACTGGAAAGGATCAGCGGAGGCGATCCCCGAACTTCGCTGAGAACCGCGCTCGGGTCCCACGCCCGCCGCTAACAGCGAAGAAAGCTGCAGCCGAGAGATCCGGCCCCGTTGTAGAGCCAGGTTTCCCGGCGCGGAGCGGAATCCGGGAGCCGCCGCCACAATCCCGGAGCTGTCTATGGCACACGTCCTCAATCCTGAACAAACCGAGAGCAACCCTCTGAACACCGAACTGGAAATCCCAACGCTGGAAGCACCGCCGGAACAGTCCGAGCCGTCGGCTGAAACCACCTCTAACCCTGAAGCCTCCTTCGAGGCGACGCAGCACGAAACGCCCGCCGCGCCCCTGCCTGAATTGCAAGCAGCCGAAGAATTGCCGGAGCATCACGACGAGCCCGACCTCAGCATGGAAGACTTTGCGGCGGCGCTGGAATCGTTCGATCGCGAGCAGGCTGCGGAAGCCGCCGCGCAGGCCTTCGACGATTCGGCCATTGTCACCGGCACGGTCATCAAGCTCACTGACAAGCACGTCGTCGTCGACGTGGGGATGAAGTCCGAAGGGCTGATCCCCATCGAGCAGGTCCTCGACCACACCGGCCAGCCGAAGCTTAAGCCCGGCGACAGCGTCGATGTTGTGATCGAGCGCGAGGAGCCTGAAGGCGGCTTCCTCCTGGGTTACGAGAAGGCCCAGCGGCTCCGTGTCTGGGACACGGTCGAGAAGGCACACAACGAGAAGACACCGATCACGGGGATGGTGGTGGGCCGTGTCAAGGGCGGCCTCACGGTGGATATTGGCATCAAGGCATTCCTGCCCGGGTCGCAACTCGAACTTCGCCCTGTGCGCAATCTCGACGCCTATATTGGACAGCCCATTCAGGTTCGCGTCATTAAGCTGAACAAGAAGCGCGGCAACGTTGTCGTTTCGCGCAAGGAAATCCTGGAGGAAGAGCAGACCGAGCGGCGCTCTCATACGCTCGAGCACCTCGAAGAGGGCGCGGTCCTGACCGGGACTGTCAAGAACCTGACCGACTACGGCGCTTTTGTCGATCTGGGAGGCATCGATGGCCTGCTGCACATTACCGACATGTCGTGGGGCAGGCTCACCCATCCTCGCGACCTGGTAAATGTGGGCGATGAGATCCAGGTCAAGGTTCTCAAGTTCGACAAAGAGAAGCAGCGGGTTTCGCTCGGGTTCAAGCAGCTCACGCCGGATCCCTGGCTCGATGCCGCGGAGCGCTATCCCATCGGCGCGCGTGTGCATGGCCGCGTTCTCAGCGTCACCGACTACGGCGCGTTCGTCGAACTGGAGCAAGGCATCGAGGGCCTCGTCCACGTCTCAGAAATGACCTGGTCGAAGCGCATGAAACATCCGTCGAAGCTGGTTAAGCCGGGCGACGACGTCGAGACCGTCATTCTCGCCGTCAACCCGGCCGATCGCCGGATCTCGCTCGGCATGAAGCAGCTTCTGGAAAATCCCTGGGAGCATCTGGGCGACAAGTACCCGACGGGCGCAACTGTGGAAGGCCGCGTGCGCAACCTCACCGACTTCGGCGCCTTCATTGAAATCGAAGACGGCATCGATGGTCTCGTGCACGTCAGCAATCTCAGCTGGACCAAGCGCGTAAAGCATCCTTCCGAGGTTCTGAAAAAGGGGGAGAAAGTCCGCGCCGTGGTGCTCGGGGTTGAGCCGGAGAATCGCCGGCTGTCGCTCGGCATCAAGCAGCTGCAGCCCGACGTCTGGGAGACCTTCTTCGCACAGCATCGCG
>CAZSWI010000375.1:0-3623 GCA_964610635.1 uncultured Acidobacterium sp.
CCACTTCCGGATCGTCCATCGCCATCAGGCGGTCGATGATCTGGTTCAGAAGCTGCGGGTCACCTTTGAGCTTGTCCGTCGCCTGAAAGACCAAGTCGTCGTACTGGCTGGTCTCCTTGGGCATGAATTCACAGCGCCCGGATTGAAACCGGATCTGGTTTCTCAGCTTGCCGCGCATCTCTTCGAGCAGGGTCTCGTAGTGCGCCAGTTGGGCTTCCAATTCTTCCTCGCCAGGCTTAATATCCGAGACTGCGTCCACAATCTGCTCTTTGGTCAGTCCCGCAACGCCGGCAAGGTGGTCGAGGAACAGCGTATTGAGGATTCTCTCCGCGCGCGTTTTGTTCTGCGGTCGGGCCAACTGGCCATCCGTGATGCGTTTCAGCGTGCTCTGTGCGGCCTCCAGTGCAGCCACTTCTCCCCGGAAGCGGCTTCGGATGCTGACCGTGCCTGTAGATGACGTCGAAGGTGTTTCGTTGTACGACATCAGGTCGTCAAATACGCGCCACAAGGGAACGAGTTCATTGGCTCCCTGCTGTACAGCGTTCTTCAGCGCGCGGTGCAGGAATCCGATGGTGGAACGCGTCCCCGTCAGCTTCGTTGAAATGCTCCGAATTACGACCAGTGCGTCCGGCGGGAACGGGAAAGAGCCTTCGAAATCCTCAAATGCGGACTCCTTGACCCAAGGGATCAGGTTCCGGTAGCCGTCGAAGTAGATCTTGACTTCACCTTTATCCTTGATGGTGCGGGTACGTGCGTATTCCGGCGATGCCGATCACTGATTCCGATTTGATGGCGATCACCATTCCGAGTGATGCCGATCACCGTCGGAGCGAAGCGACGCTGAGCTGTTCTTATCATGCTGAAGTGATCGGCATCAGTCAATCCTTTTGTGGAAAAGCGTGCTGAGCGGGGGAGGGGGGTGCGGGGCGAGGGGGAGGCGTTTGATCCCCCTTGCCCCGCTCAGCGCTGGAGAGACCTGCTGCGCGACGGTCGTTCACGAGTTCTCAGCCCCCACCTTTCCATTCCGCTTCTTGCGCATCGATTCGCCTTTCAGCTCGATCCGGTGCGCATTGTGCACGAGCCTGTCCAGAATGCTGTCGGCGACGGTGGGATCGCCGATCTGGGAGTGCCACGAGGAGACCGGCAGTTGGCTGGTCAGCAGGGTGGAATGCAACTGATACCGCCCATCGCAGATCTCCAGGAAATCCCGGCGTTCCGCTTCGGTCAGCGGAGCCATCGCCCAGTCGTCGACGATCAGCAGGTCGATCCGGCTGAGCCGGTCGAGCAGTTTGCCATGGCTGCCGTCGGCCCGCGCCATAGCCAGGTCACGAAACAGTTCCGCGGCCTTGAGGAACAGCGCCGTGTAGCCGTCGCGGCAAGCCTTCTGCGCGAACGCCCGAGCCAGCCAGGTCTTCCCCACGCCTGTCGGCCCAATCAGGAAGAGGTGCTGATGTTCCCGCACCCAGGCCGACTCGGCCGTCAGGGAACGCACCAGTTGGCGGTCCAGCCCTCGCGGTGTGCGGTAGTCGATATCCTCGATGCAGGCCGGGCCTTGCAGGCGGCCGTTGCGCAAGCGCCGGTCCAGCGCCCGGTTCTGGCGCCAGTTCCACTGGCGGTCGATGAGTAAGCCGAGTCTTTCCTCGAAGCTCAGACTGTGGATGTTGGAGTCTCGCTGCTGCTGCTCGAAGGCCTCGGCCATTCCGCGCAACCGCATGGCGCATAGTTTCTCGATGGTGGGTTGTATCAACATGGTTCCTCGCTTTCATGGATCGGTGGATCTTCACAGGCGTCGAAGTATTCCGAGCCGCGAATATTGTGGTGGTGGAGCGGCGGCTGAGGTTCGGCCGCCGGCTCGATCGTCTGGCTATCCAGATTGCACTTCAGAATCGACTGGATGCTTTTATAGGAGCAAGCCCGGAGAGCAATGGCGCGGCGCGCGGCCGCTTCCACCCGCTGGCTGGAGTATTGCTTGGAAAGCCGCAGAATGCCGAGGCAGGAGCGGTAGCCTTGTTCCGGGTGGCGCTTGCTGGCGATGATGCGATCGAACAGCTCGGCGGTCGCCGGCCCGATGGTCTTCGCCCATTCCACCAGGCGGGAAGGCGTCCATTCCAAATGCCGCTGGTGCGCCTTGGGGCGGTGATCGTCGACCGTGGTCGCGGCGTGGGGCACGGGACTGCGCGCGTGACTGGCTACGCGGAGGCCGCGGTGGAAGATCTCTACCGTCGCGCCCGTGGCCCGCACTTCCACCTCCTGTTGGGTGAGCTGATAGGGCACGCTGTACCAGTGGTTGTCGAACGCGACGTGATAGTCGATGTTGACGCGGTGGGTTTCCCAATCGCCATACTCGTAGCGTTGGGCGGGCAAGGCGCGCAGCGCCGGCTGGTCGAGCGACTCGAAGAGACTGCGGCGCGACCCTGGCAACTTGCGGAAGGACCGGTGGTTAAGCCCGATCAGCAGCTCCTGAATGGCTTGGTTGACTTCGGCCAAGCTGAAGAATTTCCTCTTCCGCAGAGCAGCCAGGATCCAGCGCTCCACCAAAAGCACGCCCGCTTCCACTTTGGCCTTGTCGCGTGGCTTCATGCGGCGCGCCGGAATCACGGCCACACCGTAATGGGAGGCCATCTCCTCATACGTCCGATTGACCGCCGGCTCATAGCGGCAAGCTTGGGTGACGCCGGATTTCAGATTATCGGGGACGACGATCTCGGGCACGCCGCCCAGAAACTCGAAGGCGCGCATGTGGGCGTCGATCCAATCGGCCAACTGCTGCGTCGCGGTCGCCTCCGCGTAGGTGTAGCTGCTGGCCCCCAACACGGCCACGAAGATCTCGGCCCGCCTCACCTCGCCGGTCGTGGTGTCATGTACCGAAATCGTGTCGCCGGCATAATCGACAAACAGTTTCTCGCCAGCGCGGTGTTCCTGCCGCAGGACAACATCCTGCGTCCGCAGCCATCCTCTATATAGGTCACAGAACCGGCTGTAATGGTAGCCGTCGGGATTCTTCTCCCTGTATTCCTCCCACAGCAGCTGCAAGGTGACGTGTTTGTTGGTCTGCAGTTCGTGGCGGATGGCGGCGTAGTCCAGCTCGGGCGTCTGCTTCCGGCTGCCTGCCTTTCCCCGCGGGGGAGCGGCTTGGAGCAACCGGTCCTCATCCCAATCGGCAACGTCCGGCCATTTCAGCCCGGCCGCGTCGGCGGCCTTCAGGTATTCGGAGACCGTCGCCTGGCCGACGGCACAACTGGTGGCAATCTGGCGCTGGGACAGCCCCAGGGAGCGAAGTCTGAGAATCTCTCTGATCTTACGCATGGGCAACCTCTCTTGCGGCAAACTTGAATCCTCCACCTTCGAGTGGAGGCCGGTCTGCCGCTGGTTTGCCCAGCGGGCTTCATGAAGAAGGCTTCATAAAACGATTCCGACGATGGCGATCACGATTCCGAGAATCGCTGAAAAGTGATCGGCATCCCGTCGGAATCGTGATCGCCATCAAATCGGAATGGTGATCGGCATCATCTCGGAATCGCGATCGCCATCACCTCGGAACGCTGATCGCCATCGCTCGGAATACGCAGTTTGAGTTCAAACGCGGCAAAGCGGTCTATGTGAACCACTACTACTTCTATATC
>CAZSWI010000376.1:0-3623 GCA_964610635.1 uncultured Acidobacterium sp.
CGCCGACGGCCCAGAGGAAGAAGAGGCTGGTGACGAGGATGAGGGGCCAGAGGTAGCGGCGTTCGGTGATGGGGGCGTTGGGTGAGGGATGGCTGCCCTCGCGAACCCCGCCGAGCGATCTCGCCGGGGTTGCTGACGCTCGGGAGGTGCTTCGACTGCGTTTGTCTCGCAGAGCGAGCCAAACTTCGCTCAGCATGACAGTCATCATTCTCCTGCCACGACAGGGCTGACGAGATGGCCGAGGCCTTCGATTGCGGCGGTCATGGTTTCTCCTGGGCGGAGCCAGCGTTGCGGGGTGCGGCCGAGGCCGACGCCCGCGGGCGTGCCGGTACTGATGATATCGCCGGTCATGAGCGCGGTGATGGAGGAGATCCAGGCGATGAGGTCGGGAGCTTTGAAGATGAGCTCGCGGGTGTTGGATTGTTGAAGCACTTCGCCGTCGATGGAGAGGCGAATGTCGAGGTTGTGGGGGTCGGGGATTTCATCGGCGGTGACGATGGCGGGGCCGAGAGGGCAGAAGGTGTCGAAGCTTTTGGCCATGGTCCATTGGGATGTGGCGAGCTGGAGATCGCGGGCGCTGATGTCGTTGAGGATGGTGTAGCCGAAGACATGGTCGAGCCAATTTTCTTTTGCGATGTTGCGGCCGGGTTGGCCGATGACAATTGCGAATTCAACCTCGTAGTCGGGTTGTTGTGTGAGGGAGGGGATGCGCACGGGTTCCCGGGGGCCGATGACGGCGGCGGGGAGTTTGGGAAAGACGGTGGGGAGTTTGGGGATCTCCATTTTGGATTCGACAGCGTGGTCGCGGTAGTTGAGTCCGATACAGAAGATGCGGGGCGGTGCGGGGATGGGGGCGAGCAGGTGGGCTTGCTCAACGGGGAGCTGCGGTGCGTTGACCCTGATCGCGGGATCGTGAAGGGCCTCGGGGCAGGCGCGGATAAAGGAGATTGCGTCGGCAAAGCCCAGCGGGCTGAGGTCGAGGATCGAGTCGTCAACGAGCAGACCAGGGCGCGGGGCGGTGTCAGCGGTGCGGAAGGTGATGAGTTTCATCGAGCGTCTCTCCAGATGCGGCCTTCGGGATAACTGTAGTCGCGCAGGGTCTCGGGGTAAATCTCGATGCTGTAGCCGGGCTGTTCGGGGAGGAGATAGTGGCCGCGGCGGATGCGCACCGGATCGACGAAATGTTCGTGGAGGTGGTCGACGAATTCGACGACGCGATTTTCGAGCGAGGCTGAAACGCGGAGGTAGTCGAAAGCGGCCAAATGCTGGACGTATTCGCAGAGGCCGACGCCGCCTGCGTGGGGACAGACGGGGATGCCGAATTTCGCGGCGAGCAGGATGACGGCGATGTTCTCGTTGACGCCTGCGAGGCGGCAGCTGTCGATCTGGCAGACGTCGATGGCGTGGGCCTGCATGAACTGCTTGAACAGGATGCGATTCTGGCAATGCTCGCCGGTGGCGATGCGGACGCCGGGGACTTCGCGGCGGATGCGGGCGTGGCCGAGGACATCGTCGGGGCTGGTGGGCTCTTCCATCCACCACGGGTCGAATTGCTGGAGCTCGCGGGTGCGGAGGATGGCTTCTTCGACGTCCCACTTCTGGTTGGCGTCCATCATGAGCTTGTTGGAGGGGCCGATTTTTTCGCGGACGAGGCGGGCGCGGCGTAGGTCGTCGGCTGGGTCGCCGCCGACTTTGAGTTTGAAATGGGTCCAGCCGGCGGCGAGAGCTTCATCGCAGAGGCGGGAGATTTTTTCGTCGCTGAAGCCGATCCAGCCTGCGGAGGTGGTGTAGGCGGGGATGCCGTTGGCGCGGAGATGTTGGAGGCGGGCGTCATGGCCGGCGCGGCGGTTTTTGAGGAGGGCGACGGCTTCTTCGCGGGTCAGGGCGTCGTTGATGTAGTGGAAATCGATGACGCCGGCGATGCGCTCGGGATCCATCTCGGCGAGGAGCTGCCAGAGTGGCTTGTTTTCGGCGCGAGCGTAGAGGTCCCATACGGCGTTGATGAGGGCGGCGGTGGCGAGGTGGATGACGCCTTTTTCGGGGCCGAGCCAGCGGAACTGCGTGTCGCCGGTGAGTTCGCGGCTGAAGGCGCAGAAGTCGTCGGTGATGGAGCTGAGGGTGCGGCCCTGGACGGTGCGCGCGAGATAGCGGAGGGCTTCACAGCAGAGCTCGGTGCCGCGGCCCAATGTGAAGGTGAGGCCGAAGCCGCGGAGGTTGTAGTTGGTTTCGAGGATGCAGTAGGCGGCGGAGTAATCGGGATCCTTATTGACAGCGTCGGAGCCGATGCTTTCCCGGGAGGTGGGGAAGCGGAGGTCGATGACCTGGACGCCGGTGATGCGAAGGTCAGTCAGAGAGGCGGCCTCTTCTTTGGATTTCAGATACGAAGGTGTACATGCGTAGGGTTGAGGCGTGCGTCTTCGTTTTACGTGTTGAGGGCTGCAATTTTCAAGACTAAGATGACAGCTTTGGTGCGAGACGCCCGATGACTGATGAAGGATTGAAAGGTGCGCGTGGTTTGATCGGTAAAACAGCAATTATTACAGGCGGGGCGAGCGGGATTGGGCTGGCGATTGCGACGGCGTTTGCGCGACAGGGGGCTGCGGTTTCGATTGTCGATCAAAATGAGGCGGGTGCTCGGGCCGCGGCGGAGGGGATTGGCGGTGCGGCGAGCGCGTTTGGCTGCGATGTTTCCGATGCGGAGCGTGTGCGGGAGACGTTTGAGGCGATCTTTGTGCGGGGGCGGGTGGACATCCTGGTGAACTGTGCGGGGGTGGCGCATGTGGGAACGGTCGAGAGCACGAGCGAGGAGGATTTTGACCGGATCATGCGGATCAATGTGCGGGGCGTTTATTTGTGCACGCGGGCGGTGGTGGGGCACATGAAGGAGCGGGGCGGGGGCGTGATCCTGAACATGGCATCGATTGCGGGTATGGCGGGGCTGCCGGACCGGTTTGCGTATTCGACGAGCAAGGGCGCGGTTTTAGCGATGACGTTTTCGGTGGCGCGGGATTATCTCGGGGCCAGGATTCGCTGCAATGCGATTTCTCCGGCGCGGGTGCATACGCCGTTTGTGGATGGGTTTGTGGCGAAGAATTATCCGGGGCGCGAGGCGGAGATGATGGAGACGCTGGGACGCGCACAGCCAGTGGGGCGGATGGCGGAGCCGGAGGAGGTGGCGAGTTTGGCGGTTTGGCTTTGTTCGGACGAGGCTGGGTTTGTGACGGGGGCGAATTATCCGCTGGATGGCGGGTATATGAATCTGCGGGGATGAGGTGGCATTTCAGCGAGGCGAGGGGCGGGTTTTTTGCGGGTTTGCGATTGTTCCTGAGGGGCTGAAGCGCTGTTTCTTTTTGTAAAGCCAGAGGGCAGGGTTTGAGACCGTTCCCAAATGGGGCAAGAGGGATACTTTCGGGTTGAACCGAGGATCGAGTGCGTTGATGTTCGGGTGGTTGGGGAGTTAGCTTCTTGCTGTGGGGTGAACCTGGCCTTCGCTGGGTTTCGGGGGTTTGGGGTTTTGAGTTTTCGCCGGCGGTGAGGTTGGGCTCTCCAGTTTGCGCAAGGAGTTGAAGCCGCGTCCATTGTGGTGCAAGAGGAGTACTTTCGGGTCGAACCGAGGATCGAGT
>CAZSWI010000377.1:0-3620 GCA_964610635.1 uncultured Acidobacterium sp.
GTATGGCCCTGGATGGTTCCGAGGTAGGGAATGGCCGCACCGGTCGTGGAGGTCTTGTGTAATTCGAGGGGCATTTTACCGAGCAGCTCGCCGTTGCGGATGATCTGCATTTCGAGCTGCGGCTGGCTGGTGCTGCCGGCGAGCGGATGCACCATGAAGAAGAGAGAGAGGCTGCGTGTGTTTTCCGGGAGCTCGGCGCTGAGGTCGGGAATGACGCGGCCATCCATGTAGCGCATGGGTTCGAAGGTCGATGTTTCCTCATGCATGGGCTCGACGGTGCGGACGAGAGCGATGTCGCCGAGGGCTGGGCCGTGCGGGATGGGATCGATGGTGAATTTAGTGCGTTGCGCGCCGGATTTGTTGCCGAGGCGATCGAGGACAGCGGTTTCGAGGGTGTATTCGCCGGGGTCGGCGGAGAAGTGGCGCAGCATGGTGATGACCTGGCCCTCGTCGCTGCGCAGCATGTCGGGTGTTTCGTGGAGGGGGATGTCTTCGCTGAAGCGCTGCAGGAGGCCACCCTTGTCGTTCTTGATCTGGGCAACGATGCTCACGTGCACGGATGAGAGGTGGGTGTTGGCGTCATCGTGAACCTGGAGCTGGGAGACGGGCACTTCGACAGTGAGCGCGCCGGTGTTGCCGTCGGGCAGCTGGCCGAGGTGGAGGACGGCCATGCGGAAGCCGATGTCGGTGGGTAGCTGCGGGCTGCCCAGGATCGAGAGCAGCGGGACTTCGAAGGGGCGGATGCCGGTGCCGTTGTCGGGAGGCACAGCGAAGTATCCGGAACGGGAGCGGATGACGAGGCCCTTGCGCAGGGGTTTGATATCGATGGGGCGGAACTGGCCGTTGTAAACCTTGATGGCGGGAACGTAGGCGGCCTGGTAGTAGGTGGTGAGGTCGTCGTGGAGCAGGCGCAATGGGGTCTTTAGGCTTGCCCCGGCTTTGAAGTAGACGCCCCCGGTGTCGGAGGCCAGTTTGCCCAGAGGGCTTCGTGAGTCATCAAGACTGTCGAATTCCAGGTCGATCATGTTATCGCCCATGTTTTCGATCGTTCCCCAGGTCACAGGTGTCGATCCCGCCGGGGGCTGGGAATTGGAGTTTGGAATATAAACCACCTTTCCGCCCGACATGTAAGGGGATCCATTGGCAGCGGCGCCAGACGCGTGCATGGCTAAACCTTCGAGTGTGCCCGGATCCTGGGGACCCGAGTTGACGGCCGCGCCCACCTTCATTTTCTCGCTAGCCTGCTCGTTTAAGGAGTCGGTGTCGACAACGCAGATCGTCACGCCGGCGCGATTGGCTTGCCCCACCACCGATTTCACCGTATCGCGAGCGTTATTGTCGGCCCACAGGGCCTGCGCGAAGTAAATTATCAGTTTCCGTCCGGTGATTTGTCGCTGCGCATTCGCCAACGCCTGCAAGGCGTAGAGCGATGGGTAGGTATGCTGGTCCGCGATGACGCGTTGCCACTCCTCCATACCGGTAAGCAGCAATTTTGAGCGGGCGCGATCGGCGAAGTCTACGGAGAGGTATTGGTCCTGGGCGGATGCGATCAGTTGCTTCTCGGCGGGGGACAAATCCGCAGGCGAGCTCGCGTTCACAGCAGGAGTGGTGGCGGCGGCAATGGCCCTATCCAACACATCGCGGCTCGCGGTCCATGACTGGATGAGCCGTAGCCGCCCATCCATTTGCAGGACCGCATATTTGTACCCCTTGTCGGGGATCACATTCATGATTTTCGCAGCCATTTCGCGGGCTGCCTTTGCGGGGCTTGGGTCGAGGCGGTCGAAGACGATAGTGACCAGATGCTCAGACTCACTCGCCCCCTGGACCAGGTGCAGATCGGACAACTTGACCGGCGAACCGTTGTCGGTTATGGCAAGGTCGGAGGGCTTGAGGTCAAGAACCGGCTTGCCGCGTTTGGTAAGCACGGACAGGTCCAACGAGACCTCGTCGGTATTGACGCTGAATGCGGGAGCGGCCCCGGGCGGGGGGACAGTGGTCGGTGAAGACTGCGCCGACTGAGCGGCTTGGAGTGTCTGCGAGGAGGTCGGCGGCTGTGGCGTGCTCTGGGAGCGTAGCGGCGGTGCAATGAGCGCGGCGACCAACGCCAGGATTGAGAAGGCTTGGGCAACCAGCGCTTTCCGTTGGAACATAGTGCTCCTTGTGCAAGACAGCGGAGCCCGGAATCAGCCCGCCAGCGTAGTTTACGATACCGCCGCACTGTGGCCTTCGGCAACGAAAATCGCGGAAAAGGCCCTCGCCGCTGTAAGCGGACAATGGCACCCGGTATCTTGCCGAAAAGCCAGCGAGGCCGGGTGCCATTTGGTGCATTCGATCTGCCGTTCCTCAAGACAAGAAGGCACCGAAGTAAAGGCCACCACGGTCGTTGCCAGGACTTGGGCCAGCAGCCCTAGCCCGAGCCCCAATTGCGGGGGCAGCCCCGGCGACAGCTGCGGCACCCTGTGTTTCCCCGGCCTTGCTGTAGGAGACGCCTCCGCCGCAGTTCAAACTTGCGGTGCCGGATCCGCCGCTCTCGGGGGTAAAACTGAGTGTACAGCCATCTACGCTCCACGAATTGCCCTCCGGCCCACTGGGGCAGTCGTTAGGCCATTGAGTTGTTAGGTAAGCGGCGGTTCCGCTCAGCGGATAAGTCGTCCCATCCAGCACGTAGCTGAAAGAACTGAACTCCGTGAGGTCGAAAAAGTATTCGCCGTCAGGGCCACATCGGCCGTAGTCGTCATACACTGTCCAATCCCATGATAGCGTCCCTCCACCTGACACTGAGGTCGAACCTTCGCCGCTCTGTGCTCGTGCGAACGGGGTAAGCGCTAATACGAGCAAGGCTATGAAATATACAACTCCGATCCTGCATAGGATCGTCGAGTAACGAGTCTTCATCGAATCCTCCAGAGATTGAGTTATTACGACAAATCGCCGCTCTCGCGCGGGAGAGCGCGATTTCTCGAAGATACGCAGAGAGTACTCGTAAGTTATAATTTATGTTAAATTAAGAAGTAGTGGAAAACTAGCTTTTGTCATAACACTGTGTTATCGGTACGGATAAGCTGGCTATAACCATTGGTCTCGATTGGGGGCGATGTGATTGAATTGGACTTCGGTTTCGCTTTCTGCACAGCGGGTATTGCGAGGAGAGACGTGGATAAGGCAGCGGGGTTGCGGGAGATTCTGAGCCAGGATCCGGGAAATGCGTTTGCCCGGTACGGGCTGGCCATGGAACTGGCGGCGAGGGGCGAAACGGAGCCAGCATTGGAGGAGTTTGGGCGGCTGCTGGCCGATCATCCGGATTACACAGCGGGATATTTTATGGCTGCGCAGACGTTGGTTAAGGCGAAGCGCCTGGATGAAGCGAAGGAGCGGCTGGTGGAGGGGATAGAGGCGGCCCGGAGGACGGGGAACAAGCATGCGCTGGGGGAGATGGAGGCGATGCTGGAGGAATTCAGGGAGTAGGCAGGGAGTAGGCAATAGGGACTGCGTCCAGTGAGAGACGTTCAGCAAAAAGCATTTAGCAAAAAGCGGTTAGCTAAAAGCGTTTAGCGAAAAGCGTGTAGCGAGAAGCGGTTAGCGAAGAGCGTCTAGCGAGACACGTTCAGCGAAAAGCG
>CAZSWI010000378.1:0-3595 GCA_964610635.1 uncultured Acidobacterium sp.
GATGCGGATCGGCCGCGTTCAGCGCCATCAGAATGCAGTCGAAATCGTGCCGGTGCATCGCCTCCAACAGCGCATCCGGCCGGTAGTGCCCGGTGATGCCCAGATACCGCACCACCTTCTGCTGCTGCATCTCGACCAGCGCTTCCATGGCACCGCCCGGCGCAAAGATGGCGTCGATATCTTTCATCGTGCCGATGTCGTGCAGCTGCCACAGGTCCACATGATCCGTGTGCAACAACTCCAGCGACTTGTCGATCATTCGCATCGACCCTTCGCGCGTTCGCTCCTTCGTCTTGGTCGCGAGGAATGCCTCGTTGCGGCGCGTCTTCATTACTTCGCCGACGTATTGCTCGCTCCACCGCATGGGGCCGCCATAGATTGACGAGGTGTCGATGTAATTCACGCCCAGATCGAGTGCGCGGTTGACGATCGGCACAGCCGTATCGGCGTTATTGGGCTTTTCAAGCGCCGCCTGTCCGCCCAGCGAGAAAACTCCGACCTTATAGCCCGTCTTGCCGAGGTTGCGCGTCGGCATGGCATCCTGCGTTCTCGGATTATTGGGAAGCGGGGGCATGGTCCCCGCCATCGCTCCGCGTGGCAGCGCAGCTCCGGTCAACACGGCAGCGGCGGCGGCAGTTGTTCCCTTCAGAAATGCGCGGCGATCGTGATTGCGAGTCTGGTTTGTTCCCACAGCAAGCCCCTCCGCGAGGCAACAAACCGTTTTACCACATAGAAATGACGACCGGTCTGCGTCCGATAGCCCTCGCCAATTGGAACTTCCCGCGCAAAACGAAAGAGGGATGGCTTTTCGCCATCCCTCTTTGACATCGAGAAGCCAGCTGTTAGCGGCCGCCGTGTTCGTGGGGTTTTTCGCTCTTCGGCGGCCTGCTCTCGCTCTTCGGACGATCATTGCCCGAAGGCCGGCTCTCCGGCCTGCTGGTGTTCGCAGCTGGCCGGCTCGGGTTCTGCGCGGGCCGATTGTAGTTGTTGTTTGCCGGTGTTGACGGACGATTGTAGTTATTGTTCGCGGGTGTCGCGGGCCGATTGTAGTTATTGTTCGCCGGTGTCGACGGCCGATTGTAATTGTTGTTCCCAGCCGGCCGGTTGTAGTTGTTGTTGGCCGGTGTCGAGGGGCGATTGTAGTTATTGGTCGTCCGATTGTTATTGTTGTTGACCGTGTTCCGATTGAAATTGTTATTGTTATTCACCGTGGTGCGGTTATTGATAACTGTCCGATTGTTGTTGATCTCGGTGACATGGTTGTAGTCGACATTGCGGACCTGCACGGCTGCGTGCGCGTTAAAGTCACGCGCGCCGGGTGCACGATCGAAGTGGCCATAGTACCCATGGTTCACCACCGTTACGCTGCGCGAGATGTACGTTACATGGTTGTAGCCGACATAAGGATGCGGGCCCCAACCCATGCCCCAGTGTCCCCAGCCCCAACCAAAGCCGCCCCAGACGCCGACGGCAACGCCCACGCCGAAGCCGAACCCGAGTCCTACTCTCCATCCAATAGGCGGCGGGGGGGCATACCACGCGTAGTATGGCCGGAAACCCCAGTACGCCCAGGGATCGTAGTATGGCACATAGACGACCGCCGGGTTTGCCGGAGCGATCACGATGTCACCCGGCGCATAGGTGACAGCCAGCTGCGGAGTCGGCTGCAGATGACCCGCCGCATACGCCTGCTGCCGCAACGACTGCACCGCGTTCATTACGTCCTGAGGCTGGTTGTAGTAGGCGTTGCCGAGCTGCGTGGTCCATTCGAGATTCTTATCCATGTTCGCGAGCACGGAGGGAAACGCCGCCAGGGCCTTCACGCTGGGATCCCACTGCTGACCGTTGACCATCTGAGCGATCTGATCGGGCGGGGCACCGGCCTGGGACTGCACAAAGCGATCCGCTTCGACCACCTGGGTCGGATAGGTTGCCGCTGCCAGCACCTGGGCTACGAGCGAATCCGGATAGAGAGCGATTGGGGCCACCAACTGATTTAGCTGGTCGGGGCTCAGGGTGTTCCACTGCTGCGGGGGCGGGCCTTGATCGGGCGGCGGACCCTGGTCGGGGGCGCCCTGCTGGTCCGGCGGCGGGGGCGGCGCTTCCTGGGCGAACGCGGAAACCTGGGCGATGCCCATGGGGAGCATGAGCCCTACCAGTACCAGGGCAATGCCGCGCCGCATCACTTCGAGGGAGGTTGCAGCGAGGCGGCGCGTCCAGTTGCGAACGCCGCCGGCCGTGGGTCGAAACTCAAAAAGATCGTTCATGGGGGTTTCCTCTCAGCCCTTTCCCGGACTGTTTAATTTCGGAGCGGCCCCTCGGGGAACTCGGGGGCCTTCTCAGCCTATTGGGACACGGAAATGCGCATTTAAGTTGCGGCTCGTTCAGCTTACAGCCGCGGTTTTTATATCACGGAATCGAAGAATCGGCCCAGAATGCGGGCAACCAGCTCCGGTTGCTCGAAGGGGGCGAAGTGCCCGGCATCGGATATCTCATTGTATTCCGCTCCGTAGCCGGCGTTGCGAATCTGTTCGGCCAACATCTTCATATCCGCGGGGGTGCTGGCCTCATCCTGGCCGGCGGCAATCACGCAGGAAGGCACGCGCATGGTTCGCGCGGTTACTACAGAGTCTGGCCTGGCCGCCAATCCCTGCTGCACGGCGACAACGGTCTCCAGCGGAACCGCCTGCATCATCTCGCGGACCTCGGCAACCTTCTCGGGCCAGCGCCGCCGCGCGGACGCGCCGATCAGGGTCTCCAGATTCCGTTCGATGAACTCCGCTGTCCCCCGCTCCCGCACCTTCACGATGGTCTCCTCGCGTTTCGCCCGCGCGGCGTCCGTGTCGGCCTGAGGCTTCGAGCAACAGAACGCCAGCGCCTCGACGCGCGGCGCCATGGTCCGCCAAATCTCGAACAGGGTGTACCCGCCGATCGAGCAGCCCGCGAACAGGGCTTTGCGCAGCTCCAGATGATCGAGCAGCCGCCCGGCATCGGCGGCCAGCTTTTCGACCGTGATCGGGCCTTGCCCTGACTCAGACTGCCCAAGCTCAGACTGCCCGTGCCCCCGCAGGTCCGGGAGAATCACCCGATATTTCCCGGCCAGAATCTCCGCCACGGGCAGCCAGAACCGATGATCCACCGGCGTCGGATGCAGCAACACAACCGGTGGTCCCGCACCCAGCGTGGCGTAGAACAGCCTCGATCCGTCCGAATAGAAGAACACCTGGACAGTGTAGCCAATACCAGGTGCGCGCCGGCGCCAGCGAGCGGAATCGCTCCGTCGCAACTTCTTCGCCCATGCCGCATCGACAGGGTGATGGTCATCAGGTTCGAGGCCGATAATCCAAAGACAGGAGCGGATGCACGTTGGCCGCTTCGTTCTTTCCAAATCGTTTGAATCGGCAGAACCAGGCGACTATACTTGAGTGAGAGATTGCATCAGAAAGGAAGAAACCATGTTTCGTGGCGGCGAGCAGTACTAACTCGGTTTTCCCGGTGGTGAGCCGTTTCAAGACGAGGCCGGCTCGCGCAATCATCGTTGCGCTTGAGCCGCGGTTGCCACCAGTTCCAGCAGTTCCTTCCTGACCTTATCGAG
>CAZSWI010000379.1:0-3585 GCA_964610635.1 uncultured Acidobacterium sp.
AAAGGCGAACGCATCCAGCTCATCATCAACACCCCGCGCGGCCAGGATCCCTACTTCGATGAGAAGGCCATCCGCCGCGCCGCTGTGCTCGCCCGCATCCCCACCATCACCACGCTGGCCGCTGCCCGCGCCGCCGCTGAAGGCATCGCCGCGCTCCAAAGCCGCCGCATCACAGTGAACCCGCTACAAAAGCTGCACGCCGAGCACCTGGCCGCGCACTAACTGCGTCCAAACTCACTGGCAACTGGCAACTGGCAACTGGCAACTGGCAACTGGCAACTGGCAACTGGCAACTAACTACTGGCTACAGTCGAACCCTCATCCCGCCAAAGCGCCACGCCGCCCAGCAGCCCGTCCAGATTCGAAACGATGCTGACATTCGGACGCGTCTTCAGAGTCACCAGCTTCGTGTTGCCGCCGCCCAAATAAAGATGATCCCAGTTAAACGTCGCGGCGGTCTGTGCGATCGCTTTGCGCAGCAGCCTGTTCCATTTCTTCACGCCGTATTTCTTCAGCCCGCGCCGGCCGAGGTAATCCTCATACGTCTTCTTCAGCCACGGATGATGCCCCAACTCGAGACCCGGACACAACCGCCCATCGCTGAACAGCGCTGTACCCATTCCCGTGCCCAACGTGATGATCATCTCCACGCCACGACCCTGAATCGCCCCGAAACCCTGCACTGCGGCGTCGTTCGCCACACGCACCGGCTTCTTCCAGCGTTTTTCCAGCTCCGTCTGCAACGGAAACCCGATCCAGCGCGGATGCAGATTCGCCGCCGTGAAAACGATGCCTTTCTTGATCACTCCCGGGTACCCGACGCTCACCCGATCGAACGGGAGCATCTGCGCCCGCAGTTGTTCAAGCGCCGCCAGCAGCCGCGCAGGTGTCGGTGGATCCGGCGTGGGAACGCGCAGCCGCTCGGTGAGCGGCTTGCCGTCATGGTTCAGGCACAGCATCTTCAACCCCGTGCCACCGATATCCACTGCGAGCGTAACAAGCGGTTGTGCGTTCTTCATCGAACCTGCACTTCTGACCTGTCGATCCGTGTCTGCAAACCGAAACAGTGTATCGCGGAGCCGCGAAAGGCCGTTGAATTCGTTATCGTCACTGACCCTCGATCACAATAGGCAGCGACGGCGTCTCCGACCCATCCCCCGGCTCCACCGTTACCTCAAAACTTTTTGCCTGCGTCTCGGCCGGCAACGGCGGCAGCACCACCGTCGCGCCGTGGTCCGCGTCAGGACGAAACAGCCCCGCCGGAATCGGCGCTTTCCCTTGCGCCGGAATCAGCCACAGCTCATATGCCTTGTCCGCCGGCAGCGGCCGCAGTCCACCAGCGACAAACACCAGAGCGCCCTTGCTGGCCAGCCAGCTCACCTGCCCCACCGGATGAATCGCCTGCCGCGTCTCCGTCAGCACCACATGCGCCGACTGCGCCGAACTCAGCACTGCGACAATCCGGTTGGCCCGATCCAGCTGCACCCGCATCTGAGCTGCGCCTCCCTCAGAAGTGTTTAGCTCGCCCCGCGCCGTGGCCACCTTGTGCGCCAGCCCGGCCGCCACGGCGAGAAGCACTGCCGCCATCAACCAGCCCAGCCAGTTCAGCGGATGCACATGCCTCGTCTGTGCAGTATCGTTCGTCATCGGACCTCATGCTCCTGCGGAAGAATCTCCGGTTTGAAAGGACACTGCTTCAGCCGTCCCGTGCTAACACCTGAACGAGTTCGGCCTTAGCCGCCGACGGTCGCTAACCGCTCTCGCATGCTCTTATGCTGGTTATTGACAGGCCCGCAACCCATTTAGGATGCCATGTTTTCTCCCGGCGAAAGCCGATAAGAATCACCCCGTGAAAATTCGCCTCGACAAATTATTAGTGGAGCGCCATCTCGCCCCCACCCGCGAGCGAGCCCAGGCCCTCATCCTCGCCGGCCGCGTCCTCGTTAACGAGCAGAAGCTCGATAAACCCGGCGCCTCTATCCTCGATGACGCCCACATCCGGCTCCTCGGCGGCGGCCTCCGCTACGTCAGCCGCGGCGGCCTCAAGCTCGAAGCCGCTCTCGCTCATTGGACCATCGACCTCCGCGACCGCTTCTGCCTCGATGTCGGGGCCTCCACCGGCGGCTTCTCCGACTGCATGCTCCAGCACGGCGCCGCCCGCATCCTCGCCATCGACACCGGCTACGGCCAGATCGCCCAATCCCTCCGTGACGACCCTCGCGTCACGTTGATGGAGCGCACCAATGCGCGCCACCTGAACCCCGACGATCTCCCAACCGGCATTTCGTTCATTGCCGTCGATGTCTCCTTCATCTCCGCAACCCTCCTTCTCCCGCCCCTGCTCCAGGCTGTTTGCAGTGGTTCGGAGCCCTCGGCCGCTCCTGAAGCCGTCGTCCTCATCAAACCTCAGTTTGAAGCTGGCCGCGAGCACGTCGGCAAAGGCGGCATCGTGCGCGATCCCGCAGCCCACCAACTCGCCATCGATCGCGTCCGCGCCTGCGTTCAGGAACTCCGCGGTACTGGCATCGAAGTTATCGATTCCCCCATCACAGGCGCCGAAGGCAATCGCGAATTCCTGCTCCACGCGTTGTGGTCCTGATCATGGCCACAATGCGGCCCCTGTCGAATCGTCCTCTCGCTGTTGTATTCTGGTTCGCAACTCTAAAGTGGTTCCAAACACGTCCGAATGTTTGCAAAATGCGATCGAGAACCATCCCTAACCAGGGTTTTCTGCGGGAGTGGATATGAGTCAAACGTTTACCATCGGCATCGGAGGCGCCGCAGGCCAGGGTGTCGCCACCCCCGGTGACATCTTTGCCAGGATCTTCAGCCGCCGCGGCCTGCACCTGAACGCCTACAACGCCTACCAGTCCATCATCCGCGGCGGCCATACGTTTCTCATGATCCGCACCGGCCCCGAGCCCGTCACCAATATGGGCGACACCCTCGAACTGCTCATCCCGCTCAACCAGGACACGATGGATCGCCACCTCCGCCTCCTCGGCTCCGGCGGCGCCTGCATCTACAACGCCGACGCCCTGAAGCCCGGCCAGGCTGCTGAAGGCGTCCAGCTCTGCCCCCTCCCCGTCTCCACCCTCGCCGACATCACCCGCAACAAGGTCGCGCAGAACACCCTGGCCATCGGCGCAGCCCTCAGCATGATGGGCATCGGCTTCAATTCACTGGAAAGCGTCATCACCGAACAATTCGGCAAAAAAGCCGCCTCCGTCGCCGAAGAAAACATCGCCGTAGCCCGCGCCGGATACGACTACGCCACCCGGAATTTCAAGCCCTTCGCCACGCCCCTCCCCATGACAGACAACAAGTACGCCGTCGTCAGCGGCAATACCGCGCTCGCCATGGGCGGAGCCGCCGCCGGCGTCAAATTCTACTGCGCCTATCCCATGAGCCCCTCCACCGGCGTCCTCCACTGGTTCGCCGCCAATGGCCGCAAGGCAGGCATCATGGTCCGCCAGGTGGAAGACGAAATTGGCGTCGTCAACATGACCATCGGCGCAGCCCAGGCAGGCGTCCGCGCCATGTGCGCTACCTCCGGCGGCGGATTCGCCCTCATGTCCGAAGCCC
>CAZSWI010000380.1:0-3583 GCA_964610635.1 uncultured Acidobacterium sp.
CGGACAGTATGGAAGCATTTTCCTCAGCGGGAACCGTCAACTGTCGCCAGCACTCCTTGGATCGAATCGAACTGTTTACAGTCGAACAAGGCCCCGAATCGGCCATTCACGGGTTCCTCCTAGCTTTCTTTGCACCCAAGGCATCGCTCTATGGTCAGGAGAAGCGTAGCCAAGGAGAAACTGGATTTGCTCCAACCTGGCGCCGCTCACGTGACACAACTTGGCACAAGTGCGGCGCGGCATTCCACCGGGCACCGTGCCGCTTCCCTTGGCCGGTGCTAGAATGTCCCGGATTCAAAGATGGAGCGATTCAGCACGATGAAACCTCCTTTCGTTTTTCTTGCTTTCGGGCTGCTTCCGGTCCTCGTGGCGTGCAAGCCGCACCCCGCGCCTGCCGTCCAGGATGCCGCGACACAGGCCCGCAGTCAGACCGGCCTGGTTGGTCACTGGGTTTGCACGAGTTCGCAGATGCCCACGGGGCTGTTTCTGTTCCGCACCTTCGACTTTCACGCAGACGGAACCTTCCGCTCGATTGACAGCATGGTGGAGCGCCCGCCGGTGCGCGTCTGGGATGGCACTTGGAACGCGTCAGATAGCTCGATCACAGCCAAGTTGAGGACCTGGCGGGTTGGCGCGGAGGAAACCGTCGATACCGATGATATCGACCTCGGATACAGATTCATCGATCAGACCAAGAGCGCCTTCGAGACCACCATTCCGTACTCCGACCGCTCGGTGGACTTCATCTGCGGCTCTTCGCTCGACGACATTGAAGGCCGGCACCTGAACGAACGTCTCGAACAGGATATTGCCCGTCACCGGGCCGGCCAGTAGCGATGGCCTGTCGGCAGACAAGTCCGGTCGCGGGTTCGGCTCGGAGGTCCGACAGGTGAGGAGATTCCGGTGTGGACCTTGAAGTCAACCACGGAGCCGCGGCGTGTTGAACCCAGGTGAGGCGTAGTGATCGAAGTGGATTAAACGGCTGCCGGCGCGCGCAAGGGCCGGCGGCTCGAGGGAGATCGGATGACGGATTCCGCGCAAGAGAGCTTCCGCTACTGGGCGTTCATCAGCTACAGCAGCAAGGACAAGGAGTTCGCCCGGTGGCTCCATCGCTCCATTGAGTCGTACGGGGTTCCGGTTCAATTCATCAGCCATCCCACGCCCTCGGGCGCGCCTGCGCCCCGGCGCTTCAAGCCCCTGTTTTACGACCGGTGGGAGCTGCCGGCTTCGGCAGACCTGGGTGCCGAGATCGAGAACGCGCTGCGCTCCTCGCGGTATCTGATCGTGGTCTGCTCGCAGAATGCCGCGCACTCCCAGTGGGTGAACAAGGAGATCGAGACCTTCAAAAGACTGAGGGATCGGAAGCATGTGCTGGCCGTCATCGCCGAGAGCGAGCCGCGTAACCGGCAGGTTGGCGAGTGTTTCCCCCCGGTAATGCGCTCACCCGAGCCGGTGGCCGCCGACGCGCGACGGGACTTTGACGGCAAGATCAACGCGATGCTCAAGCTGCTTGCAGGCATGTTGGGGGTCAGCTTCGACGCCCTGAAGCAGCGCGATGCCCACATGCGAATGGCGCGGATGCAGCGCTGGCTCATGCTGGCTTCCACATTGGTGGTGCTCTTCGCCGCGCTGGCTGGCGTTGCCTGGTGGCAGCGCCGCGTGGCCGTGGAACAGCGCCATCTTGCTGAGGAGAGAACCGGCACCCTGCGCCGGGAGTTGAGCGGATTGCTGTGGGAGATCAACGACAAGGTGGAATCGCTGCCCGGCACTCTGTCGCTCAAAGAGTGGCTTCTTGATGGGATCGGGGCGCAGTTGGAAGAACTGGAGCCGAAAGACCGCGCCGACGATGGCCTGGCACGTGACGTGGCCGTATCCTTCGCCAAGCTGGGTGCCGTGAAGCTGGAAATGGGCGAACTGGGCGAGGCGGAGGAGAGTCTCAAAAAAGCAGTCTCCGTGGATCAGATGCTGGTCGCGCACGACAGCGCGAATGCGCCTTACGCAATCGACCTCGCCAACGACCTTGGCGACCTCGCCCGGGTGTACCTCGGCCAGGGGAAGCCGGAGGCCGCGGCGCGGCTCGTTTCACAAGCCCTCCAGTCGATGGACAAGGTGAGCGAGTCCATTCCCAACTACGAGCCGGGCCGGTACGCGACGGCGAGCCTGCATCTGATCGCCGCGCGGGCAAGCGCAGCGCTCGGACACACTGAGACGGCGCAGGACGAATTTCGTATCAGCGAGGCCCAGCATGCGGCGCTCGTTCAGAGCCATCCCCGAGACCTGACCTATCTTCGGGCACTGGCTGCGGCTCGTTTTGAGGCCGCCCGCTTCGAGCGTATTCGCGGCAACCTGAACGGGGCCATCGAGAACGCCCGCACCGGCGGAGAGGTGCTGCAGACGATCAACAAGTCCGACGCGGGCATCGAGCCTGCGGCCGTGGTGAGTTCCGCCGGCTTTTTTGAGATGGCCGAGACCCTGCTCGCCTCAGGATTGACCCGGCAGGCGTCGAGCGATGTGGATGACGCCAGCGCGCTGCTACAGGAAACACTGCGCACCGACCCCAAGGACGCGGTGGCGGAGCTACAGCTTGCCCGGGGGCGCATCCTTCAGGCACGGGTGATGACCGCGAGTGGCTCGCTGGCCTCCGCACGCACCTACTACCTGGATGCCGCGCAACGCGCCGGGCGCCTGGTTGCCTTGGACAAAACCAATGCATCGGCGGCGGCCGTCGAGGCTGAGGCCTACGCGCAGTACGCGCTCGCGCTGCGCAAGGCCGGCCAGGAGCTGGCTGCCGGTGAGCCCCGGAAACAGTGCTCGGAGGTGATCGCAACCATGCGTGCGGCGGGACAGTCGATTCCCATCGAAATCGAAGAGCTTCTCAACCGGGCCGGTGTCGAAGGAGCCAATTAACGCGGCTTTTGGAGGGGCGATGCACCGCAATCCGTGCGCGGATCCGGCAGCTTCAGCAGGGAAGTGCCACGTTGAAGGCATCGGATCTGGGTTCAAGCAACTCCGAGACCGCCAATGCGCGGGGCTGAGCCTCGCAGGTAAGAGGTGAATACCGTGGGTAAGCGTTTTGCAATCGTTGCGGCCTGGGTCCTGATCGCGAGCGCGGCTGGGGCGGCACTCTGGTTCTGGCATTTCCGTCCCGCGCGCGAGATATCGCAGCCTCGCCCCGTGCGCTCGGTTGCGGAGCTCGAGGAACTGGTCTATCTCACCCCCTTCGATCCCGACCTGGAATTGGAACTCGCGCGCGCTTCCTGGCAGAAGTTTCAGGACTCGATGAAAACCGATGAACGCGCCGGGAGCGAATGCCTGACGTCGTACTTGATCGCCACAATCGAGAGCAAATCGAGGAGGGACATTGTAGAGGAGTTCCGGCCCCGTTATCAGGAACTGGCGACGCTGTCTGGCGCGCCCCCGGAAAACACCTTTGAAAAGCTCATGGAGATGTACCCGACGCTCTATCAGGATGGAGTCAAGAAGAACATCCTCCATGTGCTGAGCGTCCGCGAGGCAATCGAGCCCGTCTTTGCGAGGATTCATGCCGACGATCGCGGCGAGGAAGACGTGGTGGCCGCCGAGC
>CAZSWI010000381.1:0-3496 GCA_964610635.1 uncultured Acidobacterium sp.
ATTCGTTCTATATTCTTGGCGGTCCACTTGCGAATTTGCTGGCCGCATCGATTGTCTTGCCGCTGGCCTTCATTCGGGGCGCGCTCGGGGGGATCTGCGGTTTTTTTGTGGTCGGATCAGTCGGGATCACGCTTTTCAACCTGGTTCCTCGTGACAGTCTGGTCGGACGCTCGGACGGGGGACGACTCTACGACATCATTTTTCGTCCACGCCGGCGGGAACGACTGCTGTTTATGTTCTGCATCAGAGCCCATCTGTATGAAATTCGGGACCTCTCGTTCAAACACCGGCATAAGGAGGCTCTCAGCATCTTGGACGAACAGATGAAATTAGGCGAAAGGTTCCTGCACGACGATAAAACCATTGCCTTAAGGAATTGGATGGTCGAGTCCCGATCGCGCCTGGAAAAAGCGATCCTGTGTTGCGACCAGCAGCCAGATTCCGCAGCAGGCAACGCCGGACGTCGAAATTCCAGCCGGACCGGAATCCCTCTGAGCCGAGCGCGTTCCCGAACACTCTCCGCTTGCCGCCGCCCCCCCTGAACCCTGACCGCTGTACGCTGATCGCTCTTCTGTACCCTGTTCCCTGCACCCTGTTCCCTGTTCCCTGTTCCCTGTACCCTGCACCCTGTACCCTGCCCTTCTGGATTCCCACAACCCTTCGGGGCTACTATTCTCGCAACACATCCCCATTTGTGTTCCCGCCCATGCGACGCAGCCCGCTTTCCCTGCATCACATAGGCAATCTTGTCCGTGAAGGATTGTGGGTCCTATGTCCCAGTTGCCTGCCTCAGCTGTGCGGACGTTGCGTCCGCAAAGTGCCAAGTCCCCTGCCCAGCGTGCCGCTTTGGCGCTGGGTCCCGTGGTTGCCGGTCCCGTTGCCGTGCCGGCCCCTGTGCCAGCACCCGCGCCACCCAATAATACTCACGACCTCGATGTTATCGGGCCGCGCAAACTAATCCGTCCTACCCTGCCTGACAGCGCGCGTCGCGACCGCCGCTTCCAGCGCCACGACGAACCCACGCTCATCGTCCAGTCAACCAGCGCCCATGCAGCCCCCACCCATGAAAGCTCCCACGCTGAATCCTTCTACTTTCAGAAGCAGGTCCAGGCCCAGACACCGATGGTCTTCGTCCTCGAAGACGGAGAAAAAATCGAAGGATGCATCGAGTGGTACGACCGGGGCGCGATCAAAGTCCGCTGTACATCGTCATCGCCCTTCCGCAACGCCCGCCAGAGCGAAGTAGTCGCTCGCGCCCTCATCTACAAATCGAGCATTAAGTACCTCTACAAAGCAGGCGAAAACCAGACCCGGTTTTAAGGAATGAACATCCCTTTCAAAAGCGGGTGCCCCCTGCCTGCCCGTCGTTGTCAGATGTGGGGTCAGACGAAGCCACCTGACAACAGATTACCGATCGCTCGCCCGCATCAACCGATCCCGCACAGCCACCCCAATCCCCACCGGCTCCGGCAGCGGACACACAATTACCGTCACCCCCGCCGCATCCAGCCACCGCAGTCCCGCATACAGCTTCCGGGCCAGTTCCTCCGGCTTCTCCCACGCTCCCCAGTGGTAAACATGCACCGTGTTGTACCCCATCGTGAAACCCCGCCGGTCGAACGGCTTCTTCCGCATTAACATCAGCGCTGCCATAAAACCCTCCGTCGCCATCGCCCCCACCACCTCGCCGGCCTCCTCCAGACGATTCACCTCCTCCATCATCGCCAGTTCAACACCCCCCCGCCCCACACCCTCCACCAATACCAGCCGCGCTCGCGGCGCATAATGCCGCATACCCATCCCCGGCGCCGGAGCCGCTTTCGCCAGCTCACTCTCCTCCAGTTCCTCCCGAAATGTCACTTCTCCCTTGCACACCGAGCGCAGCTGCTCCAGCGTGATCGTCCCCGGCCGATAAATCACGCACCCATCCCCGCGCACATCCACTACCGTCGACTCCACGCCGTGCGTCGTCTCCCCACCGTCCAGGATCGCGTCGATCCGCCCCTCCAGATCCTCAGCCACATGCCAGGCATTCGTCGGACTGATCCGCCCAAACCGGTTCGCGCTCGGCGCCGCCACCGGCAAACCCGCTGCCTGCAGCAAGGCGTGCGCCACCGGATGAGCCGGCATCCGCACACCCACCCGCTCCAGCCCCGCAGTCACATTCTCCGGAACCCTCGGATGCCTCGGCAGCAACAACGTCAACGGTCCAGGCCAGAACGCTTCCATCAGCCGATTAGCATCCTGGCTCACCTCCGACGCCACCGTTCCCAGCATCGTCCGTTCCCCGATATGCACAATCAGCGGATCCCACGAAGGCCGCTCCTTGGCCACAAAAATCTTCTTCACCGCTTCGGCATCAAGCGCGTTCGCCCCCAGCCCGTAGACCGTTTCTGTAGGAAACGCGACCGTCCCGCCACTCCGCAAAATCTCCGCCGCCCGCGCAATCGCCGCGCGCGACCCCTCACCCCCCTCATCCCCTGCATCAATCGTGAGCCTCAGCGTCTCCATCGTTTCCCATGCTAACTGCCGAAAAGCCGTCACCGCTCCGCCCGGCTCGAATCTCTAAACTCCAAACTCTAAACTCCCTCCATAGCTGCCGGGCACAGGCTACCGGCTAAGGCCTGTTCCCTGTCCCCTGTACCCTGTACCCTGCACTCATGCCCCTCGAAGTCGAAGTCAAATTCCGCGTCCCCGATCCCGCCGCGCTCACCCTCCGCCTCGAAGACGCCGGCTTTCACGAGGAAACCCCGCGCACCTTCGAGCGTAATGTCCTCTACGACACACCCGATCGCCGCCTCCGTTTAGAAACGGCCATTCTCCGTATCCGCAGTTACGGAGACCGCTGGATCGTCACCCACAAATGCCTCCCGCGAGACACCGACCCCGCCAGCCGCCACAAGGAGCGCGAAGAAACAGAAACCATCGTTCAGGACGGCGAAGCGATGGGACAAATCTTCGCCCGGCTCGGCTTCCAGCCCGCCTTCATTTACGAAAAATGGCGCACCGAATTCTCCGACTCCACCGGCCACTGCGTCATCGACGAAACCCCCATCGGCATCTATGCCGAACTCGAAGGCCCCTCCCCATGGATCGACGAAACCAGCCGCAAGCTCGGCATCGACCCTGCCGCGCTCCTCACCCTCAGCTACGGCCGCCTCTTCGATCAGTGGCGCCAGGAAACCGGCAGCCCCGCCCAGAACCTCACCTTCAACGAAATCCCAGCCCAGGGGTCCTGACGTTTCACGCGGCGCACGCCGAGGCACTGTTGAACGGAACACGCCGCCCGTATCTTTTCCTCGGGCCGCGGCTCATCCACTCGGTCTGCTATTGTGTGCGGCCCAACTTGCTCATCGGCGCGACCAGCATTTTGCTGACCTCGAACGACAACTGCTCGGTTTGATCCACCTTCTCGCCCTCGCACACGCACAGCCTCTTTGCGATTACCAGCTGGGTCTGTAACTCGAGGTTCGACCCGCGAGCCATTCCGAAAAAT
>CAZSWI010000382.1:0-3483 GCA_964610635.1 uncultured Acidobacterium sp.
CCAAACGTCAGCAGATACCGCGGGTCCACCTTGTTCCCCAGATACCCGATCACCGGCATCCCCAGGATCGACCCGATCCCGCGCGGCCCCACCACCAGGCCCGCCGTAAACGCCGTATACCCCAGCAGCTCCTGGTAAAACAGCGGCAGCACCGTGATCATCGAGTAGATACACAACCCAAACATCGCGATCATCGCGCACCCGATCCCAAAATTCCAGTCCTTCAGCGTCTTCAGATTCACCAGCGGCGTCTTGCTCCGCCACGAATGCGCCACAAACCACGTGAACGACACAATCAGGAAAAACGCCGCCCACCGGATCCACGTCGCTCCAAACCAGTCGTCCTCCTGCCCCTTGTCCAGAATCACCTGCAGGCATCCCGTCCAAACCGCCAGCAGCCCAAATCCCAGCCCGTCGAACTTGCTCGCGTGCCCCTTCGTTATGTACTCCGGGTCCTTCACGTAACGCCCGATCATGAAGACCGCCAGCGCTCCTACCGGAATATTGATATAGAACGCATACCGCCAGCTGTACGTATCCGTCAGCCAACCACCCAGCGTCGGCCCCAGCACCGGCGCCACCACCACCCCGAACGCGAACAGCGCCATCGCCGCGCCGCGCTTCTCCGGCGGAAAGCTCTCCAGCAAAATCGACTGCGACAGCGGCTGCAGCGCGCCACCCCCTGCGCCCTGGATTATGCGCGCGAGCAGCATAAACCCCAGCGTCGGCGCAGCCCCGCAGAAAAATGAAGCGGTCGTGAAGATAATCACGCACGTCAGCAGGAACCGCTTCCGTCCGAACTTCAGCGAGAACCAGTTGCTCGCCGGCAGAATCACCGCGTTCGCCACCAGGTAGCTGGTCAGCACCCACGTCGCTTCGTCGTTCGACGCAGAAAGCGACCCCGCAATATACGGCAGCGCCACCGATGCGATCGCCGTGTCCAGCACCTCCATAAAGGTAGCCAGCATCACGGAAACCGCTATGAGCCAGGGATTCACCCCGAAATTTTGCGCCTGCTGTCCGCTTCCGTCCGCCATGCCCCTCTGCCAATGTCGAAATCTGCGTGGGTGAAAACGACGAAGATCAGAACTGCGAAATTCAGAAAACCGGGCCCGCGCGCGTCAAAGCTACTGGGGAAGACTAACCCGATTCGCCTTTTGATGCTTGAAGACCCACAAAGAGCCCAAATCCCTCAGCTGGAAGCCGGAAGCTGGAAGCCGGAAGCCGGAAGCTGGAAGCTGGAAGCTGGAAGCCGGAAGCTGGGAGCCCCTAAACTCTAAACTCCAAACTCTAAACTCTTCTGCCACAACCACTTCCCATTCTGCATCCTGGTCGCTGCCTTCCGCATCAGATAGATTGACAATAACTCACTCAAGTGCCATCCTAGCCATGGATCCCAGGCACTTCTCAGGAGCACCAACGCCAATGGCAAAGATTATCGGTATCGATCTCGGCACGACCAATTCCGTCGTCGCCGTCATGGAGGGTGGCGAACCCAAAGTCATCGCCAACGAAGAGGGCGGCCGGACCACCCCCTCCGTCGTCGCCTTCACCAAATCCGGCGAGCGCCTCGTCGGCCAGGTCGCCAAGCGCCAGGCCATCACCAACCCCGCCAACACCATTTATTCCATCAAGCGCTTCATGGGCCGCCGCTTTAACGAAGTCAGCGACGAGCTGAAGATGGTTCCCTACAAAGTCGTCCAGCAGGGCGACCACGTCGCCGTCGAAGCTCAGGGCAAGCTCTACACTCCGCCCGAAATCTCCGCCCTCATTCTCCAAAAGCTCAAGAAGGCCGCAGAAGACCACCTCGGCGCCACCGTTACTGAAGCCGTCATCACCGTCCCCGCCTACTTCAACGACGCACAGCGCCAGGCCACCAAGGACGCCGGCAAAATCGCCGGCCTCGACGTCAAGCGCATCGTCAACGAGCCCACCGCGGCCGCCCTCGCCTACGGCCTCGACAAAAAGAAGGACGAGACCATCGCCGTCTACGACTTCGGCGGCGGCACCTTCGATATTTCCATCCTCGAAGTCGGCGAAGGCGTCATCGAGGTCAAGTCGACCAACGGCGACACCCATCTCGGCGGCGACAACATCGACCAGCGCGTCGTCGACTGGCTCATCGATGAGTTCAGGAAAGAGGAAGGCCTCGACCTCCGCTCGCGCGGCAACGAGATGGCCCTCCAGCGCCTCCGCGACGCCGCCGAACGCGCCAAAATCGAGCTCTCCACCGCCCTCGAGACCGAGATCAATCTGCCCTTCATCACCGCCGACGCGACCGGCCCCAAGCACCTGGTCAGGAAGCTCACCCGCGCCAGGCTCGAGCAGCTCGTCGAGGACATCGTCCAGCGCTCCGTCGAGCCTTCGAAGAAAGCCCTCGCCGACGCCGGCATCGACGCCAGCAAAATCGACGAAGTCGTCCTCGTCGGCGGCCAGACGCGCATGCCGCGCATCCAGCAGCTGGTTAAAGACCTCTTCGGCAAAGAAGGCCACAAGGGTGTCAATCCTGACGAAGTCGTCGCGATCGGCGCAGCCGTCCAGGCCGGAGTACTCGCCGGCGAAGTGAAGGATCTGCTGCTCCTCGACGTCACGCCGCTAACCCTCGCCATCGAAACCCTGGGTGGCGTCGCTACGCCGATGATCCCGCGGAACACCACCATCCCGACCAAGAAGACCGAGACCTTCTCGACCGCGGCCGACAGTCAGACCGAAGTCGAAGTCCACGTCCTCCAGGGCGAACGTCCCATGGCCGCGCAGAACCGCACCCTGGGCAAATTCAAGCTCGGCGGCATTCCGCCCGCCCCCCGCGGCATCCCCCAGATCGAGGTCACCTTCGACATCGACGCCAACGGCATCCTCAACGTCAACGCCAAAGACACCGCCACCGGCAAGGACCAGAAGATCACCATCACCTCTTCTTCGGGTCTCAGCAAGGAAGAGGTCGATCGCATGGCGAAGGAAGCTGAGGCTCACTCCGCCGAAGACAAGCAGAAGCGCGAAGAGATCGAAGCCCGCAACCAGCTCGACGGTCTGGTCTACAACATCGAGAAGATGCTCAAGGAGAACGGCGATAAAGTCTCCGGCTCCGAGAAGGCCGACGTTGAAACCGCTCTGGCCGATGCGAAGAAGACCCTCGAAGGCCAGCCCAGCCCCGCCGAACTGAACGCGGCGCGCGAAAAACTGACCGCCGCCTCGCACAAACTCGCCGAGGCCATGTACAAGGCCAACGCCAGCACGCCAGGCGCAGGCGTGCCACCCACCGACGGAGCAGCGGCAGCCGCTGGAGCCAACGGCGACCAGAAGAAGGACGAAGGAGTCATCGACGCCGAATACGTAGACGTCGAGCCGAACAAATAATGCGGGGGTGGCCCATTCAAGCCCGCTGTTGTAGTGGTGGCCCAAAGCCCGCTGTTGTAGTTGTGGCCAATTCAAGCCCGCTGTTGTAGTTGTGGCCCATTCAAGCCTGCTGTTGGCTTGAGTGGG
>CAZSWI010000383.1:0-3470 GCA_964610635.1 uncultured Acidobacterium sp.
TCATGCCTTCGATGCCCGCTTCGAGCAGGGCGTCCTTCACTGCGTCCAGCTTGGAGGGTTGAATGACGGCTTCGATCTTTTGCATTAGCGTGCTCGTCCTGCCTCAGTGTGAGTATACGTGGATGATTAGGAACCGAAATCGTAGCCTTCTTCGCCGTGCTGTGTCACGTCCAAACCCTCGATTTCTTCCTCCTGCGTAACGCGCAGTCCAATGACCATGTCGACAATCTTCAGCAGTACGAGTGTGCCGATAATGGAGAGTACCCACGCAATCGCGACACCGGCCAACTGGTTCAGCACCTGATGCCCATTGCCCTCGATCCACCCGGTGGGCTTGCCGCTGCCGTAAACAGGGTTGATGGCGCTGGAGGCGAAGACGCCGGTAAGAATAGCCCCGATCGTGCCGCCTGCGCCGTGGACCCCAAATGCATCGAGGGAATCGTCGTACCCAAACCAGCCCTTCACCGTCGTCACCATCAGGAAGCAGCAGACGCCGGCCACCAGGCCGATGACCAGCGCCGACATGGGCTGCACAAAACCCGAGGCGGGCGTAATGGCGACCAGTCCCGCGACCGCGCCCGAGATGGCGCCGAGAGCGCTCGGCTTGCCGTTGCGAATCCACTCCGCGACGCTCCAGCCGATGGCCGCCGCGGCGGTGGCGAAGTGCGTGTTGACGAAGGCGCTGGTGGCCAGCCCGCTGGCATTTACGGCAGAGCCCGCGTTAAATCCGAACCAGCCTACCCACAGCAGGCATGCTCCGATGAAACTGAGAACGACAGAGTGGGGCGGCGACGGTTCTTTGGGATAGCCAACCCGCTTGCCCAGATACAGCGCGCAGACCAGCGCTGAGACGCCCGAGGTAACGTGGACGACGGTGCCGCCGGCAAAATCGAGGCAGGGAATTTTGCCGCCCAGAGAGGCGTTCAGGAGTCCGCCCTTGCCCCAGACCATGTGCGCCATGGGCGAATACACGACGATCGCCCAGAGCGTCAGGAAAAGGCACATCGCGCTGAATTTCATGCGTTCGGCGAACGCTCCCGTGATGAGGGCCGGCGTGATGATGGCGAACATGAGCTGGTAGATCATGTAGGTCTGCGCTGGAACCGTGGCTCCGTAGTCGGGATCGGGCGCGAGACCAACCCCACGCATAAACGCGTTGTGAAGGCCCCCGATGAAGGCGTTTCCCGTGCCGAACGCCAGGCTATAGCTCACCAGCGCCCAGAGCACGGTAATGATGCACATCATCGCGAAGCTCTGCATCATGGTGGCCAGAACGTTCTTGCGGCGAACCAGGCCGCCGTAGAACAGCGCAAGGCCAGGACCGGTCATCAGCAGCACCAGAGCGGCGCTGGTCAGCATCCAGGCGTTGTCGCCGGAAGAGACAGCGGGAGCGGCAGGCGTCTGGGCCAATGCGGCGGTGGCGCAAAATACAGGCAGAACGCAAAGCAACCGAATCAAACGACGAGAGTGCATATAACTCCGTGACGATCGACGGAAATATGTCACGACGGGGTGACCGGGAGCCGCGGGGCGAAAATCCCGAAGCCTGAATGGACCGGAAACGAACGAGGTACGGAATACCTGGAACCCACTTTTACATATTTTTCGCAATTCGAAAACAGAGAAATTAAAACGCAGTCCTTTTTCGGTGCAGCACCACGTGCATTCGATCGGGGCAGCCAGGTTCACACCGGCCACGCTCGAATGTTTGCCCTGGGCGTTCTCGCAATGGAGTGCACGACACGCATTTTGCGCCGCGGCTACGGCTCCATGTTCGAGGGCCACAGATTCTCAATGGACTGAGCCGCGACCTGATTCCCGCGCACGTTCAGGTGGAACCCGTCGAGGGTGATTGCTCCCACGGAATAAGCGGCTTCGGCGGAGGTCAGATCGAAGAGCGGGACGTGGTGGGCAGCGGTCCAGCTGCGCAGAGTCGCCTCCGACTGCGCGGCGGGTTCAGGGATCTCGCTGCGAAAAGGAATGTAAACGATGGCAAACCGGGCATGCTGGCCTGCGACAAGCGCCTCAAAGCTATCCAGTTCGGCAAGATTGGCGCGGATGGTCGCGTCAGCGTTCGGCGCAGCAGCGTCGCCGGCATCCCTGGCAGGCGAGACTTGAAAGAAGCGCGGTTTGAAATACCTCGACCACAACTCACCGAGCGCCGTGGAGGGGTGGTGCAGCGTTGTGTCCTCGCCAACGTCGCCGATTTCCGCCCGAGGCTGCGACAGGTCCCCGCTGTTCAGGACCAGAAGCACCACATCCGACTGGAAAATGCCGCGGGAGCGTGCGTAAGCCAGCTCGTTATCGATGGCCCACGCGCTCACTGACGCATTCAATAACTCTACTGGGCGGTGAACAACGGAGGGCAGATCGCGATGGATGATCTCAGTGAAGATTTTCGACTGGTCGATGTGGCTGGTTCCATAGGTGACCGAATCCCCAATGAACATGATGCGCAGCTTGCCCGGATCCTTTACCGCCGGGACGGGGTCCGCGCGCATTCCATAGCTGTTGATGTGGGTGTGACAGAAGAATCGGTAAGTATTCTGGTTGGGCTTGAAAATGTAGGCGCAGACAGGGTCGGGGGCAATGATCACCGGAGTGCCCAGGCCCAGAACGAAACGGAGAGAAAGTTCTGCTGCCGCTGCAAGGATCGCAAGCGCGAGCAGCGTTCTGCCCATCACGCGCAGGCTTCCGGACTCTTTACCTGAAGGTCGATCGGACATAACGCAATGTTTCAGTCTATAGGTTGAGAGGCAGCGTCAGTCCGCAAACGAATTCCGACAGGCAAGTGTGTCCAGCCCCGCGCCCAGGTGGTCTGCGCCTCTTGCGTTTCGCCGCCAACCCGAGCCGCCGCCTCATCGCTTAGGATGCGAAGCGCCAGTGGATCATCGAAGACCAACGCGGTGTCATAAAGCTGATGCGCCGCAGCGCCGCATTGCCACGCGCCGCCGCAGCGCCGCATTGCCACGCGCTCCGCCGTGCCGCTGCGGCGACCCTCGATCGTGGACCCATGCTATCCGAGAGAGTCCGCGCCAGTGCTCATCCATGCCTCAGCCCAAAAGCCACGCTAAACTTGACTCGACCATGGCTTGCCCGACGGGGCAACATGCTGAGCAGCCCCGCGCCCCGCGCCGGAAGTTGACCGCTAACCCTGTACCCTGTGCCCTGCACCCTGTACCCTGTTGTTATGGCCGCCGCCGTCAACCTTGCGCCCGAAATCCGCGCGAAATACGAACCCGTCATCGGCCTCGAAGTCCACGTCCAGCTCCTCACCGAAACCAAGGCCTTTTGCGGATGCGCGAACAAGTTCGGCGCACCGCCGAACACCAACGTCTGCCCCGTCTGTCTCGGCCTTCCCGGAGCACTCCCCGTCCTCAACCGCCGCGCCGTCGAGTTCGCCACGCTGGCCTCCCTCGCCCTCAACTGCCAGGTCCGCGAACGCTCCATCTTCGCCCGCAAAAATTACT
>CAZSWI010000384.1:0-3436 GCA_964610635.1 uncultured Acidobacterium sp.
ACCGGCATGCCAAAGGCCAGCCCCGCAATCAGCACCGTCGACAGCACATCGTTCCGGTAGAACGCCAGCCCCGCAACATAGCAAGCGCCCAGCCCAGCCATCGTGTGCGGGTAGATCGTCCCCCCAAACCACATCGCATAATTGCTCACGATAAAGAACGAAGTAGAAGCCAGCACCGTCGCGCCGATCACCCGGGTCACCGTAACCTGCCGCCGCAGCAGGATCCACCCCAGCACCACTACCGCCGCGTACCACGCCCACGTAATCAGATACGCGCTGGTGTGCCATGGATACCGGTACGCAAACACCGTCAGGTAATAATCCGTCGCCATCAGCGACAACACCGGCAGCGCCATCTCGCGCAGCGGCCGCCGGGCCCCGAAATACAGCAGTCCCGCGCCCACCGCCGTGAAATTCATCCACGCATGCGGAATCACGCGGCTCAGCACTGCCACAACAATCAATAAATATGCGGCCATCGGTCCCTCATTTTCCAGAATCGTCCTGTTTCCATTTTGGGGACCGCAGGCCCAGCGGTCAAGGCAATCTTCCTGCCCCATCAACCATCCACTCCATCCCACGAACAAACCGCGCCCCCCGCAACACGCGCGCACAACTTCTCATGCGGCCTTTGCTCGCTACAGCCAGCTACCAGCGACCGGCTACAAACTCCTCACTTCTGCGCGTGCCCCTGCATATACATCCCCTCGACCTCTCCGGCCGGGCCCACATACACCCAGCCACCCAGCGTCGGATCACGTCCCGTCCCCGCAGTCCCGTAGCCAAAGCGCAAATCCTGGAACTCCACCGTGTGCCATCCAGGCTGTGGCAAAACGTCGGCGCCCGGCGCGGCCACCGCTCCCACATCTTCCGTCAACGGCCATTTCGACCAGTCCAGATACACTCGCCCCAGGTACGATTGTTTCGCCGCCGCCACTGCGGGAGTCACCGGCGTCTTGTAAATCACATTGGCGTAATCGTCCGTGACCACCTGATCGCCGATCGTCCGCACTTCGGCCGCCTGGAAGTAATCTTCCGTCTCCATGATCACGCGCCACTCGAACGGATCCATCATGTGGGGCTCCGCCGCCGATCGGATCAGCGGCTCCCGCGTATAGTTGCCGGTCCTCACCAGCTCGAGCGCGCGGCCGCGTTCAGCATTGCGCAAACCCCACCAGAGCACCATAAATATCAGCGCCGCGATCGCCCATCCCTGGCCGCGAAACTGCTTCTTCCGTGCCCCAATCTCCCGATCCGCCAGCCCCAGAATCCCCGGCACCATGATCGCCAGAAACAACGCCAGCAGAATCCACGGGTCGATGATAAAGACGATGCTCCACGCATACCACTTTGGATCGAATGGAAATAGTGGACGCACTCCGTAGTTCACCGTGTAATCGAGGAGGATGTGGCTCAGCGCCGCGATCAGCGCAAAAAACCACAGCAGGAACCACCGCGGCTGCAAGGCCCCAGGCGAGGTGGCCCTGCTTTCCGATGTCGATGCAGGCTTCTTCCCCCGCAACCGGTGCAGTGCCCACACAAATCCCACGACCGCCAGCGCCACTACCGGCGCGCCCACAAAGGTATGCGTCCAGCCGCGGTGGTGCTCGATCTCCGCCACCGGCCCGCGAAATCCCCACAAAATGTCCAGATCGGCGGCTTCCGCCGCCAGCGTCATCGCCAGCGTCGCATACGCCGTCTTTCGATTGAAGCCCGAACGACCAAGACAGGCCCCGGTCAGAAAATGCGTTACAGGTTCCATGGGTTCTTCCTGGAACTAAATGATTTTCACCGCTGAAAGCAGGCGGCGCGCGGTCCGCGACGCTCTCAACTCACCTGGAACTGGTCTCGTCGACTCCGACGGCGGGTGAGAGCCCTTATGAGACCCGCCACCGAAGCCAGGTTCATGGTCCTCACCGAAGCCAAAGCTGTTTCCATGAGACCAGTTCTAAACCAACTTCGCATCCAGCGTAATCTGCGTATTCCCTTTAAACAGCCGCGAAATCGGGCAGCCATTCTTCGCGTTCTGCGCCGCCGTGTCGAAACTCGCGTCGCTCGCCCCCGGAACCTTGGCCCGCGTCGTCAGATGAATCGCCGTGATCGCAAAGCCATCGTCCGTCTTTTCGAACTTCACCTCCGCCGTCGTCTCCAGCGACTCCGGCGTCAGGTTCGCATTACCCAACTGCGCGCTCAGCGCCATCGTAAAGCACCCCGCGTGCGCGGCCGCGATCAGCTCCTCGGGATTGGTCCCGATCCCATTCTCGAACCTCGTCGAAAACGAATACTGCGTGTCTTTCAACACGCCGCTCTGGCTCGAAATCGTCCCCTTGCCGTCCTTCAGACCTCCGCGCCAGACGGCGCTTGCCGTGCGTTGCATACGTCACTCCTCTTTTGGTTGTGGCTGTTGCCGAATCTCCGGATCGGTATTCCCCTGGATACCGCGAACCTGCCCGGTGCGTAAAACACGCGAGCATCGTCGGCACCATAATATGCGATTTCAAGCCGCGCACGCCCTCTGCCCGCGCCGCCGAGGAAATTTCCCTTCGCGACAGCCTCTTACAGGCCGGCCTTTTTCCTGCCCGGCTTTTCGCTGACTGCCTTTTACTGACAGCTTCTCGCTGACAGCCTGTCGTTAATCGCCTTCCGCAGGAGCTTTTCGCTCGCAGTTGGCTCGCGGCAACCGCGCTTCTCTCGCGTATCATGGTCTTCGCCCATCGCCATGTCTCCCTTCTCCATAGGCGTCGATCTCGGAGGCACCAACCTCCGCGTCGCCGCCGTCACCCCTGCAGGCGAACGCCTCGACCACATCAGCCTTCCTACGCGCCTCGCGGCAGGCCCGCATGCCGTCCTCGACGACATGGCCTCCGCCATCCGCCAGCTCATCGACAAGCAGACCGGCGAACTCCTCGGCATCGGCGTCGGCAGCCCCGGCCCCATCGAGCTGCCCCGCGGAATTCTGCACCATCCCCCGAACCTCACCGGATTCGACGGTCTCAACCTCCGCACCGAACTGGAGCGCCGTCTCGGCCGCCCCGTACACGTGGGCCACGACTCCGCCCTCGCCGCCTACGGCGAATGCCTCCTCGGCGCAGGCCGCGCCCACGCCGTCGACTCGCTCCTCATGTACACCCTCGGGACCGGTGTCGGCTGCGGCATCGTCCTCCATCGCAGCATCTGGAACGGCATGCGCGGCGCTGCCGGGGAATCCGGGCACGGCCCCATCATTCCCAATGGTCCCCCTTGCCCCTGCGGCGCGCGCGGGTGCCTCGAAATGTATGCCTCCGCGACCTCCATCGTCCGCCGCGCCTATGAACTGGGACTCGGCCCCGAAGCAGTGCAGGCCCCCGGCCCGTCCGCCTCTGCCAATGGCCCTGCGCCCCTCACCTCTTCCGCCATCGCCCAACTCGCCACCGCCGGCGACGAGCGCGCACTCCGC
>CAZSWI010000385.1:0-3404 GCA_964610635.1 uncultured Acidobacterium sp.
GTTTCATCCGGACGCTTTCAGCTATGTGTTTCGGAGCGCGGCGGGGCGGATGTGGTTCTCGCTGGAACCGGCGAAGTGGTTTTTCTCACAGCCTGAGAATTCTGCGTTCACGACAGGGCTGGTTGGGGCTCTGACGTTGTATGCGGTGACGCGGCGGATGCGGTACTTCGGAAATACAACTCCTTTGCTGGTGGGTGGGCCGCTGATGCTTCTGGTGACGACGGGGGTGGTGTCGGAACCATGGTTGTGGGCGCTGCCGTTCCTGATTGCTTTTGTGGGCGGAGTTTTTGCCGATGCGCTGGAGACAAGGTGGAGAACGGCGTTTCTTTGGGCTACGGGAGTTTTAGTGGCGGGGCAGGCGGGGTTGTGTTTGGCGAGTTTGGCGGGATGACGAGTTTCTGCCGGTTTTGGCTGCCGCTTATGGGTTGGCAGGCTGGGGCGCCGGGAGGGATGCGCGTGGAGGGGGCCGCAGGCTTGATATCGTTGTGGATTGCGCGAGGAGCCAGAAGGGGATCCAAAGAGCGCTGACAGCGGCCTCGATGCCCTTGGATGGGGACGCAAAAATGAGCAGCTGAACGATGAGCCAGGCCGCGACGATCAGCGGCGAGCGCCAGGCTCCACGCGTGGCGACGGCGATGAAGACCGGCAGCGCGATGACATAGTCCTCAGACCAGCTATAAGGTGAACTGGCGAACGAGACCAGGAGGAGCAGCGGCAGATGTTCGGGCCAGCTCCATGACCTGCAATGCCGCGACCAGTACCAGAAAAACCAGGCTGCTCCAGGAACGCAGGGGACGTATTGCAGCCAGACGTGCTCGCGACCAAAGAGGACGCGGAGGCCGCCGCCCAGCCCGCAAACCTGGTTCATAGCGCGGCCGTAGATGTTGGTGAAGTAGTGGAGCGCGGGGGTATCGATGAGGCAGACCGCGGCCATCGCGGCGGCGAGGGCCAGGAGGGCTCCGGAGAGAAGGCGCCACCGGCGCTGTTGAATGACCCAGAGCAACACCGCGACCGCGACGAGCCAGAAGAGATGCGGCTTGATGCCGAGGACAAGCAGCAGGGAGGCCCCGGCGGCGAACCATCGCTGAGCGCGCGTGAGGAGAAGAAACGCGACGAGGCCGGCGAGGATCAGCGGGGTGATTTGTCCATAGTGATTGGTGAGGCCGAGGGGAAGGAAGGTGAGGGCGATGGCGGCGGCGACCCAGCGGGTGCGCGGTGAGCCGCCGAAGTAAATCCAGAGAGCGAGGGCGGATAACAGCTCGATCGCGAGGGAGAGGGCGAGCCAGATGGCGTTGGCTGGAGGGAAGGAAAGGAAGCCGAAGGGCGCGAAGAGGGGGAGCGTCCACGGCGGGTTGTAAGCGCGGATGGGGTCAAGGTCGAGCCAGCCCACGGAACGCTGGACGGTGAGCAGCGGCTCGGCGGCGTAGGGATTTTGGTGAGCGAGGAAGACCCTGGCGGCGCCCCAGTAGGCGGTGAAGTCGCAGAGCGCGCCGTTTCGGTGGAAGGTGAGCGAGAGCGTGGTGGCAAGGAATGGCAGGCAGCAGAGCGATACGAGGACGGTTTGCAGCCACCGGGGTAGCGCCGGGTTCGCGGTCGTGATTTTCCGGGTCCCCGCCGAGGCCTGCATGATTGCACTTTATCGCCGGGTGGGCGGGGTTGAAATGACGCTTCCGGGGGGCGGGTATACAGGCGTTGAGCCAGGAGCAGGTTAGCGGCGAGGTGAGATCGGCGCCGTGCGGCCGGGAGCGCAGGATGATTGCGGGTTTCACTGCTTTAGGTTCAGCGCTTCGAATGAGTCCTGCCAGACGCGGAGCACCCGGCGATGGCGATCCAGGGCGTATTGGACGATATCGGCGGTGCCTCCGCGGCCTCGGGCCGGCAGCCCGTCCCAAATGGCGATGAGCAAATCGCAATGATCGACGACGTAATGGCCGACGCGCCGATAGGCATCAAGGCGCAACCGCGATTGAGTGCCGGGCTCGGGGGATTCTTCGGCGATATGCCGGGTGCGGAGCCACACGGGGTGGCTCGACAACGCTAAGAGTTCGCGGAACTCCTTCCTCGATTCTTCGGTTGCGAAGTCTTCGAGGTAGTCTTCGACAACGAGTGGGAGCACGGCTTGGAGTTGGGCTCCGGGACATTCGAGGACAGCCTGGGCGACAACTCGATCGGCGCCTTCGGCAAGCGGGCTGAGAATACGTAACTGAAACTGTGGCGAATTATCCAGGGCGAGGTTGGGGATTTCCTTCTCGATGGCTTTCCTGACCGTCGATCGAAGCGCGAGTGGCTCGGGGATGTTTCGATGGCCGGTGACGCCGATGCGGATGGTGTCAGGAACCGCAGCCTCCATTGTTAGACGGCGGCGCGGACTTCGGGGGACTGGCCGCGGAGTTGGCGGACGCGTTCTCCGATCGCGTATTTGAGTTTATCGACACCGAGGCCGGTGACGGCAGAGATGGCGTAGAAGGGGAGTTTGCGGCGCTTCGCCATCGTCTCTAATTTTTTGAGCTTTTCGGGATTGGCGACGTCGGCTTTCGAACCAACGACGATCATTGGCTTCTGGTCGAGGCCGTGGCCGAAGCTTTTGAGCTCCTCCATAATGACGCGGAAATCTTCGATGGGGTCGGGCCGGCCGTCGGCATCGGAGACGTCGACGAGGTGGACGAGGATGCGGGTGCGCTCGATGTGGCGAAGGAACTGGGTGCCGAGGCCGGCGCCGAGATGCGCTCCTTCAATAAGGCCAGGGATGTCCGCAACGACGAAGCTTTCTTCATAGGGGGCTTCGCCGATGGAGACGACACCAAGTTGCGGCTCGAGAGTGGTAAAGGGGTAGTCGGCGATTTTGGGGCGGGCGGCAGAGATGCGGGAGATGAGGGTGGACTTGCCGACGTTGGGATAGCCGACGAGGCCAACGTCGGCGAGGACACGAAGCTCAAGACGATATGCGCGTTCTTCTCCTGCGCGGCCGAGTTCGTGCTCGCGAGGGGCCTGGTGAGTCGGAGTGGCGAAGTGCTGGTTGCCGCGGCCTCCGCGACCGCCGCGGGCGATGACGAGGCGCTCGTCCGGTTGGGTGAAGTCGTGGATGAGCTGGCCGGTTTCGGCGTCGAAGAGCATGGAGCCGACGGGAATTTTGAGGATGGTGTCTTTGCCGTCGCGGCCGGTGCAGTTGGAGCCCATGCCGTGTTCGCCGCGCTCGCCCTTGTGCTCGGGGTTGTAGCGGAAATAGATCAGAGTGTTGTGGCGCTGGCTGGCTTCGAGGATGATACTGCCGCCGTGGCCGCCGTCTCCGCCGGAGGGTCCGCCGCGGGGAACGAACTTTTCACGGCGAAAAGCCATGCATCCATTACCGCCGTCACCGGCTTTGACCCGAATTTTGGCTTCATCGATAAACATTCGCTGTTTCC
>CAZSWI010000386.1:0-3385 GCA_964610635.1 uncultured Acidobacterium sp.
GCAACCGCGACGGCGAAGTCCTCGACGATCCCGAGTCCTTCAAGACCAAGGAAGAATCGAAGCTCGGCGTCCTCGACTATATCCTCCAGCCCGATAAGTACCCCGACTTATACGGCAACATCTACCACAAGGTTCGGATCAACTACTACCCGCCCCGCGGCGACAACAAAGAAGGCTGGGATAACATCGATATCTTCGGCTGGCTCGGCTACCCCATGCAGATCAAAGTCGACTTCCTCTGCCGCGACTCCATCCTCGCCGCCCCCATCGCCCTCGACCTGGTCCTGTTCTTAGACCTGGCCCAGCGCACTCCCGAACTTCGCAACATTGGTATTCAGGAGTGGCTCAGCTTCTTCTTCAAAAGCCCCCAAAGTGCCCCAGGCCTCTACCCCGAACACGACCTCTTCATCCAGTCGATGAAGCTCAAAAACACGTTGCGCCACATCATGGGCGAAGACCTGATCACCCACCTCGGGTTGGAATACTACGACTGACTGGCCACTCCGGCGGGCCGTGCACGATGGATCGACTGTTCCTGATATTTCCAGTCGAGCGGGTCGCCCGCAGCTGGGATAGAGAAAGATCCTGCGTAACGCAAATTACGATCTCACTTGAGAATTCGGCCTTCGCCTTCACGCCCTATCGAATAGACTGGAGTTTGACCATTTGAGGGCTTGAAGATGCTTGTCGTGATGAAGGCGCAGGCGACCAAAGAAGAAATTCAGGCGGTCTGCGAACATATTGAGTCGCTGGGGTATCGCGCCCATCCGCTGCCTGGGGCACAACGCACCGCGATCGGGATCACCGGGAACCAGGGCGAGGTGGATCGCGGAAACATCGAGGAACTGGCGGGGGTTGCGGAGGTCATCCGCGTTTCGAAGCCCTACAAACTGGTGAGCCGCGACGTGAAGGAAGAGGACACGGTTATCCGATTCGCGGGGACCGATGCGACGTTTGGCGGCGCGCGACTGGCGATGATTGCCGGGCCGTGCTCGATCGAGTCGCGGGAGCAGGCTTTCGCGATTGCGGAGCAGGTGTCGCTGGCGGGGGCGCAGTTCTTCCGGGGCGGGGCTTACAAGCCGCGGACTTCTCCCTATGCATTTCAGGGACTGGGGGAAGAGGCGCTGAAGATCATGGCGGAAATTCGCGAGCGCTTTGGGCTGCGAATCGTAACGGAGGCCATCGATCACGACTCTCTGGAACTGGTCGCGGAGTATGCGGACGTGATCCAGATTGGCGCTCGGAACATGCAGAACTTTTCGCTGCTGAAGGCGGCGGGGCGCAAGCGCAGGCCGGTGCTGCTGAAACGCGGGCTGGCCGCGACGCTCGATGAGTTTCTGATGGCGGCCGAGTACATCATGAGCGAGGGCAACTATGAAGTGATCCTGTGCGAGCGCGGAGTACGGACGTTCGCGGATCACACCCGGAACACGCTGGACCTGAGCATTGTGCCGGCGGTCCAGAGGCTGAGCCATTTGCCGATCCTGGTGGATCCGAGCCACGGGACCGGGCAGCGGAACAAGGTGCTGCCGATGGCGCGCGGAGCGGTGGCTGTGGGCGCGGACGGAATCATCGTCGAGGTGCACAACCAGCCGGATAAGGCGCTGTCGGACGGGATGCAGTCGATTTTGCCGGAGCAGTTTGTGCAACTGATGGATGAGTGCGCGCAGATTGCGGCGGTACTGGGTCGCAGCGTTCCTCGGGGGATTCATGTCGAGGAGGGCGCGAGCGTGGTTTCGGCGCGTTAGAGTCGATTCCCTTCTTGCTTACAAGCTGGTCCTTGGCGGGATTGGGTCGCGGCCTCGGACGAGTATTCTAAACGCGCGCATGGATTCAGGCACACATGTGGTACGAACCCGTCCCGCAGGGGCTAAAGCCCCCGTTCTCTGGAGGGCGGTTGCGGCACGACTAAAGTCGTGCCCTGAGACAAAACATGACGCTCTTGCAATCGGGCGAGGCTTTCGCGCGGTCGGACGTGGGTCTGGTGCAGGGAGGGCCGCAGCGCTTTTACTGCTGATCCCTTTACTGCTGGTCCCGGGATGCCGACGGAGGCATTTCCCACAATACCCGTCAGATTTTCGCGAGTACGCCTGGGTGACAAATGGCGGCGGGAACTCGGTGACCGTTCTCGATCTGGTGCACATGACGACGGCGGCGGCGATCCCGGTCGGAGCGGATCCCACGCAAATTGCGACAAGCCCGACGCGGAATGAGGTTTACGTCGTCAATTCGGGAAGCGCTTCTGTAAGTGTGATCGACGCGGTTACAAATAAGGTTGTGGCGACCATTCCGGTTCACCGCGAGCCGTCGTCGATGGACGTGGAAGCCCTGGGGGAGCGGGGATACGTTGCGAACGCCGGTTCAAACAACGTGTCAGTGCTCGATTTGGCAAAGCGGAGCGAGATTGCGGCGGTTGGAGTGGGGGAATCGCCAGGGCTGGTGCGGGTCTCGCCGGACGGGGCAACGCTGGTGGTTACGAACCGCGGCGGCGGAAGCGTGAGCGTCATCGATCCGCGCCGGCTGAAGATACGGGCGGTTTTCAGCGGATGCCCGGGGGCGTCAGACGCCGTGATTCTTCCGGACTCGTCCAAAACGTTTGTTGCTTGCGGGGGCGGGCATCAGGTAATGGCGATTGGCCTGGCTCGTCCGGCAAGCCAGAATCCTGTGGATCGCGCGGACCATCTGCTGGCGTTGCTGGATGTGGGGCCGTCGCCGGTGCATCTGGCGTTGAAGCCGGACGGCGGGGAAATCTTCGTGTCGAACTTCGGCAGCGATACGATCTCTGAGATCGCGACGGGCGCGAACGAAGTGGGCGGGGCCTATTTAATGGGAGCGGAGCCGTGGGGCGGCGTGGTGAGCGCGGACAACTCCACACTGTGGGTGAGCAACAGCGGCGACAATACGGTCGCCGCATACTCGATCGACGATGGGCAGCGCATCAATACGGTGCAGGTGGGCGATGGGCCGGGACCGCTGGCGCTCTCCGGCAATGGGTTTCTGCTGCTGGCCGTCGACGAGCAGGCGGGAGACATTTCGGTCGTGCGGACGATCAGCTACACCCCGCGCGGGCAACCGATCACGGGATCGCTGTTCACGGTTTTTGCGGCGGGAAAAGGGCCGAACGCGATCGCGGTGAAGAGCTTTAACGTGCGAGCCGGTGGCCCGTAGCCTGGAGCCAGGATGATGCGAGCCATTAGCTCCTGGCCAATCCAACTTTGGATCTGCGCCAGACGATGGCGAGCTCTTCGCGATCCAGGATCTTGCGCACCTGCAGGCGGGCATGATTGGACCACGGGCCGACTGGATCAAGCTTCACGTAGGCGATCCAGTGCCGGAGGGCGCGGCGGCGCTCGTTGCTGCGCTCGAGGGCGAGCGCGAGGTTGTA
>CAZSWI010000387.1:0-3375 GCA_964610635.1 uncultured Acidobacterium sp.
CCATTGGATGTACGGCACGACAAAATGGGCCTTGACCGTTGCGGTTGTGCCTTCAGGATTGACAAGCATGGGGATGGTGATCTCGTGCGGCGTGCCGAGGAGCGTGAAGATACCCGTTACCTGGATGTTCGAGTCGCCCGATGCAGCGAGGACACCAGTGTAAGACTTCGGCTCAAACGACACAGTTGCGTGCTGTTCGACCTGCAGGATCTCCTTGTACATCCTTTTGTCGCGGCTGCCATTGCCGGTCTTGCCGCTGCCAGCGAGCACGACCACCGCACCTGACATCTCAAAAGTGCTGGGGTCAAAATCCACCGATCCAGTTTGGACGTGAAAGGCGCCGTTGACGAGTTCGTGGGTCGTTTTAAGCGTCATCCTCACCTCGCTGGCATCGGGATTGACGGCGAAGGTCTGATGCTGCGCGAATGCGGCTGGAGCGAGTATCACCGCGAGGGCCAAGACTAGGAAGAATTTCATTGCATTTCCCTGGACTGTTTTGAAGTAATCGGAGTTGTTTTGGCGGGGCTCGATTTCAGCTGGCGACTGCCTGCGGAGCAACCGCGGCGTGGTGGGTGACTCGTGTAAGCGTAGCCGTCACCCGCATTGCGCCTGGCCAGACCCGGAGGCAAAACGGCAGCACAGCGCGCGCGAGTGCGTTGTTCAGGCCATTGGCGGCCAACTCGGCGAGGCGCATCTGGGCCAGCAGCGCGGAACGCAGTTTTGGTTGGAAAACGGGGGCCGGCTCCTGGGCGAGATAAGCACCGGCGGCACAGCGGGCAGTGTGTAGCGCGATCGAGATGCCGTCGCCGGTAAACGAGGGGATCACGGCTGCCTGATCGCCGATGCAGTAGAGCCCATCCTCGGTTGACCGGCGGAGATAGCCGTACGGGATGTGAGTGACTGTGATCGGCTTTTCAAGCAACGGCTCCGCACCGTCAAGCCGCATCGCCAGGTGGGGACAGTCCTGCCGCATCTTCGCAAGAAGGCCCTCCCAGCGGAGACCCGCACGCGCAAAATACCTCCGTTGAACGACACAGCAGAAATTCGTGATGCCGTCTTCCACTGGTTGGATACCGCCGTAGCCTCCCGCATAGAGTGTCAACTCGGAGGCGTCCGCCAGGTTAGCGGTCTGGTCGGCGGACATACGGTAATACATCTTGAATGCGACCCATTGGTCAGGGTCCTTCGGTCGACCGTAGCCGCGCAGATCGTGCTTTCCCGTGGCGAGAAAGGCCGTTGGAGCTTCGCATGTGGTGCCGTCGTCAAGCGCAGCTTGCCAGAGATTACCTCTCGAGCGGTGGAGCGACTGCACACTGCGGCCACGCTTCAGGCGGACTCCCGCTGAGATGGCTGCGGCGATGAGCACCGTATCGAGCGCCTTGCGAGTGAGTGAGGCTGCCGGAAAAGGCAGCGGAGCCTCGGCGGCGCGTCTGGCTGCGGCGAGGCGAACGTAGTTGATGGGTACGGCGCCAAACGAGGCCACGTCGATGCCCAGCGCATGCAGATCCTCGAGGGCCTCGCCGCTCAGAAACTCTCCGCAGACCTTATGGCGCGGTGTGGGCTCCCGTTCAATCAGCGTGACGCGGCGTCCCTTGCGAGCCAGCGCGATCGAAGCGGCACAGCCGGCCACTCCGCCACCAAGGATGAGAACTTCGTCTTGCAAAGCATTGCTCCTGATCACCGGTTGTTTCTATCGATTTCCAGCGGATCCCTTGTTTCTAGTAGACGTTCTAAAAGCAGTCTGGGACCTCATTTTGTACAAATCTTCATTTAGCGCCGACAGGACGATGCCCTGAACATCTCCTGTCGACCATCAGTTACGGCGAGTGGTGAGCTCGCGCCAGTTGAGGCCGAGGTCCACGATCAGCAGCGAGGCAAGTGTGAAGGCGATCACGCCGATGGCGGAGAGAACGTCGCCCAGGTGGCTCCAGTAGGCGGGCACAAGATTGAACACGCGGCTGGAGACAAAGGTAAACGTGACCGCATAGGAGCGGGCCATCCATTGGCGATGCTGCACGATTTGACGGTTGCGCGCGGTGAGGAAAGCGGCGGTGGTGCAGACCATCCAGGCCGCGGCCTGCATGGAAGTTCCGGGGAGGCCCGGACGTCCCCAGGCGAGAGCAATCCCAGTGAACGAACCGACAAAAACGGAAACCACGTAGATGCGGCCGAGAACGCGATGGAACGTGAGATGACGCTGTCGGATCCGCGAGGAGAAATTAACAGGGCCAATCAGAAGTGCGAAGATTCCGGCGAGTGCGTGCGGGATGAGGAGATGGCGATCGGCGATGACCTGCAGACGGTAGGCGTGGTACATCGGATAGTCGGTGATGAGGAGAACTTCTGAAGTAACGAAGACGAAGAGTGCGGTGAGGCCAAGCGAGACCCATAGAACCGTCTTGAATCTGGAACCGGAGGCTTTGAGCGCTGGCAGGGTGGAAGTTGACATGATTCGCTCTCAGATGGTTAGACGTGATGAGTTGGGCCAGGGGTTCAGCGACAGCGAGAGCAGCTCGCCACAATCGACATCCGTCCGCGCCAGCCAAGCCTCAGCCGCAGCCGGGCCGCCCCCTGCCGACACTGGCTCACTTCCACCGCCCCACACACAACCGTCCCGGCCACCAGTGCTCTACCGTCACAGCCTCCCGCGGAACCGCAGCCGCAGCCAGCAACCGCAGCCAGTCCTCCTTCCGGAAGGCCCGACGGAAGGACACCGGTCCATCATGCCGAACAAACCGGTGCCATCCCACCACCTCCCCCACCCACCCAAAAATTCGGCAACTCCACTCCGACCGCTCCAGATCATTGATAAACCAACCTGCCTGCGCGGTCGATTCCATCCACCGCAGCAACGCAATGATCTCGTCATCCTCCAGATGATGCGCCATCAGCGAGCTCACGACGATATCCACCGGCTTCTTCGGTCCATACTCCAGAGCGTCGCTAGTCACCCACGCAATGCCGAACTCCTTCGGCGTGGACTCCACTGCGGCACGCGCTGCATAAGGATTCAGGTCGATCCCCGTCAACTGCGCGGCAATCCTGCGCCTGCGCGCCCAGCCGGTAATCTGCCGCAGCAGATCGCCGCCGCCACTGCCCACATCCACAATGTGTACCGCATCAGGCAGCCCCCGCGACAACCGGGCCATCGACCGAGTCAGCCAGGCTAGTGTCGGCCGATAGCCCAGCAGCCAGCGGTTGACCTGCTCCAGATGGTGCAGGCAGCCACGGAAATCCTCATAGCTGCAGTCGCCATCCATCAACTCCGGCAGATCGCGCGGAGGAACCCGCCGTCTGAAGTCGATCTCCGCACTAGACCGCATGGAAGCGCATCGTCTCCGCTGTCAGCCCAGGGCCAAAGGACATCGCGCATCC
>CAZSWI010000388.1:0-3351 GCA_964610635.1 uncultured Acidobacterium sp.
GCGAGGCGTTGGGCACCGGTGGGATGCGCGGTGGGTTTGGGTGGCGCGGGTTGGGCGGGCGCGGCGGTGGGCGCGGCTGCTCTGATTGATTGGCTGTGGGGCGGAAGGGTGGACGGGCCTTGTGGGCCGGGTAGTGGCGGAGCGGGCCGGTGCGCGGCTGCGGATGCCTGGACGGTTCGCTCGCGCAGTTTATCGGCGGCGACGCGCGCACCGATGCCGATAATCCGGCCGAGACGATTCGGCTCCATGAAAAAAGTCTAGCAGCGGCTCCGGGAGTGCGTGGATTCGAATTGCCCGGTGGCAACATCAGAAGATAAGGTAGGAGAAGCGGTGGCCGTGGCCAGGAACGGGGACGCCGGGAAATCGAGGTTCCGAATTGAATCAAAAACTTCGTAAGCTGGTTCAGCAGCTGGGAGAGGCCATTCACGAGAGTGTGTCCGAGTCGCCGCAAATTGCCGGGGTGGTAGCCGACATACGCCGCCAGGGATTTGAAGTGATGTTGATGCTGGAAGCGACGATTGGGCTGAATGAGGTGGAGGAACAGCCGGATGGGGCACGGGAGGTCTCAAGGGCAGGCCAGCAACGCGGTGAAGCAGATGCGCATGGCACATTCACGACGCAGGATCTGCACTTTCTGAAGTCGCTGCGGATTTCAATCGCCGGAGAACAGGGAGCAGGGGAAGATGGCTGAAGGCTGGCCCGTGAATGCCGGGCGCGCGACGCGGTCCTGTTGTGATATATCTGGCCTTCGCCGCAGGCGCTGCACCCGGGAATGAGGCTGAAGCAGACCGGCCGTATTGCTGTCGCGGCGGAGAGCGATTGAGGCGAGGAGTTCCGAGAGGCCATGCCGATGAGAGACACTCTGGGCGTACTTTTGGCGGGTGGAGCGGGGGAGAGATTATTCCCGCTGACGCGTGATCGCGCCAAACCGGCGGTTCCGTTCGGCGGACAGTACCGCATTATCGACATCACACTTTCGAACTGCATCAATTCCGATCTGCGGCGGGTTTACATCCTGACGCAGTACAAGGCGTTGTCGCTGAACCGGCATATCCGTGAAGGCTGGACCAGCGTTGTGGCGCAGGAACTGGGCGAGTTCATCGAGATTCTGCCGCCGATGCAGCGGGTAAGCGCGAACTGGTACATGGGCACGGCGGACGCGGTGTACCAGAACATTTATTCGATCGGGTCGGAGCAGCCGAAGCATGTGCTGATCCTTTCCGGCGACCACATTTACAAGATGAACTACGGCAAGATGCTGCGCCAGCATCTGGACTCGGGCGCGGACGTGACGCTGGCGACGCTGCCGATCGAGCCGCAGGACGTTGCGCGGTTCGGGGTGGTGGAAGTGGCGCGGAACGGCGAGGTCGTGGGCTTTCTGGAGAAGCCGAAGCAGACCGATCTGCGTTCGCCGTTTAATCCGAACATGGTGGATGCCTCGATGGGTGTTTACCTTTTTAATACTGACGTTTTGTTGCCGGCGCTTATTAAGGATGCCGAAGATCCGGAGTCGCAGCACGACTTCGGGCATAACATCCTGCCGGCGATTCTGGGTAAGTACAAGATGTTCGCTTATAACTTCGTCGATGAGAACCGCAAGGAAGCGCTGTACTGGCGCGACGTTGGAACGCTCGAGGCCTACTATGACGCCAATATGGATGTGGCTGCGGTCTCGCCGATTTTCAACCTGTACGACAACAGCTGGGCGATTCGGACGCGGGTGCGGCAGTATCCGCCGGCTAAGTTTGTTTTTGGCGAGCCGGGACGAACGGGGATGGCGATAAACTCGATCGTGTCGGGCGGGTGCATCGTTTCTGGTGCAGTGGTGCGGAACAGCGTGCTGTCGCAGGATGTGCGGGTTAATTCGTACTCAGAGGTGGATTCGAGCATTATCTTCACGCACGTGAATATTGGGCGGCATTGCCGGATTAAGAAAGCGATCATCGACCGCGATGTGCATCTGCCGGAAGGAACGGTGATTGGGTACGATCCGAACGACGACCGGAAGAACTACTTTGTGACGCCGAGCGGTTTGACGGTGGTGACGCGGGATTATTCGCTGTATGAGAATCCTGTGGCTCCGGATTTTCTGCAGGAGCGGCGGGAGTAGAGGCTGAGGTTTCGCCTTTATGCCAGGCGCGTTGGGGCCACACCCTACCGGGGGGGTAGGTTCGGCAAGACCCTTTGTTTGTTGAAGTTCTGTAGTAACGTTTTTCTTTGGGTACCCTGCGGCACTCGAAAACAGGGTGTTTTCGGGTGGATCGGCGACGCTGAGCGCGGCGTTCGTCGTGCAGGTCAGCATGGCTGGGCTCCTCCTTTTCCAAGGCAGTTATGAAAGCAAAAAGGCCGTCCATGGGGAGCGGCCTTTTTCGTTTTTCTATCCTAAGTTCAGAATATCAGGTTGGGAGGATAAAACTGCCAACTTTCTTTGGGTGGATTGGCGGGTAAGTGGCTTGGAATGAGGGGCCATTACTTTGGTGAGGAGGTACGGGGGTTGACACGTTTGAGATTTTGGAGAAAATCGAGATCTTTGGGGTCACTCGCTACAGCAGTCGGTCTATCACTTGGTATTCTCCGCGCACGCCCTGCGCATGTTCCACTCGGGTAACGTACTCCCGCACATCGGGCACGCCACTTAACACGGTGAGCTCCACTACCGCTGAGTAGTCTGGAAGGTTACGGCGCTTCTCATACGGGTATTCTTCGAGCTTTCGGAACGTCGATCTGCCCCTCGGGTGTGGAAATGGGAGTGTATTACCCGTATTCATGTGGGCCAGTTCGATCCGCTTTTGGTAATCGCGCACAAGCCTGGCCGTATCGACTTGAAGGATCGTGTGGGGACGTTCCGCGTAATCTCGCGCGGACATTAGCGTGAGAAGTCTTTTACGGTTCAGCCAGAAGAATACCCGGTCATTAAGGATGCTGTACCAAGTTGGTGCATCACAGCCTTTGAGACATCTTGCAAGGTTCTTCGCTGAGAGCGGCTTCTGATCTCTTATAGTTGCTACCCCGTGGTTCGGGTGGGAGATGGGAACGCATCTTAGGCGCTGGGCCGTCAACAGTTCGACCCTCTGCGCCGCTCCAATTTCATAGAGCGCAAGTAGCTCGCCAGTACTCAGCAGGCCATGTTTCTTGATCGAAGGCCACGAACCATATGAGGCCATGTGATACAGGACCGGGTACCTGTTGGCCAATTCGTCTACTTTTATCCCCAATTCGTCACCATGCGCGGCGGTCGATAATGCTTCTCCAGTGGAAGCGGGTAGAGACCAGCGAGACCGGAGCGGATGCGACCTTTTCTATTTCCTCGGCGAAGCGAATCGTTGAGCCTGTCAACTGCTCAAATCGGCT
>CAZSWI010000389.1:0-3308 GCA_964610635.1 uncultured Acidobacterium sp.
TGGCTCTTCCCAGGGCTGCGCTTCGCTTGCCCTGGGCTATTCTCGATGCCTCCCTCCGGAAGGCAATGCGCCCGTCGATTCCACGCCTGACTCGCCTCGCCAGTCATTTGCTGGGGATGACGGCTCAAGTGCGAATGAGAGCTTAAATACAATGGGCGGTCTGGTTGCAGCTTCAGTAGATTTGCGCGCGGCGGTGATCGACCATGTCGGCGGACTGACAGACCTAGACGCCGGCATCGTACGCGCGATTGGCAGGCCTGAGTTGCGCTTCGAAGAAGACCACCTGCGCATGTTGCGCGGGGTGCGCTTCGCGGCCCGCTTCGGCTTCGAGCTGGACCCCTCCACCGCTGCTGCCATGCGCCGCCTAGCCGCCAAAACCGCTGCCGTTAGCCGCGAGCGCGTCCGCGATGAGCTGACCAAGATGCTCACCGAGGGCCACGCCCGCCGGGCCTTCGAGCTGCTGGACCAGACCGGCCTGCTCAAAGAAGTTCTGCCTGAGATCGCGCGCATGAAGGGCGTCGAGCAGCCCCCGCAGTTCCATCCCGAGGGCGACGTGTGGACACACACCCTGCTGCTTCTGGACCAGCTTGAGGCCGGCTGCCCGTTGACGCTGGCCTGGGGCGCGCTGCTGCACGATGTGGGCAAACCTCCCACCTTCCGCCGCGCGCCGGACCGCATTCGTTTCGACGGCCATGTGGAGATGGGCTTAGCCGTTGGCGCAGAGATTTGCCGCCGATTCCGCTTCTCAAACGACGAGACCCGCCAGATTCTGGCGCTCATTGAGAACCACATGCGCTTTGCCGACGCGGCGCGGATGCGAGCCTCGACGCTCAAGCGCTTCTTCAGGCTGGAAAGCTTCGAGCAGCACCTGGCACTGCACCGCATGGACTGTATGGCCGCCAGCGGCAACCTGGACCACTGGGAGTTTGTCCGCGAGCGCTACGAGGCCATGCCGGAGGAGGCAGTGCGCCCCAAGCCGCTCATCACCGGCCGCGAGCTGATTGCAGCGGGCTACACACCGGGTGCCGGTTTCAAGCAGATGCTCCGTGCGGCCGAAGATGCCCAGCTTGAAGGACTGATCGGCACGGTGGAGGAGGCGCTTGCTCTATTGAAGGATCGATTCCCGGAGATTCCGCGGCAGGTTTGAAGAATGGGGGATTTGCTCGCAAGCGACCTCCGTTGCGTGCGTTGCCAAAGTGCGCAAAAGGCAGCCTTTTTGTGGACAGAATCCGCCCAAGACTGCCTGAAAACATCAAGAAGGTGCAGGTCCTGTTTACTGATTGGTTAAGTGCTTCCCCGTAAATCGTATCCACCGAAAGCAGTATTGACTCTGCCGGCATTGCTCGCGGGTCGAAGCCTCCGCCTCCCTCCAGATCGAATTCCTCCGCAGGCTCTTCACCTATTTGCCAGACAACTGCTCATGAAACCTGTTGACAGAATCTTCCCATGGCACTATACATTGCTATACGAGGTATAATTTAATGGCGAAGACGAGAGGCGTGATCGACGAGGCCGACCAGCCCGACCGCTGGGAGGCGCAACTGCGCAAGGGCGCGGTGGAGATGGCGGCGCTGGCCAGTCTGTGGCGCGGAAGGCTCTACGGGCTGGAGATTATTCGGTTTCTGGAGAACCACTCCCGGCTGGCTTTGGCCGAGGGAACGATTTACCCGATCCTTAGCCGGCTCAAGGCCGAGGGTCTGCTCACCTCGGAATGGGTTGAGGCCGAGGCCGGTCACCCGAGAAAGTACTACAGCCTGACGGAAACCGGCCGCCAGCGCCTGCGCGTAATGGCGGAGGCTTGGATGAGCTTTTCCAGCGGCCTTACCGAACTTTTACAACCCGTGTTTGAAGTGCAGGAGACAACCCGATGAACGCAGAAATTCAGATCGACAGCTATTTGACCGCTCTCCGCCTGCATCTTGGCCCGCTGACCATCGCCGAGCGGGAAGAGATTGTGAAAGAGATTGCCGCCCACGTTCGCGACTCCGCGGAGGAATCCGGCACATCCGTTGAGGCTGTGCTTGCCCGGCTGGGACCGGCGAATGTCCTGGCCGCGCAGTACCGCGATGGATTGCTGATCCGGCAGGCCAGCCGGAGCATTTCGCCCCTGGTGTTGCTGCGCGCGACGCTGCGGCTGGCCACCAAAGGCGTCTTCGGCATCCTGGTCTTCCTCGTCGGGATCTTCGGGTATCTGATTGGCGGAGGAATGGTGCTGACCGCGATGCTGAAACCGATCTTCCCCGCGAATACGGGGATGTGGTTCGACGGCGAGGGGCACTTCATGTCCTCGGGCGTCTTATTCCCGCCACCCGGATCGCAGGCTCACGAGGTTCTGGGTGTTTGGTACATTCCGCTGGCTCTGATTGTGGGCAGCCTGACTCTGCTGTTCACAACCTGGGCGATTCGTACTTCGCTGGCTGTGTCGCAGAGGTGGCAGTCTCGGCTTTAGGAGCTGCTTATCGGAGGCGCTGAAGAACGGGGTTGGTTGGGGCTCGCGATCCCCCACCCATGGCGCGATGAAACTGCACCACGGATGGGGCACAGGATGGCTTTCTAGATTTCGGATCAAGACTTGAGGCGCTCGCTGTCTGTTTCTGGCCAGATTGATTAAACCGGCGCTGACTGCCGATACCGGTATGTGATTCATCTGCAGCCATTTCGTCACCTCGATGAGGCGCCCCGCGGCTCCTGTGCCATCCGGGCGCACTCAATTGAGGCTGCAACCGCGCGAACGGGACGGCGGTGCTACAGTGGTTCCATTCTTATTCTGTTGCCGGGGTCCGCTCTCTTGTTCGGTCTTCGTTCGGTGCTCGTCGTTCTTCTCGCGCTTCCTGTCATCGGACACGCGTCTTCGAACGTCGATGCCGCGCCGGTGCCGGCGGAGATGGGCTCGACGGCTTTCACTGTCAGGGTGAATGGGCAACCGGTGGATGTGGCGCACGCCGCGGCCAGCTACGAGTATGTGAGCTTCGGCGTGAGCGGCCCCGCGGCCGTTGAGATTACCGCCGCCGAGCCTGGCTTCTGGGATAAGGGCGTGGATATTCAGCCCTGGCGGCTGGGATTGCGCCCCACGCGGCAAGGGCAGACGATCCGTTTCAGGCTGGCGGGGCCGGCGAAGCTCTCGATTTCGCGGCCGGGCGATTTTCTGAATCACGCCAAGATGCTCTTCCTGTTTGCGGGCGGACCGGAGAAGCCGCTTCCACGCGACCCGAAGATCCATGCCTATGAGCCGGGCGTGTATCACGGAAGCCTGAATCCCAAGAGCGGCGACACCATCTATCTGTCGCCCGGCGTCTACATCTTCGGCA
>CAZSWI010000390.1:0-3266 GCA_964610635.1 uncultured Acidobacterium sp.
TGCGCGGCGGCCAGCATGCGATCGTGGCGGAAGCTGAGCGCGGCAGTAAAAGCGGGCAGGAGGGCGAGGACGCCGTCGAGCGTATCGGCAACTTCAAAAACGGGCTGCTGCGTCTCCTGCATGTCTTTGTTGTAGGCGAGCGGCAGGCCCTTGAGCGTAGTGGCCAGCGTGGTAGCCGCGCCGAGCAGCCGGCCCGACTTGCCGCGCAGCAGTTCGGTGAGGTCTGGGTTTTTCTTCTGCGGCATCGCGCTCGAGCCGGTAGAGAACTCTTCCGGAAGATCGAGAAAGCCGAATTCCGCAGTCGAGAAGAGGGTGAGCTCTTCGGCAAAGCGCGAGAGGTGCAGCCCGAGATTCGCCGCGGCCTGGGCGAACTCAAGGGCAAAGTCGCGGTCGCTGGTCGCATCCATGCTGTTGGCGGTGGGCGCGGTGAAGCCCAGCTCCCGGGCGGCGATGCTGCGATCGAGAGCCAGCGTCGCTCCGGCGACGGCGCCCGATCCAAGCGGACAGTAGTTCAGGCGGGCGCGGCAGTCTTCAACGCGAGCCGCGTCGCGCAGGATCATCTCGACGTACGCCAGCAACCAATGCGCGACGAGAACAGGCTCGGCGCGCTGGAGGTGCGTGTAGGCAGGCATCACGGCGTCTTCCGATTCAGCGGCGAGTTCGAGAAGCGCGGTCGCCCAGGAGGCAAGCTGCGCGAGGGTTGCATCGATCGCATCGCGCACAAACAGCCGGAGGTCCGTGGCGATCTGCTCGTTGCGGCTGCGGCCGGTGTGCAGCTTCAGCGCCAGATCGCCGATCTCGGCCGTCAGCTCCAGCTCGACGAAGTGGTGAATGTCTTCCGCGCCGGACGAGGTTATGGCGGCAGATCCGGAGACACGCTCACCAATAGCATCCAGGCCACGCAGAGTTGTCTCCAGTTCAGCCGGAGAGAGAATGCCCGCTGCCGCAATCACGCGGGCGTGGGCTTTGCTGGCGGCAAGTTCCTGGGGCAGCAGCCGCCAGTCGAAACCGAGCGACCGCTGCCACGCTTCAAACTGCGGATCGAGAGCCGAGCGAAAGCGGCCCGCCCACATCTTGGCTGATTGCTCTCCGGCAGGCTGTTGGGTCATGACGCTTCCTCGCCTTTCCCGATCCCGTTGTTCAGCCGCGGCATTTCCGAACCTTTGCTCAGCGTGATCAGCCCGCTCTGTGCATAAATCATCAGCTTGGCTCGAGTGTCCGTAATGTCGAGGTTGCGCATGGTGAGCTGGCCGATGCGGTCGCGCGGAGAGAAGGCGGACTCGGTCTTCTCCATGCTGAGGCGCTCGGGGTGGAATGTTAGATTGGGCGACTCGGTATTCAGGATCGAGTAGTCGTTGCCGCGGCGCAGTTCCAGCGTCACCTCCCCGGTAACGACGCTCGCGACCCAGCGCTGCGCGGATTCCCGCAGCATGATGGCCTGCGAATCGAACCAGCGTCCCTGGTAGAGCAGCCGGCCCAGCTTGCGGCCGTTCTCGCGATACTGCTCGATCGTGTCCTCGTTGTGAATGCCGGTGATGAGGCGCTCATAGGCGATGAACAGCAGGGCCATGCCCGGCGCTTCGTAAATGCCGCGGCTCTTGGCCTCGATGATGCGGTTCTCAATCTGGTCGCTCATGCCGAGCCCGTGGCGGCCGCCGATCCGGTTGGCTTCGAGCAGCAGCTCGACGGGGTCAGGGAACTCCCTGCCGTTGAGGGCAACGGGGTAACCCTGTTCGAAGCGGACAGTCACTTCTTCGCGCCGGACGTCAACCTCGTCGCGCCAGAAGGCAGTCCCCATGATCGGATCGACGATTCTGATGCTGCTCGAAAGCTGCTCGAGATCCTTGGCTTCGTGCGTTGCGCCGAGAAGGTTGGAGTCTGTTGAGTAGGCTTTCTCGGCGGACATCTTGTACCCGAAGCCGGACCGCTGCATGAAGGCCGACATCTCGGCGCGGCCGCCCAGCTCGTCGATGAACAGCGGATCGAGCCAGGGCTTGTAGACCTGCAGGCGCGGATTAACGAGCAGCCCGTAGCGATAGAAGCGCTCGATGTCATTACCCTTGAAAGTGGAACCGTCGCCCCAGATGTTGACGCCGTCTTCCTTCATGGCAGTGACCAGCATGGTGCCGGTTACAGCGCGTCCGATGGGCGTGGTGTTGAAGTAGGTGACGCCTGCGGTGGAGATGTGAAAGGCGCCCGATTGCAGAGCGGCGAAGCCTTCGCGCACCAGCGGTCCGCGGCAATCGATAAGACGGGCATTTTCCGCGCCGTATTCGAGCGCTTTGCGCGGGATGGCCTCGTAGTCGGTTTCGTCCGGCTGCCCGAGATTGGCTGTGTAAGCGTAGGGCACGGCGCCCTTCTGCTTCATCCAGTGCAGCGCGGCGCTGGTATCGAGGCCGCCGGAAAAAGCGATGCCGACTTTTTGGCCTACGGGAAGACTTTCAAGAATTACTGACATTTCCCGCCCTTGCCGAGCAGCATCAGCAGCAGCGCCTTCTGCGCGTGCATGCGATTCTCGGCCTGATCGAACACCACGGACTGCAGCCCATCGAGAACCGCATCCGTGACTTCAGCATTGCGATGCGCGGGCAGGCAGTGCATGAAGACCGCATTGGGCGCGGCGTTCGACATCAGCGCCTCGTTCACCTGGTAGGGTTTGAAGATGGGCGCGCGCTTGGTGGCCTCGTGCTCAAAGCCCATGCTGGTGCAGATGTCGGTGTAGACTGCCTCCGCGCCGGTGACTGCGGCGATGGGGTCGTTGACGAGGGTGATGTTCGAACCCGTGACGTTGGCGATGGCTCGTGCCTGCGCGACAATGTCGGCCTTGGGAGCATAGTTTTTGGGCGTGCCGACGGTGCAGTGCGCGCCCAGCAGCGCCGCCGTGAGCATGAGCGAATGGCAGACGTTGTTGCCGTCGCCGACGTAGGTGAAGTTGAAGCCGCGCAGATTGCCGAAGCGTTCTTCGAGGGTCATGAAATCGGCGATGGCCTGGCAGGGATGCTCGAGATCGCTGAGGGCGTTGATGACGGGAACGCTGGCGTACTGCGCCATTTCGGTGATGGTCTCGTGCGCGTAGGTGCGCAGCACGATGGCGGAGACCCAGCGCTCGACGTTGCGAGCGATGTCGGCCAGGGATTCGCGCTCACCGAGGGGCGACTGCGTCTGGTCGACAAACATTGCCGAGCCGCCGAGGGTGTTCATCGCGGTCTCAAAGGTCAGGCGCGTGCGCAGGGAGGCTTTTTCGAAGAACATCACCATCTGCTTCG
>CAZSWI010000391.1:0-3257 GCA_964610635.1 uncultured Acidobacterium sp.
CGGCGCCGGAGCGTCGGGCAGTTTCTCCTGTCCCCGGATAATCCCGGGACCTGCGGAAGCCAGCAGCAAGAAGCAACTCCATCGCAGCATGGGAGAGCAGCACTGCCGCCGAAACCACGCCGTTGCTCCCCGGCCGATTTGTCTTCTCCGGGGCCCTCGCAGTCTACCTGGCAGCATGCGCGCTGGATGTACCTCCCGGTTGCGGCGCGCGGAGCCAAACTCCCCCGCCAGCCTGCCGCAGTCTATCCCCTGAGGTTACAGGCGAAACTTACCGCGTTCCAGACGAATTACGATCCTGCCGGTACTGGTGCCAGGCATTGATCGCATCCGGAACGAATTCGAGAAATAAATTGTTCCCCGCCGCTCCCGCGATCGACGTCCCCCACGTCTGCATCACCACATGAACATTCCGGCTCTTGTCCGGATAATAGGCCGGTGTGAGGGACGATGCGACGAGGTGCCCGAAGATGTCCGAGAAGTTGAATCCGTGTCGGCCGCTGTCCCTCTGCGTTACAAAAGCTCGCTCTGCCGCCCAGGCCGCTCGTCCCAGGTAGCTGCCTGCGGCCTTGCGGAAATAGCGGGGATCCTCGCGGTAGAAAACCGGGAAAAAACTGCTGCAGAAGAATCGCATTGTGGCCTGGCGCAGAAATGCCGCTCCCACCCGGTCCCCGAATGCCGCCGCATCGCTCCCATACGCCGGTGTACCGGTCAACTGCCCATACCCCGCCGATATTAGGGCAGGATACGCCGTCGAGACGCGTGCCTCCTCATGCAGCCAGAAAACCCATTTGTCGTTCGGATAAAGCGCGGGGATTTTCTCCCCGGGATCGACATACTGCGCCCACTTTCGCTTCTCATACGAGGCGTGCTTCATCGGGCTCGCCGCCTGCGGATCGGCTTGCGCAGGCGGGCTCTGATTTTGCAGAAGGCCCTGCAGGAAGCTGGATGACAACGTCCGCTCACGGCTCGCTGGATCAATCTCAGCCGCCGCCACGTCACGCGGCTCGGGCGCATCAGGCAGGAAGGGGGCAGCCTGCGCTTGCGTCCTTGAGACGCTGATAAGCAGTAACGATGCGAGCAGGAGAACAGGGCAGTTTGGCGAAAAGTATTTCAGAGGGCTCCCATGTTTCAAAAGCTTGGAAGGAAATTCCGCAATTTAGGATGCATTCGGCTGCCTGTAACCGGCTCGTATCGGTCACCTCCGGAAGACCAGGTCTCACAATCGAGCGATTGACCGCGGCATCTTCTCTCGCAATACTGAATGCACGTGCAAAGATCGGGGGTGCAGTGTGAGTGAGCCAGCCGCAGGTCCTTTCGAAAGGTTCGGGCGCAACGTCGATAAGCATTTCGGCGGATGCAGCGACCGCCTTGAAGACGATGTGAAACAAGTGATCGGCTACCTCAATGAACGCGTTGTTCCCGAAGTACGCCAGAACTCTTCGAAAGCGCTGCGCATCGCTGCCGGCCAACTCGCGCGGTTGGCCGACCACCTCGAACGCAGCCGAGAAGCGTAGTCGCATCAATGATGCGCGGCAAATCTCCCCACCGCGTATGGCTCATCCCGGCACGGGATTCTCTCGCCGTGCTGGCTCTCTGCGCCACCCTCGTCCTGGTCGTCGGCTGCTCGCACAAACCGCAGACGCCTGTCCCGCCTGCTTTGCCGACCGACACCGCCACGGCTCCCGCGTTGCCCGCCCCCACCCCTTCCCTCGGCGCCGACGAGCAATTTGCCGAAACGCACACGCCCATCTATACCGAAAGCGGCGTCGCCAGCTGGTATGGGCCGCCCTACCACAATCGCGTCGGCGCTAATGGCTCGGTCTTTAACGAGAACGGCATCTCCGCCGCCCATCGCACCCTTCCCATGGGATCGCTTATCCGCGTCACTAATGTGAAAACCGGCCAATCCGCCGTCATGCGCGTTACCGACCGTGGGCCGTTCGTCGCCGGCCGCATTCTCGATCTTTCCATCGGAGCCGCCAAAGCTGTCGGTGTCTGGCGTTCCGGCACCGGCGAAGTCCGCATCGACGTCTTCAGTACACCGAAGCCGATTGACCAGGGTGGACGCTGGTGCGTCCAGATCGGCGCGTTTCTGCATCAGGGATCCGCTTTGCGCCTGCAATCCGATTTGGAGGATGAATACCGTACCGCCAACGTCATCGAGTTTCAGGGCCCCACCGGCTATTGGGTCCGCATCCGCCCCGCGAACGACGACCGCACTCTGGCCATTGCCATCGCCCACAGCCTCCAGCCCGCGGAAGGCCAGGCATGGCTCGTCCGCCTCGACTAACGACCAGCCCGGCGACCACTCTAACTCGAGCCAACAACCCCAAAAACGGAGAACGCCAGGTTCACCCCACAGCAAGCAGCGGACGCTCTTGCCAGAACAAAATCAATGCAAACCGACACTGAATCCGGCCCGACAGTACCATCGAACAGCCCATTTTGGGAAAGCAAATCTCAGATCTTTACTCCTCTTTCGCGACAGTGCATATGCTCTGTGACCTGCAACCAAACCTTTTCCCCGTGCACTGTAGCCTGATCTGTACCCTGAAACCTGTAACCTGTAACCTGATCAGGTATGCTCGACCTCGGCTTTGTACGTTCCAACCTCGAAATAGTAGAGAAAAAACTCCGTGACCGCGGCCAGGATCCCGCTGAGCTGCTCGGTGATTTTCGCCAGCTGGACCAGATGCGCCGGCAAGCCATCACCAGTCTGGAGCGGCTGCAGTCTGAGCTAAACAAGCTCTCAGCCGAGATCGGTCGCTTGAGACGAGAGGCGGGTCCCGAGCCTCCGGACGCGCCTCTCGATCCTGTGAGGGGCAATCTTGCCGCGGCGGCCGTGAAAACGAAGGAACGCATCGAGCATTCTCGGAAGGAGGCCGAAGCGAAGGAACTAGAGCTGCGCGCCATCCTCACCCGCATCCCCAACCTCACCCGCGACGAAGTCCCCGTAGGCCCAGACGAGCGCAGCAACGTCGAGGTCAAAAAGTGGGGAACCATCCCCACATTTAGCTTCCAGCCGAAACCCCATTGGGAAATCGGTGAGCAGCTCCGCATTCTCGACCTCGAACGCGCAGCGAAAATTTCCGGCGCCCGCTTCGCCGTTTACTGGGGAGATGGTGCCAAGCTCGAACGCGCCCTCATCGCTTTCATGCTCGATGTCCACACCCGCGAGCACGGTTACACCGAAGTCCTGCCTCCCTTCATGGTCAACAGCAAATCGCTTTTCGGTACGGGACAGCTCCCCAAATTTG
>CAZSWI010000392.1:0-3206 GCA_964610635.1 uncultured Acidobacterium sp.
GGGAGAAGATCGTCCTCAACCTCCTCTCCAACGCCTTCAAGTTCACCCTCCAGGGCAGCGTCGAGCTCACCCTCCGCTCCATTGAAGGCCAGGCCGAACTCCAGGTCCGCGACACAGGCACCGGCATCCCGGAATCCGAACTACCACGCATTTTCGAGCGCTTCCATCGCATCGAAGGCGCCCCCGGACGCACCCATGAAGGCACTGGCATCGGACTCGCCCTCGTCGACGAGCTTGTCCGCCTCCACGGCGGATCCGTCTCCGCCCATAGCAAGCTCGGCGAAGGAACCACCTTCACCGTCCGCATCCCCTTCGGCGCAGCCCATCTTCCTCCCGAACGCATCGCTTCCGGCGAACGCCGCTCCGACAACACCCTCGGCGCAGCCCCCTTCGTCCAGGAAGCTCTCCGCTGGCTCCCCGGCGGACCCTCCGGCGAGGAGCAAATCGTCAAAGACCTCGCCAACGAAGACCTCACCCCGCTCCTCGACCAGAAGCCCTCCGACACCGCCAACCGCGCCCATGTCCTCCTCGCCGACGATAACCGCGACATGCGCGAATACGTCCAGCGCCTCCTCCACCGCAAATATTCCGTCACCGCCGTCGAAGACGGCGAGCAGGCTCTCCACGCCGCCCGCACCCATCCCCCCGACCTCGTCCTCACCGACGTCATGATGCCCCGCATGGACGGCTTCAACCTCCTCCGCGCACTGCGCAACGATCCCGGCACCGCCGCCATCCCCGTCATCATGCTCTCTGCCCGCGCCGGCGAAGAAGCCGAGTCCGAAGGCCTCGAGGCCGGCGCCGATGACTACCTCGTCAAGCCCTTCACCGCCCGCGAACTCATGGCCCGCGTCGGCGCCCACATCGAAATGCACCGCCTCCGCCTCGAACTCACCGCCAACGAGCACCACCTCCGCACCAAAGCCGAATCCGCCGAGCGCCAGCACATCGAAATCCTCGAAAGCATCTCCGAGGCCTTCATGTTCGTCGACCGCGACTGGCGCATCCGCTACCTCAACCGCCGCGGCAGCGCCATGACATCCCGCCTTCCCAATGACCTCATCGGTCACGATCTCTGGCAAATGTTCCCCGGTATCGACAAAACCACCTTCGGCGCAAGCTATCGCGAAGCCATGGAAACCGGCCAGCCCCGCAGTATCGAAGACTTCTTCGAACCCTTAGGCCGCTGGCTCCAGGCCAATTCCTACCCTTCCCCCGACGGCCTCTCCATCTTTGCCCAGGACGTCACCGAGCGCCGCACCCAGCAGGAACAGCTCCTCGTCTCCGAAAAACTCGCTGCCACCGGCCGCCTCGCCGCCACCATTGCCCACGAGATCAACAACCCCCTCGAATCCGTCCTCAACCTCATCTACCTCTCCCGCACCTCAATCTCCCAGAGCACCAAAATCCGCGAGTACCTCGAAACCGCCGAGAAAGAACTCAACCGCGTCTCCCACATCGCCCGCCATACCCTCGGCTTCTACCGTGAAACCTCCGTTCCCTCCGACATCGATCTCCCCGCCCTGTTCGAAGAAGTCCTCACCGTCTACGACAGCCGCCTCCGCGCATCCAACATCGCCGTCGTCCGCGATTTCTCCATCGTCCCCCCACTCCGCGCCCTTCGCGGCGAGCTCCACCAGGTCTTCTCCAACCTCATCTCCAATGCCATCGACGCCATGCGCGACGGCGGCCGGCTCAAAATCTCCATCCACGATGCCGCCAGGCTCCTCAACCAATCCAACGCCCCAGGCATCGCCGTCGCCATTGCCGACACCGGCATCGGTATCCCCCAGGAAAACATCCCCCGCCTCTTCGAGCCCTTCTTTACCACCAAGCCCGCCGCCGGCACCGGCCTCGGTCTTTGGGTCGTACGCCAGTTTGTTGCGTCCTGGGGGGGGACTATCGACGTCAATAGCAACGTGGACCCCCAAAATCGAGGCACAACCTTTACTATGTTTCTTCCCCTCATCGCTGTACCGGATAAGAAGAGAACGGCCCCGCCGCCCCAGCGGCTCATGTAATTCCTCTCAGGAGACTCTGATCGGGCCTCTGTTTTGAAGAGGGTCGAATTCACAGCTTCCGGATAATTCGGCACTGGGACCGCTTTTGTTTCAGAGCCGCTTTGTATCAGGGCACGACCTTAGCCTGCCCTGAGCGAACGCCGAGCGACGCGAGACCCGTCGAACGGGTGCCGTAAAGCGTTCAAAAATAACCTGGCTTTAGCCCCTGAGGGACCGCTCTCGAAGGAGGCTTGCTTAGAGCTTTTGGAGGCACGAACCTTGTTCCAGCTCGCACCTGTCCCGTCTTCCAATTTGCCGGCGCCCGCACCCCCCATACCCGAACTCATCATGCCCGAATTCCTCTCCTCCGACGGTCACGCCCCCTCGTTCTCCGAGCAGCCGCAACCCTCAGGCAAGACCACCAACCGCTCCCGTCTCCGCGTCCTCGTGGTCGACGACGAACCCCTCATCGCCCAAACCGTCGCCGCAATTCTCAATCTTCACGGATTCGACGCCGTCGAAGCCCTCAGCGGCGAAGCCGCTCTCGCAGCCGCCCGCCACGTCCAGCCCGACATTGTTCTCACCGACGTCCTCATGCCCAAAATGTCCGGAGTCGAGCTGGGCATCAAAATCCGCCAGGAATTCCCCCATACCCGCGTCCTCCTCTTCTCCGGACAAGCCGCCACCAGCGAACTCATGCGCAAAGCCCAGGCCGAAGGCTACACCTTCGAGCTCTTCCCCAAACCCATCCACCCCGAAGAACTAATCGCCAAACTCCGCGCCTTGTAGGCTCGCTGGGGTGATCGTTGGGGCGCGACAAACAATTCAGGTGCGGGTCCAGGAGCCCGGCCTGAGCGAAGCCGAAGGCGCCCGCCTTTCCCCCGGCCCAGACTCTTCGGCATTCCCCCAGCACCCGTCACTCGACCGTGATAGTAAATGTCTCCACGCTCGGCACTCCGGAAGGATTAGTGTAAGTAGCCGTGTAAGTATTCGTGCCCGAGGTCAAAGGAATTCCATAAATGGCCCGCGTATTGGCCATGTAGCTGTTAGGACCAGACCAGTTCCACGTACCCCCGCTCTGCGGCCACGGTCCCAGATTCACCGTGCTGCCTGCCCCGACAGTCACACTGTTCGTCTGCTGCCAGGCGCCTCCGTTCACTTCAATATAAGGCGTGATCGGCGTCGAGTTGACGGTGATGACAAATG
>CAZSWI010000393.1:0-3205 GCA_964610635.1 uncultured Acidobacterium sp.
CCTGGAACGGCGGCGCTTCCACATTCTTCATCTACGCGGCGGCGTTTCTTCCCTTCATTATCGAGTCCTCCCGGCGCGCCATTACTCTCATCCTCGTTGGATCTGTCCTCATCCTGGCCGAGGGCGCGATCTTCACAATTGCCGTGCCCAGTGGCACCTTCCACATCGGATGGGCCAATACCTTTTTCGCCATCTTTCTTGTGGTTGTGATTGGCGGCGGGAACATCCACTTCGCCGAGCAGAAACGCGCCGAATTGAAGCTTCGCGCCGCGCTCGAAGAGAATGTTACCCTCGCCGCCGTCGCCGAGCGCGAACGCATTGCCCGCGACTTGCACGATGTCCTCGGCCATACTCTCTCTGTAATCGTCCTAAAGGCGGAACTCGCTGGGCGCCTCGTCTCGGTCGATCCTGCCCGCGCCGTTGCGGAAATGGGTGACGTAGAACGCACCTCCCGCGCCGCCCTCGCTGAAATCCGCGAAGCCATTGGCGGTTACCGATCCCGCGGCCTGGCTGCTGAAATCGACGCCGCGCGCCGCACCCTGGAAGCCGCCGGAGTCACGCTCGTTGCGGAGAGAAAGCTAGACCGCGAATCCTTCAGCCCCCGGGAGGAAACGGCCCTGGCGCTCGCGCTTCGTGAAGCCGTCACCAACATTGTCCGCCATGCCCGAGCCACCACATGCCGCCTTCGCTTCGTCTCCGAAGCCGGGCATCGCCGCCTCGTGGTGGAAGACGACGGGCAGCACCTCGTAGCGAGCGAAGGCAACGGGCTGCGCGGCATGCGCGAACGCATTGAGTCCCTCGGTGGCAGTTTCTCCCTCGAATGCGGCATCGAGCAGAATCACGGAACTCGCCTCACCATCGACCTCCCTCATCGCGAGGCCACCGCGTCATGAATGCCGCTCCGCGCTCCTCCGCCCCAATTCGCGTCCTCCTTGCGGAAGATCAGACAATGCTCCGCGGCGCGCTCGCCGCACTCCTCGATCTTGAACCCGATATCGCTGTCATTGCCCAGGCCGCCAACGGCCGCGAGGCCATGAAACTCGCCCGGTTGCACACCCCCGACGTCGTCATTACCGACATCGAAATGCCCGAGCGCACCGGCCTCGAACTCGCCGACGATCTGAAAAACGCCGCATCCAGCGCCCAGGTCATCATCCTGACTACGTTTGCGCGTCCAGGATATCTGCGTCGAGCCCTCGAAGCCGGCGCGCGCGGGTACCTTCTCAAGGACCGGCCCGCCAGTGAACTCGCGGAAGCCATACGCCGCGTCCATGCCGGACTGCGCGCCATCGATCCTACCCTCGCCGCTGAAGCCTGGAGCGGCGACGAAGACCCTCTCTCGGATCGCGAGCGCCAGATCCTGCAACGCGCCGGTGAAGGCCGCTCCACCGCGGCAATCGCCGCGGAGCTGCACCTCTCAGAAGGAACGGTGCGCAACTACCTTTCTGACGCAATCGCCAAGCTTGGCGCGGCCAATCGCATCGACGCCGCCAGAATCGCCCGCGCCAAGGGCTGGCTGTAGTTGCCGGCACGCTCCTGTCGATTCAGCTGGAGAAATGTTATCTATTCAACCTCCCCTGCAATTGCCTGGGCTTCTTCGGTATTCCGAAAAGCAAAGAACAGGGTGAGGCAATCACGGCCTTGCCATGCATTGATTCTGTCACCCAACTATTGACTCTTCCTGAACCCGATATACCTGCAAATTATCGGATTCTCCGAAACTCACGGTGGCTTCGGATCGACCCCGTGAAGTCGCTCAGAGCCAGGAGTTCCCGCGTGCGCGTCCCGGCACCCGATTCCCGCCCGGATCGGTGTTCGTCGTTGCCGAGCCACATGGGGCTTCGTCCGGCGCTTGAGACGCGTTCAGGCCACTTGCAACAAGCCGCCAGCGCGGCGGGACAGATTGCCGTGGGATTTGGATACCGGGGGGAGAATCTACAGTGGCCTGAATAGTAGATTGGGTATTCCGAGTAGAATTGCAGGTTGGCAAGACCCGGAAGGATCGGAGGCTGTTGCAAACACGATGACAAGCCCAATGCGTTCTGCCCGTCTGGATTTGATTTCCGCAGTTCTGAGCGGTTTGATGATGTTTATCCTGGCCGCCATTGGCGAAGGACAGGCGGCCGTCGCGGACAAGACTCCCGCCCAGACGACATCCGCCATGCAGGCCGCACAGCCCAGGTACAAGGACGCCGGCTTGCCAATTGAGGATCGGGTGGCCGATCTGCTGCCGCGAATGACGCTGGAAGAGAAGATAGACCAGATCGCCACGGGGTGGGAGAAGCGGATCGAAGTAATCGACCCGACTGGGACTCACACCAGCGAAGAAGCGCGGAAAGTGACCCTGAACGAGTGGGGCACGGAAATGAAACTGACTCCGCGCCAATTCGCGATTCTGCGCAATGGGATACAGCGGTATTTTCGCGAGAAGACGCGGCTGGGCATACCGGCGATGATCTATAGCGAGTCGCTGCACGGATTGATGGAATATGGGAGCACCAGCTTCCCGGAGACGCTTGCCCTGGCCAGCACCTGGGATCCGGCACTGGTGAAGCGGGTGTTTACCGCGGCTGGGGACGAGGCCGGTTCACGCGGCGTGAGCCAGGTGTACTCGCCGGACCTGGACATTGCGCGCGATCCGCGGTGGGGCCGCACGGAGGAGACTTACGGCGAAGACCCCTACCTGGTGTCGCGCATGGGGGTTGCGGCAATCGAGGGCCTGCAAGGAGATTCGGTCTTGATTGACCGGCACCACGTGCTGGCCACCGCCAAGCACTTTGCGGTACATGGGCAGCCGGAGGGGGGAACCAACACCGCGCCCGGCAATTATTCGGAGCGGATTATCCGCGAGAACTTCCTGGTGCCTTTTCAGGCCGCTGTTGAGGAAGCGCACGTGGGCAGCGTGATGGCTTCGTACAACGAGATCGATGGCGTGCCTTCGCACATGAATCGCTGGTTACTGGGAAAAGTTCTGCGGGGGGAGTGGGGCTTCAACGGCTATATCACCTCCGACGCCGACGGGCTGGACATGATGGTGACCACGCATCATGTGGCCAAGAACTTCGCGGACGCGGCGCGGCTGGGGTTGGCCGCGGGAGTGGACTACGACCTGGAACTGTCCGATGCCGGCGTGTACCGGACATTGATCGATCAGGTGAAGCGAGGCCTGGTGCCGGAGAGCGAGGTGGACAAGGCGGTTGGCCGC
>CAZSWI010000394.1:0-3199 GCA_964610635.1 uncultured Acidobacterium sp.
GCGATGACGCATCTGCCCTTGCGCCGCACGTACTACTGGCGCGACCCGGTCTACAAGGACAAGAACGAAGAGACGGAAGAATACGACGACTACCACAACATTGATGGGATTCAGACGCCCTTCACGATTACGCGCCTGCATAACGGCGACATGAGCAGCCAGCGATTTATTTTCAAAGCGGATTACAACGTGCCGCTGGCGGCAGATGCGTTCGACGCCGATGCGGCCGCGGCGAAGATCCACAAATAAGGGCTCGGAGACGCACAAAAGCCGCACCCGAAAGTGCGGCTTTTTTCAGCCATCACGTGACCTGCATGATCTCGGCTACTTCACCTGCGGCGTAACGGTCTCCGACTTCGCGGCAGTATTTTCCTGCTGCTTGGGGGCATCGTTGTCCGGCGAGCCCTTGATGCCGTCCTTGAATCCCCGGAATGCCTCGCCCAGTCCCTTGCCCAGCCCAGGCAGCTTGCTGGGTCCAAAAATCAGTAGAGCGATCGCAAGAATAATCAGCAGGTGTTCGGGTTTGAACAAATTGTCAAACATAAGATTTCTCCAGGAAGGCGCCACGCGAGACGGGGCACACTTCTGCTGCCTCAATTGTCGCACATGAAGATATGCGCCGATATGAATACGTTAGGGAAGGCTGGACCGGATCGTTCCGCCTCCAGCCGCGCACGTTAAGAGCCCGTGTACCCTAAGAGAGACTCATGAGCAGCGCCGACCAATCTGTGAGGAGCACCGAACGGGCCATCTGCATCCACGGCCACTTCTACCAGCCTCCCCGCGAAAACCCGTGGCTCGAAACCGTCGAGTCTCAGGAATCCGCCGCCCCCTGGCACGACTGGAACGACCGCATCACCGCCGAATGCTACGCCCCCAATGGCGCAGCCCGCATCGTCGACCAGCACAACCAGATCATCCGCATCCTTAATAACTATGCGCGCATGAGTTTCAATTTCGGGCCGACCCTGCTTTCCTGGCTCGAACAAAACGCACCCCGCGTCCACGACGCGATCGTCCACGCCGACCAGCGCAGTCAGAAGCGCTTCTCGGGCCACGGATCGGCCATGGCGCAGGTCTACAACCACCTCATCATGCCCCTGGCCAATACCCGTGATCGCATCACGCAGATTCGCTGGGGCATCGCCGACTTCCGCGCCCGCTTCCGGCGGATGCCGGAAGGCATGTGGCTGCCGGAGACCGCCGTCGATTCCGAATCGCTCGATCTGCTCGCACAACACGGCATCCGTTTCGTCCTGCTCGCCCCCAGCCAGTGCGCTCGCATCCGCGCCATCGCTCCTCCGGCCCCCGCCGCAGGCCCAAAACCCATGGCTTCCGCGAAAGACCAGGCAGACCAAAAGCTTCAGAAAGATCAGCCGGCCCAGAAAGATCCGAAGCAGCCGGCCGAGCCCGTCTGGATCGAAACTCCCAACGCCTCCGTCGACACCACGCATCCCTATCTCGTGCGCCTGAAAGAAGGCCGCAACATCGCCGTCTTCTTCTACGACGGCCCGCGCTCCCGGGCCATCGCCTTTGAAGGATTGCTCAACAGCGGCGAAGGTTTTGCCCAGCGCCTCATCAGCGGGTTCAATACCGGGAGCGGCGATGCGCAACTTGTCCACGTCGCCACCGACGGCGAAAGCTACGGCCACCACCATCGCTACGGCGAGATGGCTCTGGCCTGGGTGCTGCATTCGCTGCAGGATCACACGCCCCCATCTACCGCCGGCGTTCACCTCACTAACTACGGCGAGTTCCTCGAGAAGAACCCTCCGCGCTTCGAGGCTCAGATCGTCGAAGATACCTCCTGGAGTTGCGTGCACGGCATCGAGCGCTGGCGCTCCGACTGCGGCTGCTCCAGCGGCCGTCCTGGCTGGAACCAGAAATGGCGCGCCCCCCTGCGCGACGCCCTCGACTTTCTGCGCGACACCGTCGCTCCGCTGTTCCAGGAAGCCGCCATTCGTCTCTTCAAAGATCCCGACGCCGCCCGCAACGATTACATCGGTGTTGTGCTCGACCGCTCCCGCGAATCCCGCGAGGCGTTCTTCGCGGCACACGCCCTCTACGCCTTTAACGAAGAAGAACGCACCCGCGCCCTTATGCTCATGGAGCTCGAGCGCCACGCCATGCTCATGTACACCAGCTGTGGGTGGTTCTTCGACGACATCTCCGGCATCGAGACCGTCCAGATCATCGCCTACGCCGGCCGCGTGCTCCAGCTTGCCCAGGAGCTCTTCGGCAAACGGGCGGCCACACTCGAAAAGAAGTTTGTCGACCGCCTCGCCGCCGCAAAGAGCAACCTTCCCGAGCAGCAGGATGGCGCCTCGGTCTACAACCGCTACGTACGGAGCATGCAGGTGGGTCTGGAACAGGTTGCGGCCCATTACGCCATCAGTTCCATCTTCACCAGCTACCCTGACGAAGCCGACATCTTCTGCTACTCAGTACGCCGCCTCGCGTATGACTCGGTCATCTCGGGCCGCGTGCGCCTTGCCGTAGGCCAGGCGCTGATCTGCTCAAAGATCACCGAGGCCGCCGAAACCGTGGCCTTCGCCGTCCTTCACTTCGGCGACCAAAACATCACCGCCGCCGTGAAGCGCTGGGAGCCCGCGCAATCCTCCGATTACGACAACTTCGTCGACCAGGCCAAAGCCGCGGTCAACCTCGCCGACTTTCCTGAAGTCGTGCGCTGCTTCGACCGCTTCTTCGGCAGTCAGAACTACTCGCTGCGCTCGCTGTTCCGCGACGAGCAGAAGCGCATCCTCGAAACTCTGCTCTCCAGCACCCTCGCCGAGGTTGAGTCCAGTCTTTCGGCGATCTACGAGAACCAGGCGTCGCTGCTCCACTTCCTCAGCCAGAGCAAGCTGCCGCGGCCGGAAGCTCTGACCGTCGCCGCGACCTTCGCGATCAACGCCGGCCTGCGCCGCGCGCTCGAGAGCGAGCCTATCGACGCCATCCAGGCCCGCACCTGGCTGGGCCTCGCCAAATCCGATCAGATTACCCTCGACAAGCAGCTCCTCGGCTACATCGTCGATCAGAGGATGAAGCAAACCATGCTCGCCCTCCACGAGCACCCCGAAAGCCTCCATTGCGTCGAAGACGCACTCCTCATCGCCCGCACTCTCCGCGAGCTGCCCTTCGATGTGAACCTATGGCAGGCGCAGAACCTCTGGTACGACACTTACCGCTTCCACCGCGA
>CAZSWI010000395.1:0-3184 GCA_964610635.1 uncultured Acidobacterium sp.
GCTGAAAGCTCTTCGCCGCCTCCACTCCCTTCCGCACAATCGCCAGCGTCGGATCCGCTTCCACCTGATGAAAGACTTCCACTTCCATTCCCAGGCTTTTCAGTCTACCGATCAGATCGTCCGCATACCCATGCCGGAAAAGGAACAAGTCTGTAACAACCAGTGCGCGCTTCTTTCCCTCCAGCTCCCGCAGCGCCTCCGGCAGGCACCCGCGCCGGAAATAAATCGACTTCGGCAGTTTGTGCCACAGCATGTTCTCAGCCCTCTTCGCCACTGTCTTGCGGTTGATCAAATGCTTCGGCCCCACATTCTCGGAAATGGAATTTCCACCCCAGGTCCCGCACCCCAGCGTCAGCGACGGAGTCAGGCTGAAGTTGTACAGATCCCCGATCCCTCCATGGGATGAAGGAGTATTGATCAGAATCCGCGCCGTCTTCATCCGTTCGCCAAATCGCCGCACCCGCCCCTTCTGCAGATCCTGATCCGTGTACAGCACCGACGTGTGCCCGATCCCGCCGAGAGCGACCAAATCCGCCGCCGTCTCGACTGCCTCTTCGAAATTCTTCCTCCGATACAGCGCCAAAACCGGCGAGAGCTTCTCGTAGGCAAACGGCTCGCCCGCTCCTGCGTGCTCCACTTCACCAATCAGCACCCGCGTTCCCGGCGGAACAGAAAATCCCGCCAGCGCCGCAATCTTTTCCGCCGGCTGCCCCACGATAGCCGTGTTGATCATGCCGTCCACAAACATCAGCTCTCGCACCTTCTCAATCTCGCCCGGGCGCAGCAGATAACCGCCGTGCGTCGCAAACCGCTCCCGCACCGCCTCGTACACAGCATCCACTGCAATGACCGCCTGCTCCGAAGCGCACACCACACCGTTATCGAATGTCTTCGAAAGCACGATCGATGCAATTGCCCTTTTGATATCCGCGGTCTCATCGATCACCACGGGCACGTTGCCCGCGCCCACCCCAATCGCCGGCTTGCCTGACGAATACGCCGCGCGCACCATCCCCGGTCCGCCTGTCGCCAATATCAGATTGATCGCCGGATGCTCCATCAGTGCCTTCGAAAGCTCCAGCGTCGGCTCGTCGATCCATCCAATGATGTTCTCCGGAGCCCCCGCTGCTACCGCGGCCCGCAGCACCAGCTCCGCCGCCGCGCAAGTCGAGCGCTTCGCCCTTGGGTGCGGACTGAAGAGGATCCCGTTCCGCGTCTTCAAACTGATCAGCGCCTTGAAAATCGCCGTCGACGTGGGATTCGTCGTCGGAACAATTCCGCAGATCACCCCCACGGGCTCGGCAATTTCCATGATCCCGTGCTCGTCATCCACCTCAACCACGCCGCACGTTTTCTCATCCTTATATTTGTTGTAAATGTACTCGGAGGCGAAGTGGTTCTTCACCACCTTGTCCTCCACCACGCCCATCCCGGTCTCTTCCGCCGCCATCTTCGCCAGAGGAATCCGCGCATCCGCCGCGGCCAGCGCCGCGCTGCGAAAAATCGCGTCCACCTGCTCCTGAGAAAACCCAGCGAATTTCTGCTGTGCTTCTTTCACGCGCGCCGCGAGAGCGTTGAGTTCGGCAAGATTGGTGACAGGCATGGCTTCCTCCATTCAATGGAGGCGCGGCAGGCTGCGTTTTCGCGCTTTTTCCCACCACTTCCCCGCTTCCATGATGAAAGGCGAGCCGTAAGATTGTCGGTGACCCTCGTCACGGCGGCATACAACATAAGGGGGACAAAACCTGGCCTGCCCGACCAAAAACCCAGTCGATTCGTATCTGAATCCCCCATCCGTGCTGCCCCCCGGTTACCCTCGCTCCGCCGGGCAGTAACGCCGCTGACCCTTTCTATTTGATCCCTCGCTCATTACCGTAATGGCATTGTTTACGCCCCGCCCATAGCGCAGAATCACCAACATTGAAGCCAACGCAGCGCGTCCCCCAGTTGCAAGGCGTGCGGCGAAATGAGGAGAAATCAAATGAACCGCACTATGCAGCTTTGCAAGAGTTTTCTGAACGACGATCGCGGCCAGGATCTCATCGAGTACGCGCTCATCGCCGCCGCCCTTTCCCTCATCGCAATTTCCGCTGAGGCTTCCATCGTCCCGAAAATCACAAACGAATTCAACATGATTACCAACCACTTCTAGGCCGGCAGCTGTTCAGGTCTGTTTGCTTCTCTTGTTTCACTTGTTGCCTGTTCGTTCCTCGTTCTTCCTTGGGCCCCTCGGTGGCGTGCTCTCCCTCTTGCTTCCCCGCAAGCGCCTGAGCACTCCACCCAGCCCCGCTAACACCGGGCATTTCCCCCACAAGGAGTTTCCTCATGATCATTATGGCGCTGGCAGTTACGTCCATCATTGTGGCGTTCTCGGGATTGGTTCTCCCCCTCGCCGCCTGCATTAAAGGCAACTAAACCACAAGCCGGCGCGTTACCCGGCATCTCTGTGGGGAGTCTCCCACGCAGTACCCTGTCCAACGCGCATTGGACAGCAATAGTAAGGAATAGTCCCGTTAACCGATAGGCTCGTTGATCGACCCGAAGATGTGCCCCATCTTCTCCTGCTTGACTCGCAGATACGGCTCGAAGCTGTCTTCCGCTGGCACCTCCGCCGAAACCCGCTCCGCGACGCGCACTCCGGCCGCCTCCAGCGCAGCCACCTTATCGGGATTGTTCGTGATCAGCCGCACCGCATCGATGCCCATCTGCCGCAGAATCGCCGCCGGCAGCTCGAACCCCCGGCAATCCGCCTCGTAACCGAGCCTCAGATTCGCCTCAACAGTATCCAGGCCCTGGTCCTGCAGCTCGTACGCGCGCAGTTTCGCCATCAGCCCGATCCCGCGCCCCTCCTGCTGCTCGTAGATCAGGATTCCCGCGCCTGCCTCCACAATCTTCCCCAGCGCGAGTTCCAGCTGCAGCCGGCAATCGCAGCGCAGGGAGTGGAAAACATCTCCCGTCATGCACTGTGAATGGATCCGCACCAGGGGCGGCGCCGCATGTACGTCGCCCATCACCAGCACCACCGCCTCTTCCTTCTCGTCCGTTTGCCCGCAGCGCGCGGGATCGTCCTCAGCAAACGCGCCCTCAAACCCAAGAATGCGAAAGTGCCCCCACCGCGTGGGAAAATCGGCATCGGCAACCTTCCGCACCGCACCAATAGACATAGGTCGATTATAGAAGCCGC
>CAZSWI010000396.1:0-3176 GCA_964610635.1 uncultured Acidobacterium sp.
GGTTCATTTCGATCACGCTGCCGTCATCCATGGCCGCGGTTGCGCGACCGGCGATCACCATACGCCGTTCCGGCTAGTGCGCAACGAAGGAGCCAGAATTGGAGGTCTTCACGACAACCCAAATCCCGATGTCCTGGCAAGGGTCGTTGTCCATGAGGGCCGGCGAGTAGCGCAGATGTTGGACCGCGGATTGAAAAATGCTCACATATTTCCGGTAAGCGAGGGGGGCCTTGCTTATGTCGGGAAAAACGGGTTGAGTATCGATGACTTCCCATTCTCGCGGTATACCCTGCCGGTCAATAGACAGCGCGATCCAGAAGCCGGTGCCAACCGGTCCGTCCAGCAGTGAGGCAGCAGGCACTGAGGAGGCGTTCAGGGCTTCGCCGGAGCGCCTGGTGTAACCGATCAGAGGGCGCAGGGTCACCGCTGGACTTGCGGGGCCACCCGGCAGGTCGAAGGCGGCGGGATCGGCGTGAGCAAGGGGCTCGATGGCGATTGTTGCTTCGACCAGAGGCCGTGTCATCGCGGCAACTGTCACGCGGCCGGGGACGATTTTGCCGGCGAAAACCGTGTCATCCTGCCAGGTGTTGATGACGGTCTCCTGCTCGGAACGTACAGGAATGCCGCCGGGCAGAAAATCGAAGGCATCGAGAGCCGTTGCCACTTCCGCGGCGGCGACGGACTGTTGGTGGGTGATGTGCGTGTAGGCGATGGCACCGGCGGTGCGCTGCTCAATGGTCCACTTTGGGGGATGAGGAAACAGGGCGGGTTCCAGAGTGTACCGTGGAATCGGCTCAAGAATGGCGCGGAGGAGGAGCATGACGCGAAGCGGCTCGTAGTCGGCGGTGGACTGAAATTTGCGAACGCCGTTGGCGCGGACCTCAATGGCGTGATAAGCCCCGAATTTGATCTCGCGCCGCCACTGCTCAGGAGAGACCCAGGTTTCCTCGCAGGTGCCGTCGCCAGTGATCATGACGGATGTGTCGGGGCTGGCGAGCTCGCTGGCAGGGTAGGCATGGAAGGCCACCTTCAGGTGAAAAGGGGCTGAGCCAGGAAGGCGGATGTTGGTGAGAGCGTCGGCGCGGCGAAACCAATCAAGAGCGGCTTTGGGTTGTGCGGCGGATGGAGGAGGGGGCCCGGGCTGGGGAGCCTGGTCGGTGGCCTGCGCGGGGGCGAGGGTGGCGAGAGCCAGGAAGGACGGCATGAGCCGGGCTAGCCGAGAGGCGGCCTTCATTCGAGTATTCTGCTTTCCCTCGCGGAACCACTGGGAGCTATGCGAAGCACCGGGGAGTTGGGCAACGCGGGTCGCTCTCGTCCCGGTTGTTCATGGCTCTGATACAGGTGGGCAATCTTCCGCGAAATATTGGTCGTATGCTTCCGTGTATTCGGAGGCGCATGAGCTAACGCATTGTTGAGCGCTCTCATTGATCTCGCCGCACGTTGTGTAGTTGCTGCTGCCGAGTTCGAGGTAAATCGTTTGCCCGTTGGGAAGTTGTATCGGTTCCTCAATCGGGTAAGGAATGGTGTAGCACGACTGGTAATTTGGCATTCCTTGGTGTGTACAGGCCATACAGTTCGCCATCCACTCGTTCAGACTGGCGTAGTCCTCGTTCCATTGGGAGTCGCATTGGTAGTAGGTCGTTCCAGCGCGCGCGACCGGCGACCGACTAACGGCCCCCTGAGAATGACTTCGTACGTCGACCCCTCCTGTCTTTCTTTACTTTCCCGCTGGTTTCGTTCCACAGAAACGCCATTTCGTCGGCGTAGTCCTGAATGAGCTGGTCCATGGAAACCCCGGAGCTGTGGCCACCTTTCAGCGAGTAGTGCAGCAGGATGGGGCGGTCGCCGCCGGTGGAGGCCTGCATGAGGGCGGTCATCTTGCGGGCGTTCATGGGGTCGACGCGAGTGTCGTTGTCGCCGGTAAAGAACATGATGGCTGGGTACTTTGTGCCCTTATGGACGTTTTGATAGGGCGAGTACCTGACGATGTAGGCGAAGTCTTTGGGATTTTCGGCGTTGCCGTATTCGGTGGTCCAGAGGCGGCCGAACTCGAATTTCTGGTAGCGCAGCATGTCGAGGAGCGGGTAGCCGCACCAGATGGCTCCGAAGAGGCCGGGACGCTGGGTGATGGCCGCGCCCATGAGGAGGCCTCCGTTGGAGCGGCCGCGGATGGCGAAGTGGGCGGGGGATGTGTAGTGGTTGGCGATGAGATATTCGGCGGCGGCGAAGAAGTCGTCGAAGACGTTCTGCTTGTTCTCGAACATGGCGGCTTTATGCCAGGCTTCGCCGTACTCATTGCCGCCGCGCAGGTTGGGCAAGGCGAAGTAGCCGCCCTGCTCCATCCACCAGGCGTATTCGGGGTTCCATTCGGAGAGCATGGGAAGATCGAAGCCTCCGTATCCGGTCATGAGCAGGCGGGTTTTGCCGTCGCGGGGCAGGCCTTTTTTGCCGGCAATGAACATCGGGATACGGGTACCGTCTTTTGAGGTGTAGAAGACCTGGGTTACGTCGTATTGGGAGGAGTCAAACGGAACTTTGGGCGCCGCGAAGACTTCGGAGTGGCCGGTTTTTGTGTCGTAGCGATAAATGGTGGGTGGAATCGTGAAGGAGTCGAAGGTGTAGAAGCCTTCGGTTTGATCGGAGCGGCCGTAGACGACGGAGCCGGTGCCGATGCCGGGATACGGGAGGGTGCCGATCTGCTTGCCGTCGAGGGTGTAGATGGTGGTTTCGGTTTTGACGTCGTGGAGGCGGGAGACGAAGAGCTTGCCGCCGACGATCGAGTAGCTGGCGATAACTTCCTTGCCCTCCGGCACGATGGTTTTCCAGGCGGAAGGTTCGGCGCCGGGCGTGGCTTCGGCGATGCGGGTATTGGGGGCCTGGTAGTCGGTCATGAGAAAGAAGCGATCACCGGCATCGATGACGCGGACGTGGGCTTCGACTCCATAGACGAGGGTTTGAAAATCGCTGTTTGGCTGGCGCAGGTCTTTGACGAGGTAGTCTTCGCTGGTGGCGGGGACGCCGTGGGCGATGTTGACGATGAGGTAGTGGTGGTTGTCGGTGATGTGGACGCCGACCAGATCGAGCTCAGTGAGCTGCTTGCCGCGAAATTCGCCGACGAAGGTTTTTGGGTCGCCGTCGACGGGCGTGGCGAATTTGTGGAACCAGACGTTGGTGCC
>CAZSWI010000397.1:0-3169 GCA_964610635.1 uncultured Acidobacterium sp.
CGGGCTCAGAATGGTGTTGTTCGGCGGAGGCTTTGAGATCGAGGGAGGCGGAGTTGGCGCTGCGATCCTGGGCTGGCGAGGCGTTGCGTTGCTGGCGATCGAGGCAATCGTTGCAGGGGTCGCCTCCATAGAGGCCGCCGCAGCGGCAGCGGCGTCCGGATGCGTGCACTCTGCTCTCGGTGTTGGAGTGCCCGGTATGGTCCTGAAGGGTTGAGCTGGAGGCGGAATGGCGAGCGATGGAACTTACAGGCCCCTCATAAGCCGCTGCGCCAGCAGCGGGGGGAATGGCTACCTCGGTTTGGGGGTGGGTGTTCAGGGATTGTGCTTCGGCCGCGGGCTGGGCTTCGATGCCAGACTGCATTGGCTGCTGAGCCGAGGTTTCGATGATTTGTTCGGGCTGGGCTGTGCTGGGTTCGGGATGATTCTGAGCGGAGCCAGCCGCGGAGTTGGGTACTGAATCGGCCGCGGAAGCCGGCGTTGCTTTGGCGGCCTGGGCTTGCTCGCTGAGTTTGAGCTTGCGTGTGCGGTAGCGCTTGGCGAAGTCCTCGGGATCTTCGGCGACTTCGTCATCGGTGAGCCAGCCGGATGCGGGAAAGTCGGCGGCGCAGGTGGGTTTGGGTTGGCCCATTTCCTCGCACTGCTGCTCGTAAAGGTATTTGGAGAAGGACCACTGGGGCTCGAAGACGCCGGAGGGGCCGCGATACTCACGCTCGGGGGCGAGGGGTTCGGAGTCTTCGCTTTTGGAGGTTTCGGTGACCTGGCCGGGGATGGGTTGTTTGTTTTCGGTGAGCCAGCGCTCGCGGACGAAGTCGAGGCGGACGAGGCCGGAGGCGACGGCGCAGCCATAGAAGACGGCGCGGGCCGTGTTGTGGTCGAGGTCGCGATCGAGGAGGCCCTGCATGGTTTGGGAGAGGGCGAGCTGGATGGAGGCGGCGTCTTCGAGGAAGGCGACGCGGTCGTAGCCTTTGACTCCGGTGAAGGTGGGGCGGCGGTTGTATTTGTGGGAGTAACAGTAGTGGTTGCCGGTCATGGCCTGGGCACGACACTGCTCGCCGCTGGTTTTGATGTAGCGGCACTGGCGTTGCTTGCGCATGGGGTTGGCGGGCTGGGGTTCGGCAGCGGGGGTTGGTTCAGTTTCCGGCATGGTGTGTCTCTCCTAAGGAGAGCTCAGAGCGCAGAGCGCGGAGCTCAGAAAATTGGGTGGGGCGCGAAGGTGGTGAAAAAGGGAGGGGCCTGCCACCCCCGGCAAGCCCCTCAAATGCCCTCGAAAGGAAAAGCCCCACCGGGGGAACAAACCACGCAATTCGAGAACATGGTGAGTACAAATGAGAACCGCCGTTCCTTGAGGAACGGCGGCGTCGATCTTTTGTAACTCACGCAAGCGGATTGCGCGGTTTGCTCCGGGTGGAGCTTTTTTCTTTTTTTACTCTATAAGTTCAGAATAGCAGGTACAGAGGAAAAAACTGCCAACTTTCTTTGGGTAAGTTGGCTTGTAAGTGACGTGGAATGTGGGGTTATTACTTTGGATTTTGGGGTGGGGGGTTGACAAATTTTCCACATTTTGGGGTTTTGGGGATTTTGGTGGGTTTCGGGATTCGTTTGGGGGGTGGGCGGCGGCTGAGAGCGGATCCGCATGGCGAAGGATTTGACCCGGCCTCCGGGCTCGATGAGTGCTTTGGCCTGATATCGCCAAATGAGGCAGGTCCGGTGAACCAGCCGACTTAACACGAACGATCTGACGGCTCGGTGGAGTGCGTGCCCGGATTAGTTTCGTGCCTGAGATGGGAACTTCATTTTTTCGACAAGCTTTTGAAACCGCGGATCGGAACGGAGTGGGTCCATGACTGGATCCACTTTGATCCAAACCATCCAGCCGCGGTCCTCGGTGGCGGCCTTCTCCAGCCATTCGAGTGCTTGCTTTCCATCGCCCATCGCCAGGTAAGTCGCGGCGATTCGGTACACGGGCACGTACATCAGAGTGGTTTTTTGTTTTGCTTCCTCCAGCATGGGGAGAACGTCAGTGCGTCTCCCCTCGGAGGCAAACGCGTACGCCAGGCTCATCAGATCCCCGGCGTCTCGATCTGTAATCGGTAAGATTGTCGCGAAGGCGTTGATCGCATCCTGCCAGTTCGATTGTCCGGCGCGGGCCCAGCCGAGGAGGAAATTGCCCATCGGATTAGAGCCAACTGCCGGGCGTATCAACTCTACGGCTTTGTCATAGCGTCGCGTCCAGTAGTAAATCTCGCCCGCAGCAAGATCGACCAGTGGCGATCCATGCGCGCGCGCGCGCGCCTTTTCTGCTTCATCAATGGCTTGTGCCGGGCGCCCCATCGCGGCTAGAAATCGAGCGTAGTGGAGGTGATTCGAGGGATCGTTGGGAGCCAGTTCAATGGCTCGTTTGTACTCCTTCTCGGCTGGCTGCCATTGCCAGGTGTTGAAATCTGCGTCGCCAAGCAATGCGTGAGCTTCAGCAAGGCCATCCTGGAGTTCAATTGCCCTCATCGCTGCTTCCTTCACCGTCTGGAAGCGCTCCGGCAATGCCGGCCAACTCGGAAATCCGATCTCTGCTTTTGCCAAGGCCACCTGCGCCTGAGCACATGAAGGATCCTTCTCGGCAGCCAGTTCAAAGTAGGTGAGCGCGCGACCCGCACTTGCGACGACCGGTGGCAACCCATACCCGCTTTTCGGGAACATGTCGTCCCCCCGCTGGAGAAGCCGATTGGCTTCCTGATCGCCACATGGGACTGAGTTGGCACTTCCCTGCGCCTTAGTGTTCTGTGCTGCCAGTGAGACAAAGACAAGGGCCAATATTGCACCCGCAAAACATCTGCGCTGCACGCATCTCACCATGACATCACTCCTCTTTCTCCGATCTTTAATTGACAGTCTGCTGCTGAGAGCCATCAAACTCAGCCTTGCTTGAGGCTACTGAGGGCCACGCGCTCTGCTTTCCCCGGATCGTTCTCCACATGGCACTCGACGCCTGGATGAATTCCCGCCGAGTGACCATCGACACTCCAACAAAAATCGAAGACTGAAGAATTGGGCTTTGAGCGAGGATACACGCTGCAATTTGCGTCGTAAAAATTCTGGCTCCGTGCGATTAGAACCTGGAGCCGGCCTGGATCGATTCGTCTGGGGAGTGCAGAATCGGTTCCTGCTAAATCGC
>CAZSWI010000398.1:0-3162 GCA_964610635.1 uncultured Acidobacterium sp.
GACTGCAGCAGCGCCGTCGGATTCGCAATGTCCTTGCCCGCAATATCCGGCGCCGACCCGTGCACCGCCTCAAAGATCGCCGCCTCCGCGCCCAGATTCGCCCCCGGCACCAGCCCCAGTCCACCCACAAACGCCGCGCACAGGTCGCTCACGATATCGCCGTACAGATTCTCGAGGAGCAGGGTGTCGTACTGATACGGATTCATCACCAGTTGCATGCACGTGTTATCGATAATGTGTTCCCCGTAAACAATGTCCGGATAGCCCTTCGACACATCGCGCGCGCAGCGCAGAAACAGCCCGTCCGACATCTTCATGATGTTCGCCTTGTGAATCGCGTGAATTTTCCGCCGCCCATGTTTGGTCGCGTACTCAAAGGCAAACTTCGCAATCCGCGTCGACCCTTTTTCCGTGATCACCTTCAGCGATTCCACCACGCCGGGCACCACCTCATGCTCGAGGCCAACGTATTCACCTTCCGTATTTTCGCGAATGATGATCAGGTCCACGCCCGGATAGCGCGTCTCCAGTCCTGGCAAATTCTTGATGGGCCGAAAATTCGAATACAGCTCGAATTTCTTCCGCAAAGTCACGTTGATCGACGGGAACCCTTCGCCCACCGGCGTCGTCACCGGACCCTTGAGCGCAACCCGGTTCCGCTCGATCGAAGCGTAGAGCTCTTTGGGAATGTACTCGCCATGCTTCTCAAAAGCTCCGGCGCCAGCGGCAAACCGCTCCCAGGTGAACTTCACGCCGGTCGTCTCCCCAACCGCTTCGAGGATCCGCACCACGGCATCTGTGACTTCCGGCCCAATCCCATCCCCGGGAATCAACGTAATGGTATGCGTCTTCCCCAAATCTCTCCTCTACCAGCTACTGATTTCCCGGCTCCCAGCTACCAGCTACCAGCTACCGGCTACCGGCTACCGGCTTTCTTCTTCTCAGAATGCTGACTCAGCAACTGCTCCAGCTCTTCCTTAAACTCCCGTACATCCTTGAAGTCCCTGTAGACACTGGCGAAGCGGATGTAAGCCACTGTATCGAGCGCCTTCAGCCGGTCCATAATCAGCTCGCCAATCTCGGCCGTCGTCCGCTCCCGCTCCGTCGACTCGGTGACAAACGTCTCCACCTCGTCCACCAGCTGCTCCAGCTTCCCCGCAGAGACAGGCCGCTTTTCGCACGCAGCCAGCAGTCCGTCCAGCACCTTGGGCCGCTCGAACTTCTCCCTCCGCCCGTCCTTCTTGACCACCATGTATGGGATTTCGTCGATGCGCTCGTAAGTCGTAAAGCGGCGGTTACATTTCTCGCACTCACGCCGCCTGCGGATCGAATCGGCTTCCCTGCTCTCCCGCGAATCGATCACGCGGTCCTGGGCAAACCCGCAGTATGGACATTTCATCGGTCTGCTTCGATTCTAGCAGCGCAGCGGCTCCCCACCGCCGCTTCCCTCTCTACCGATCGAGCCGCCCTCCCGCTGGCTGCTTGCTCGGTTTATGCTGTTTTTTGGCTGCACTCATTCCTGACTGAACTCTGGCTCGCTTTTCGCTCGCCACCGTCTGCTCCCAGGGACTATCGTATTTCCGAGCATCTTATCCAACCATGAGCGCGAACACGAGCAAGCCCAGACGGAAACGCAGCATCGCCAAAGGCGCCCTCGCCGGCTTCATCGGCGGTCTCGCCGGGTCCGGCGCCAAGATTATCGCCGAAAAACTATTTCCCCCACGCGTCGAAGGACAGACCCCGCCCCCTGTCTTACTCGCCGAACAGGTCGCCGGCCACAGCCTTCCCGACAGAGAGCGCGAGCTCGCCCTGCAGGGCATTCACTTTATCTTTGGAGCTCTCGCCGGCGCGGTGTATGGCGCACTTGTCGAAGTCGAGCCATCGCTCGGCGCATGGCGCGGCGCGGCCTTCGGCATCACCCTCAATCGCCTCACTCACGAAGCGATTCTGCCGAAGATGGGCCTCGCTGCACCCCCCAGCCGCCAGCCCACCCAGGAGCGCATCAGCGAGTGGGTCACGCATGCCACCTACGGCGTAGCTACGGATACAGTCCGCAGAGCCGTTCGCCGAACCCTGTAGCAGCTTGTTGTTTTTCACGAGCCGTTTTTCGCTGACTGTTTTTTCGCTAACCGGTTTTCAGCTAACCGGTTCTTCCTTGAATGCTTTTTGCTGCTCTTAAGCTTCCTGCGTGGAGGCACCCGCCGAGTGCGCCATCTCCTCGGCAACGTGCTCGCTCTCCTCGGTCACCTTCTTCAGCGAGACATGCTCGAAACGCGCCCAGATCAAGCCCACCGGTACGATCCCGAGGAAGGTCAGCAGAAGCAAGGCCGCCCCGCAGCCCGTAGCCGCCTCCGGCGCGGCCCCGAAGAACTTCGAGATCGCCCCCGCCACCAGGCCTATCTGCGTGAACCAACCGAGCACCGGCAGCTGAATCACGCTCGCGCCGCCGCTCACAATCATCAGCAGCACGGCTTTGCCCGGGGTCATCGCGGCCAGTTCCGGACTCGCTACAAAAGCCAGCGCCGTCTCCAGATATGCAAACGCGATCATCACCCACATCCCGAGGGACAGCGCTGCCGTTACTCCAAAATCGGAGAACGACCGTATCGTGTCCAGCCCGGAGTGAAAAGCCTGGATTTTGCTCTCGACCGCATGCCCAAAGCCTTTGGAGATGCGCCCGCAAATGCCGCCCAGCACCGAAGCCACCGTATCGCCCCAAAGCCGCACCGCCACCAGAAACAGCGTACCCAGCAGGGTCAGCGCCAGTCCCCAGTATCCCGCCTTCCGCACGATCTCCGCATGTGGCAGGCCGCCTGACGGCGACAACAAAATCACCGAAGAAGTGATCAGCGCCATCGATCCGGCATCGAAGAGGCGCTCCACAATGTAAACCGCAATCTGCGAACTAATTGGCAGCCCGGTCCGCTTCGAAACCAGGTAAGGCCGCACAAGGTCGGCAACGCGCCCAATCAGCGCCACCGCGGTGAAGCCGATCACCTGCGTCCCCAGCAGCGAGAGCGGTGACAACTTTTTCCTGTGCCGAAGCAGCCAGACCCAGCGCACCGATCGCACCACGTAGCCGGCATAGATGCAGGCCAGAGCAATGGCCATTTTCCGCCAGTCGGCCAGACGTAGCTGCTCCCCAAACACACGCCAGTCAAA
>CAZSWI010000399.1:0-3162 GCA_964610635.1 uncultured Acidobacterium sp.
ATCGTCGGCAAGAAGGACCTCTTCCCTTCCCAGCTCTCCGGCGGCCAACAGCAGTTAGTCGGTGTCGCTCGCGCCGTGATTCACAAGCCAGCCCTCCTGCTCGCCGATGAGCCCACCGGCAATCTGCATTCCAGCCAGGCAAAGGAGATCATGGAGTTGTTCCGCGAATTGAACGAGCAAGGCACGACCATCGTCCAGGTCACCCACTCTGAAGCCAACGCCGCCTTCGGCTCCCGGGTCATCGAGTTGCGCGACGGCTGGCTCACCGCCGACTCCTCCAATCCCAACCTCGGCGTGGAGGTCACCGCATCGTGAAAGAGTGTCCTCCTGAGCGAAGCATCCGAATTCGTTGGGCCCGCTTCCGGGCCCAACATCCATTCAGGCACGAGTCGAGGGACCTGCATTTCTTTTCGCTCGTGGGTCCAGTTTTGTTGACGGTCGTTGGCGTGTTCGCGACTGGCGCTCTGGCGCAAACCTCTGCACCTGCTCAAGTCCCAACATCTTCCCCAACCGCCCCGGAAGCCCCCGCGCCCCCAACCACGCCTGCGCAAGCGCCACCACCCACGCTGGCTCAACAGGCGCAGCAGATCCAGCAGCAGCCCATTGTGACTCCACAGCAACCCTTTCACGTGCAGCTGCCGCACTCGCGCAACCCGTTGTCTCCCTATCGGCCCAGTTTTGTGCCCCCTGTCGATCTCACGAACTCGCCTCGCCTGCAAAGCCTGATCCGCGAAGGCAAGCTGTACATTTCCCTGGGGGATGCTATCGCGCTGGCGATTGAGAACAACCTTGACCTGGCTTCGTTCCGCTACAACCTTCCCACAGCACTCACCGATCTCGCTCGCACCAGGGCCGGAGGCTACGCGAATGGGGTGAACACCAACGTCACCAGCCCGGTGGGAGCGTCGGGCGGGGGCGTATCCGGCAGCACAGTTTCCTCCGGAGCCGGAGCAGGCGGGGCAGGAGGTCTGGTCACCTCCACCCTGGGCGAAGGCACTTATGTAAATCCCTTCGATCCAGTCTTCACCGTCAAGGCCGCGGTCGACCACACCAAGACGCCGGAAGTAAATACGATCCAGACCGGCGTTAACCTCCTCGAGACCAACACCATTGGCTACACCACCCAGTACACCGAATACTTTCCCTCCGGTACGGGTATTCAGTGGGCTCTTAACGGGCAACGCGTGACGTCCAACAGCCCGTTCAACATCGTGGACCCGCAAATCCAGCTTTTCTGGGAGGGTCTGATCACCCAGCCCCTGCTGGCGGGTTTTGGGTTCGGCACCAACGAGCGATGGATTCGTATCGCCAGGAGGAACCTGCAAATCACCGATTACGCCTTTAAAGCGCAGGTCATCGCCACGGTGACAGGCGTCGAGGACATCTATTGGGACCTGGTCAACGCGTACGAGGACGAGCAGATTAAGGAGCGCTCGCTGGCCTTTACCAATCAGACCCTCAGCGACGACCAGAAGCAACTCGATCTCAAGGCCATCCCCGCCATGCAGGTCATGACCGACCAGTCCGCCGTTGCCACCGCCGAGGGCAACCTTACCGTTTCGCGTGCGAATCTGCGAGGCGCTGAGCTGAACCTGAAGAACGCCCTCACCAAAGCCGACGATCCATCCATCGACGAAATGCCCGTGGTTCCTCTGGATTTGAAAGGCGCGCCCGATCCAAACGAGAGCAAATCGATCGACGATCTCATGGCCGAGGCTCTGAAGAACCGCCCCGACGTATCCTCGGACCAGATCGGCATGCAAATCGCTCAGGAGAACCTGAAAGCCATCAATAACTCCCTTTTGCCTCAGCTCAACGCTTATGGATTTTTTGCCGGAACCGGACTCGGCGGTCCCCTGAACCCGTTTTGCGACCAGGGTCCGGCTTACTGCAGCACGACACTTCCTGTCGACACGCCCGGTGTGCTCAAGAATGCTTTCAACTACTCGGCGCCCGAATACCAGGTCGGCTTCACGCTCAACATCACCATTCGCAACCGTATTCAGAAGGCCGATCAGTTCCGGGCTCAGCTGGCCTTCCGGCAGAGCCAAATTACCTACGAGCAGCAACAAAAGAACATCCGTTTCGACGTGCGCAACTCACAGTTCGCACTCCAGCAGGCACAGGCCCGTATCGACGCAGCGCAAAAAGCCCGCGACCTTTCTCAGCGCACCTTCGACATTACCAAGCAGGAACAGCAGCTCGGAGCGAAATCCAGCTCCGATACCCTGGTTGCGGAGAACGCGCTGGCGCTGGCCGAATCGGCGCTCTACGTTGCGCAGACGCAGTATGAAAAGGCCAAAGTCGATGTCGATCGCGCCACCGGGTCGACGCTGGACCGCACCAACGTCTCCATCGACGACGCAAAATCCGGCGTAGTAACCCACGGCCCATAATAGGAGGACCAGCTAAGAGCCAGCAGCTGACAGCTAAGAGCTATGTCAACAGCCGCCCAACCCGTTCCTGTCGAAACCACCGGCCGCCTCGCGCCCTCGGTGCTCATTGCCGACGATCAGCCTCATATCCTCGACGCCCTCGAGCTCCTGCTCGAGCCGGAAGGCTACCGCATCGAAAAAGCGACCTCGCCCTACATGGTCCTCGACGCTCTCAAGTCCAGCACCTTCGACGCGCTCCTCCTCGACCTGAATTACACCCGCGACACCACCTCCGGCCGCGAAGGCCTCGACCTCCTCTCCCAGATTCGCTCCCACGAGTCGCACATCCCCGTCATCGTCATGACCGCCTGGGCCAACGTCGAACTCGCCGTCGAAGCCATGCGCCGCGGCGCCAACGACTTCATCCAGAAACCCTGGGACAACGCCCGCCTGCTCACCATCCTGCGCACGCAGATCGACCTCTCGAACGCGGTCCGCCGCGCCCAGCGCCTCGAAGCCGAGAACCGCCTCCTGCGCACCGCGAATCTCCCGGAGATGATCGCGACCGCCCCTGCCATGCAGCCGGTCCTTGCCACCATCGCCCGCATCGGACCCTCCGACGCCAGCGTGTTGATCACCGGCGAGCACGGCACTGGAAAGGAAGTGGTGGCCCAAACCCTCCACGCCCTCTCATCGCGCGCCTCGCGCTCCATGGTCGCCGTCAATACCGGGGCGCTCCCTGAAGGCACCTTCGAGTCCGAGCTCTTCGGCCACGTCAAAGGCGCAT
>CAZSWI010000400.1:0-3161 GCA_964610635.1 uncultured Acidobacterium sp.
GCGCCATGCTCAAAATTGACGCCTCCACCCGCGCCGTCATCGCCCACACCCCCGCCCCGCGCAAGCGCACCTTCGAAGATTTCGATCAGGCCACCCGCCATCTCCGTGAGCAGGAAGAGCGCAAAGAGAGCATCTTCCGCCAGTCTCTCGAAGCCGAGAAAAACCGCGAAGACGTCTTCAACAAGAAATTCGCCGAAGCCCTCAAAAAAGCCAAAGAAACCCCCGACACCGGCAAGCCCCTCCGCGAATTCGATCTCGACTGAATTTCGGTAAAAGAGCGGCCTTCAGGATTACGGTAGAAGAGTTGGCCTTCAGGCCCGCGTTCCGCGATATCCAGAAGCGGCTTCAGCCGCGGCAACGCCGCCGGCAAACACAATTGGAAAGGGCATGTAAAGTACTATGAATAGCGGAAAAGAACTCATGAAAATCACCCACCAAATAGAATCCAGCCTCTCTGAAATCCCCTGGACCCGCGTTGCCGCTGCCGGCTCCTTCGCCCTCGGCGCGCTCCTGCTCATCACCGGCCACCGCAAAGCTGCCCTGGTCGCCGCCGGCGCCGGAGCCGCAGCCGTCCTCGCCGAACACCCCGACATGGTCCGCGATGCCTGGAACTCCATGCCCCGTTACGTCCGCGCCGGCCAGGACTTCCTCGTCCGCGTCGAAGACTTCGCCGAGGAACTCAACAAACAGGGCATCCGCATCCGCAAAGTCCTCGTCAACGACTAACGCGTCCGCACCTACGGTTGAACAAGCTGTAGCTCGGGGAAGTCCGCGCGGTAACTTCTCAGATCGAAGGTCGCCAGCCGGTCCGCCCTCAACAGCGCATGCGCAGCAACCAGAAAATCCGCAGGGAATCGCTTCACTTCGCCAGGAATTTGTCCCCGCCTGCGATGTGCATATTTCTCAAACCGCTCCGCAGCCAGCAGCCAGACCTCCTGCTCCACAGTCCACTCCACCGTCACTCGCATCATTTGCAGGAATCGGTCTACAAATCCCTCGGCAAGGTTCGGATGGGCTCTGAGTTCGACGTATACGATAGGCACAATCACCAGGCCGCCGCGATGACCAGCCTCGTCCAGGAATGCGGAAGCGCGGCTTGCGGCGGACTCACCTCCCCAGATCGACGAGAGGACATTGGTATCAAGAGCCGTTCTCATTCCGGAGTTCGATCGTCTTCCCGCATTTCTCGCACCCACGCATTGATCTCGTCGATGCTCTTAAAATAGGGCGCTATGCCGATGAATTCGCTGAAGGAGTGAGCCCGCTCTCTTGCTGGCTCCAGGAACGTCTTCCCCCCTTCCTCTCGAAATTCCACCCGATCCCCAGCCCGCAATCCCAGCCGCGTCCGAACCTCCTGCGGAATCGTTACTTGCCCCTTACTGCTTACAGTACTGCTCGGCATCTTTACTCTCCATTCAAGAAGTAAAGATAACACAATTTACCCACATCCCCCTCCGCTACACTAACCCCAGACCCATGAAACGCACCATCACCCACTATGAGCTGGTCCGCAAGCTCGGCTCTGGCGGCAGCGGCGTCGTCTACCTCGCCAACGACTCGCAGCTCATGCGCCCCGTCGTCCTCAAAATCCTCAAACGCGGCACCCTCACCCTCGAACAAATGCGCACCACCGTTCTCCGCGAAGCACGCATGGCCTCCGCCATCGAGCACCCCAACGTCTGCGCCATCTACGAGGTCGGCGAAGAAGGCGAAGAAGCTTTCATCGTCATGCAGTACGTCCCCGGCCAGTCCCTCGACAAGCTCATCGCCAAAGGCCCCGCCACCCTCCAGCTCATCCTCTCCGTAGGCATCCAGATCGCCGACGGCCTCTCCGCCGCTCACACCCTGGGCATCTTCCATCGCGACCTCAAGCCCGCCAACGTCATGCTCACCGACGGCGGTCTCGCCAAGATCCTCGACTTCGGCCTCGCCCGCCGTCTCCCTCCTGAGGAAGCCGAGTTCGACCCCTCCAAATCCGCGCGCCGGAAGCCCGGAGACGCCATCGCCACCTACACCGCGCGCGGCGGCACCATCGCCTACATGGCCCCCGAGCAATTCGTCACCGGCCAAAGCTCCGTCCAGTCCGACCTCTGGGCCCTCGGCGTAATCCTTTACGAACTCGCCAGCGGCCGCCATCCCTTCGCCCGCCCCGACAGCGACGAATTCCAGTCCATCCGCGCCATCCAGTTCATCGACCCTCCGCCTCTCGATCGCATCCCCGACGAGCTAAGCTCCGTCATCCTCTGCTGCCTTAAAAAAACGCCCGCCGAACGCTACGCCAGCGCCGCCGAAGTCCGCGAAGCCCTCAAGACCATCATGAAAACCCTGCAGCTCGAAACCGGCATCATCCCCGGCGACGCCGCTGCCGTCCTCCCTCCTTCCACCGTCGCCGAACAGGAGAAGCGCACCACCGGCCTCCTCTCCATGCTCGCCGAGCGCTTCGGCCAGTCCTCCGCCGAAAAAGCCGAGCAGAATACCATCCTCGTCCTCCCCTTCCAGAACCTCGGCGCCGCCGACGTCGCGCCCCTCTACGGCTCAGCCCTCGCCGACGCCATCGCCGCCCGCATCGCCCGCATGTCCTCCCTCGTCGTCCGCCCCTCCAGCGCCCTCATGTACCTCAACATCTCTCAAATGGACCCCCTCGAAATCGGTCAGAAGCTCCTCGTCGACTGGGTCCTCGCCGGCAATTTTCTCCGCTCCGACAAAGGCTTCGACCTCAACTGGCAGCTCCTTGAGGTCGACCGCCAAAGCGTTCGCAGCGGCGGCGGCATCAGCGTCCCCTCCTTCGACCTCATTGCCGTGCAAACCGAAATCTGCAACGAAGTCTTCGCCTCCCTCCAGGGAGTAGGCCAGCTCCACCCCGCCGCCCAGCCCGTCGCCCCGCGTAACATCCGCCTCGGTGAAGAACTTTCCGAGGAATACCTCCAGGCCCGCGCCCTCCTCTCCGGCTTCATGCAGCGCACCGGCAGCCGCGCCGACCTCGACCGCGCCCGCGACCTCTTCGAAGCCGTCACCAATCGCGATTCCACCTACTCTCCCGCGTGGAGCGGCCTCGGCATCGCCGAGCTCCAGTACATCCGCTATGGATTCGGCGGCCACCTCCACGTCATGGCTGCCCGCAAGGCCCTCGACCGCGCCCTCGAACTCGACCCCGGCTCCGT
>CAZSWI010000401.1:0-3154 GCA_964610635.1 uncultured Acidobacterium sp.
TGAGCGACAGCAGGATCGAAAAATTCCCGGTAGCGGAGCTCGCAGGTCTGCGGACGGAGCTTCTGCAGTCGGGCATGGATTCGTGGCAGGCGGCAGAGCTGGTGACGATGTTCCTCACGGGCCGCGGCTACGGTGCGGATCAGGCGATGGTTCGCGAGGCGGTTGTGCGACTGGAAGCAACCGCATGCACGTTTGAATCCATGCAGCGGGAGCTGGAGCGGGTCGCCTACGTAATGTGAATTAGCCTTAAAAAATCGTTTTATCCGCTTCTTTTTCCCGGCAATCCTGAATCTCAACCCGGCCTTGGCGCGTCCATATGCGCAGAGGATGGTTTATCCGTGTCTGCGGGTAGTATCTCCTGAGCATTCGCTGTGTCATCGCCTGTCCCAGTTGGATTGGCTGCCGCAGCGGATAAGGTCTGATACCCTCTGCCAGATGCGGTTGGGGGTCGTGTAGTTCAGAGTCTTTTTCGAATGATTCTGAGCGTGATCGCGATCCATGGGGCGGAACCATGTGGTATTCCGCTGGCGCGCTTGCGCTGATTCACAGACATCCTGATCGCAGGGAACTGCGGATCCTCGGATTGGCACGCTTGTGGTGTCGCTCGCGGAGATGGGAGTTTGAGGAAGCGGCGCAGCGTAACGGCAGAATTTTCTGCAGAGGAGTGAATTGTATGCGCTTTCAAACTTTGAAGAAGCTCTCTTTCGGAGTGGCAATTGCATCGATGGTTGTGGCAGGGTCCGCGTCGGCGCAGACTCTGGTGGGTGTGACGACAAAACTGGATCGCACGCTCGATTCGAAGAGTGCCGCAGCCGGGCAGGTGGTCACAACGAAGCTGAACGGCACGGTGAAGACGACCGACGGAGTGAAGTTGCCGAAGGGCACGGAACTGATCGGTAAAGTGGCTGAGGTGAAGGCAGCGCAGAACGGCAGTCCTGCGAGCGTGAGCCTGGTGTTCACCTCGGCAAAGCTGAAAGATGGGAAAGAGATCCCAGTGAAGGCCACGGTGCTGGCGGTGTATCCGGAGAGCGCGGGAGACGGGGCAACGTATGGCGCGGAGACGATGGGGCCGGCGCCGGAGCAGGTTGAGGCTGACGGGACGTTCCAGCAAGCGGGAGCCCTCAGGAACATTTCGATGACGAGCGCGGTCAAGAGCAGCGCATCGGGGACATTTTCGAGCACCGATGGAAACGTGAGACTGGAGGCGGGGACTTACCTGCAGGTGGGGATCGCGCCAGCCGGAGCGGCGAGCGGGACGAACGCGGCAGAGTAACAGGGACTACGCTGCCATCCTCTGAACAATTGAAGGCCGTCCCGAGGGGCGGCCTTTCTGTTTTGGCTGAGGCTTAAAGGGAGGCGGCGCGAAGCGCTCAGACCTGCATGACTTCGGTTTCCTTCTTCTTTGCCATCTCTTCCATCTTTTTGATTTCTTCGTCGGTGAGCTTCTGGATTTCATCGAGGGAGCGCTTCTCCTCGTCTTCGGAGATCTTCTTGTCTTTGGCGGCCTTTTTGATGAGGTCGTTGCCGTCGCGCCGGATATTGCGGACCGCGGTGCGGTGATCTTCAAGGACACGATGCAGGTGTTTGACGACTTCCTTGCGGCGATCCTCAGTCATGGGCGGGACGGGAACGCGAACGATTTTGCCGTCGTTGTTGGGATTAAATCCCAGATCCGACGTGCGGAGAGATTTTTCGATTTCGACGATGAGGCTTGTGTCCCAGGGGGTGATGACGATGAGGTTGGCGTCGGGCGTGGTGATCTGGCCGACCTGATTGAGAGGCGTGGGCGTGCCGTAGTAATCGACTCTGACCTGGTCGAGCATGTGGATGGAGGCACGGCCGGTGCGGATCGAGCCCAGGTTGGTCTGGAAATCGGCAACGGCTTTGTCCATGCGGGTGCGGAGCTGCGCGTATTCGGATTTGAGGGCGGGAATGCCCGCCATAAAGGAGGGTGCCATAGTAGTGGTCCTTCTTGAATGCTGATCAAAAGACGTATTCTACGCGAGGGAAGGCTGGGCGGGGGCATGATGGGCGCGCGGGGGCGGATCGCAATACGATTGGGAACGTGCGTGCTGGTCGTGGTTGTTCTGGGCTCGGGTGCGTTCACGTGGAACCGGGTAGCCGCGCCGACGCGGTGGCCGCTGCATCCGCACGTCAGGCGTATCAAGCCTCTGCAGTTGTCGGGATTTCCAAAGCCTTTTGCGATGCCTTTGGCGGGGGTCGGTCCCGCCGATTATGTCGAACTGCGACGCACCGCGTGTTATGGAGGCTGCCCGGCCTATACCGTCCGGATTTCCGGAGACGGAACTGTCCTTTGGAAAGGCGACTTCGCTGTCGAGGTGACTGGCAATGTAACTGGCCGGATAAATCCCTCCGCCGCCAGGGAACTGATCGCGCGGTTTCGTCGCAAGGGGTTCTGGTGGTTGTGGTCCGGCTACAGCGATGCCGTGTTCGACGTGCCAACCTATCACACCGTCGTGAGTATTGCCGGCCGTACGAAGGAGGTCATGGACCACGCGGATGTTGCGCCGGCGTGGCTTCGAGCGATGGATGGGGAGATCGACGAGGCCGCCGGAACTCAACGCTGGATTGAGGGAGACATTGTGCTTGCGACTCAGCCGGAACCGAAGTGATCTTCACATCACGACTTGAACGCCGGGTGGTGCGGCGGAGTTGGAGGCCTCGGAGTCGGCTTGTTCGTGGGCGTGGTAGCTGGAGCGGACTAACGGACCGGATTCGACGTGGCGGAAGCCCATCGCGAGCGCTTCGCGTTTCATGAAGGCGAATTCGTCGGGGGTGTAGTAGCGGGCGAGGGGGAGATGGTCCTTCGAAGGGCGGAGATACTGGCCGATGGTGAGGACGTTGACTCCGACGCTGGCGAGGTCGCGATAGACCTGGAGGAGTTCGTCCATTTCTTCGCCGAGGCCGACCATGACTCCCGATTTTGTAACAGTCTTTGGATCAATTTCCTTCGCGAGCCGGAGGAGGCGGAGGGTGCGCTCGTAGCGTGCTCCCGAGCGGACGATGCGATAGAGGCGCGGGACGGATTCGGTATTGTGGTTGAGGATTTCGGGGCGGGCTTCGACGACGAGGCGGATAGCTTCTTCGTTGCCCTGGAAGTCGGGGATGAGGACTTCGACCTGGCAGCCGGGGG
>CAZSWI010000402.1:0-3131 GCA_964610635.1 uncultured Acidobacterium sp.
CACCGAAGCAAACGCCAGAACATCCAGAGCCTTCACCCCAAACAGCATGCTCTGCATCGCGCGCCCCACAAAGTACGCTCCCACCAGTCCCAGCCCCAGCCCCACGGCCGCCAGAATCGTGCCTTCCCGCATCACCAGCCCCACCACCCTGCCGCGCGTCGCGCCCAGCGCCATGCGCAGCGCAATCTCATGCGAACGCTGAGCCACGCTGAATGCCATCACCCCATATATCCCCAGCACCGCCAGGAACAATGCCACCGCCGCGAACGTCCCAAACAAAATCAGCGTGAAACGCTCGCTCGCCATCGTGTCGCTGCGGGTCTGATCCAGCGTCTGCGGCTGCGCCAGCGCAATCTCCGGGTCCACCGAATGCACCGCCGCCTCGATGCTCTTCTGCATCGACAGCGGATCCTCGGCCGTCCGCACCCCAAACCCCGCCTGCGGCCACGGAATCTGCCAGAACGGAATCAGCATCTCCGGGTTCTCATCCCGCTGATCCGCCGAATGCACGTTGTGATATATCCCCACAATCTGCCATTCCTGGTACGGACCCAGATTTTGCACCCCGGGAATCAGCTGCTCCACCGCAATCTGCGTCCGCAGCGGATCCTTCCCCTTCAGCCACTTCTTCACGAAGTCCTCATTCACCACCGCCACCTTGACGCTCGTCGCCGTGTCTTGATCGTTCAGTTCCCGCCCCTTCACAAGATGAATCCCGAACGTCGAAAAATAATCCGGCGTCACCATCCCGAATCCCGTGTTAGGCCGCTGCGACGGATCCGCGTACGTCGGGCCGCCCGCAATCGTGAACGGCATCCCAAACCCCGCCCCCTCCAGCGGCATCCCCGTCATCGCACTCGCGTGCGAAACCCCCGGCACCGCATCGATCCGTGCCAAAATCTCCCGATAATAATTCGTAATCAGCACTGGATCCTTCGACCGCGCATCCGGCACCGGCAAAAAGAAGGTCAGCACGTGATCCGTCTTTACCCCCAGGTCCACACGCGTCAAATTCCAGAAGCTGTGAATCGCGAGGCCGGCTCCCGCCAGCAGCACCAGCGCCAGCGTAAACTCCCCCACCACCAGCACCCGCCGCACACGATGCTTCCCCGCGCTCGTCCCCGTGCGCCCGCCCTCCTTCAGCGATTCCGCCGGATCCACCCGCGATGCGTACCATGCCGGCACCGAACCCGCCAGCAGCCCGGCCAGCGTCGTCGTCCCCAGCGTGAACAACAGGATCGGAATATTCAGCCGCAGATCGGCCTCATACGGCAGCGTATCCCGCGGCATCGCCGCAATCAGCCCCTGCAGCATCCCATAACCCACCCCCACTCCCAGCGCGCCACCGGCCAGCGCCAGCAGCACGCTCTCCGTCAGCAGCTGCGCGAAGATCGTCTTCCGTCCCGCGCCCATCGCGCTTCGCACCGCCAGCTCTTTTTGCCGCGTCATGCCTCGCGCCAGCAGCAGATTCGCCACGTTCACGCATGCGATCAGCAGCACAAACCCCACCGCCCCCAGCAGCAGCCACAGCATTTGGATCCGCTCCTTCGGCAGAAAGTCATTCTTCAGCGGCTCCACATACGAGTCCCACCCCTTATCGCTCTTCGGATAAACCTCCGCAATATGCTTCGTGACCGAGTCCATGTTCTGCTGCGCCTGCTTGATCGTGATGCCCGGCTTCAGCCGCCCCATCACCAGCAGCCAGTGAAAGTCATGGTTCAGCTGCTCCGGCTTAAACACCAGCGGGACCGTCAGCTGCTCCTGCCCCTTATCGAAGATTCCCGGCCGCTGCACCCCCACCACTGTGTACGGTTGTCCATTCAGCCGAATCGTCGTCCCCACTATGTGCGGATTCGACCCCTGCTTCACCCAGAACTTATGCGTCAGGATCGCGACGTGATTCTTCCCCTCCACACCCTCCTCCGGCAAAAAGAATCGCCCCAGCAACAACGGCTCGCCCATCATCTTCAGCATGTCAGGCGACGTCATGCGCGCCTCCAGATACTCCGGCTGATCCTTCGTCGCCACATTGAAGCTCGTCCCTGTCCAGGCGCACAGATACGAGAACACGGTCGACTGATTTTTCCAGTCCGTGTAGTCCCCCGCCGAGACTCCGTTGTGATAAGTCTGAATCTTCGACCACACCATCACCAGCTGGTTCGGCTCCGGGTACGGCAGCGGCGCCAGCAGCGTCGCATAATCCACCGTAAAGATCGCGGTGTTCGCGCCAATGCCCAGCGCCAGCGTCAGCAAAACCGTAAACGTCAAGCCAGGATTCCTTCCCAGCATCCGCAAACTGAAGCGAACATTGTTGAGCAGCGTATCCATTTGCCGGCTCCTCTCGCGATGAAGGGCAGTGCTCCGAAGACGCGCACACCTTCAAGTGCGCTCATCTTCACACGCCGCTGCAATCCGTTACGCAACGTAACAGATTCCGGTTCCCCGTTTTGAATTGAATGGATCAGCAACCCCGCTTCGAGGCTAAATGCCACAAGCTCCCAACTCAGCTCCCAGCCCCAAATTCCCGGCCCCAGGCTCCCGGCCCCAGGCTCCCGGCCACATCTGCCTCTCTCACTTATCGTGCAGCACATCCTCCCCGATCTTCGGATTCTTCGCCTTACCCGTGATCGCCACCGATACCACCGCCCCCGCATCCTTCTTCTTGAAGAACGGGCTCACCGGCTTCAGCACCATCGCCTTCCATCCCGTCACCGCATGAGAAAGGCCCCGCTCGATCGCGACCTTCCCCGTCAAATGAATCCTCGTATCCAGTAGGTTGAACGTCCCATGCAGCCGCGCCTCCGCTCCAGGCATACTGGCCCGAATATCCGGAAAATACGCCACCCCATGCTCGAACCGCGTCTCTGACCGCGCAGCCATCGTAATTTCCGGCGGATCGCCACCCGGCTCACCGCTGGCCGGCGCCGGCGGCGGATCCTTCCGCACCCGCGCACTGAACGCATCCACTTTCTCCTGCGTGTCAGCCTTCGCCAACTTCAACCCCTCCAGTGAAACCTCGCCCTTCAGGTTCAGCTTCTCCAGAAATCGCCCCGGCTCCTCGCCAAACTCCACAGCGGCGTCAAAACTCACATTGCCCTCAACCTGCGGCGGCGACCCTTCGACAATCTTCA
>CAZSWI010000403.1:0-3120 GCA_964610635.1 uncultured Acidobacterium sp.
AACGATTACGTGACTGGTTTGGCGCGCCATCGGGAAGCATCCTTGAGTCTTCATCGTAGCATCGGAGCGGGTTTAGGCGTTTCTTCAGTGGGGCTTTGCTAAAATGGAGCATTGTTGGTTGCGGAAAAACACCAATTGGAATTGCGTCCCGGGCAGCCAAGGCAGCCCGCAAGGGTCCGCAGTGCAACGCGGATCGGCTAAGACGCTTGGGAGTGCAATGAACCGCCGTGCTGTTGTTCCGGCCTCCTCCAGAGCCGCCTTCTGGATCGTACTTGTGGCCGTTTTGGCTCTCTTCGGCCTGTCCGGCGTTTCGCTGCGCGCGGAGTCGGCTGGCTCATTCTTCAAGCATGGTCAGGCTGCAGAGGCGCGCGAGGACTACGACGCGGCCTTCGACGACTACCAGAAGGCGAACGCCGCCGCGCCCAAGGACTTGCGCTATCGCGCCGCCCTCTATCGCGTTCGCATCTCGGCCTCTTCCCTCCATGTCACCAAGGGCCGCAAGCTCTTCCAGGCCGGCGATGAGCAGGGCGCGCTGGTTGAGTTCCTCCGTGCAGCGGAAATCGATCCCGGCAACGAGGCCGCCCAACAGGAAATCGCCAGAGTCCGCGCAAAACACGGTGAGATTCCGGTGGCAGAGACCAGCCTTCCCGAGGCGGCGGAAAAACAGTCGGAACTCGATTCCATGAGCGCGCCCGTCCAGCTCAAGCTCATCTCCAACGAGCCCCTGACCTTGCACATGACCGAAGACAGCAAGGTGATCTATCAGTCCGTCGGCCGCGCCGCGGGGGTCAACATCCTATTTGACCCCGACTATACCTCCAAGCGCATCCAGGTCGAACTCAACGGCGTGTCGCTGCTTGATGCCCTGCGCATCATCGGCACCATGTCCAACACCTTCTGGCGCCCGGTTACCTCGAATACCATCTTTGTCGCCCAGAACACCACCGCCAAACGCAGGGATCTCGATGAGCAGGCGGTGCAGACCTTCTATTTGACCAACGCCTGGCAGCAGAACGACCTCAACGACGTGCAGACCGCCCTGCGCAATGTGCTGCCTCAGGCCAAGGTCTACGGCGTGGCCAGCCAGAACGCCATCGTTATGCGCGGCACTCCGGACGAGCTGCTGCTGGCGCAAAAGCTGGTCAACGACCTGGACAAGGCCCGCCCCGAAGTAGTGGTGGACATCGCCGTCCTCGAGGTCAGCAAGAACTGGGAGAAGAACCTCGGCCTCTCCTGGCCGAGCAGTGTGGGAGTCACGCTGCAAACAAACACCACCAGCAGCACCACCACCCCCAGTACCGGAACCACCACAGGGAGTACCAGCACCTCCACCACCACGCCGACTCTCTACGATCTCGCCCACCTCAAGGCCACGAACTTCGCCGTCACCATCGGCTCGGCTACCGCTAACCTGTTGCTGACCGACTCCAACACCAAGATCCTGCAAAACCCGCGCATCCGCGCCACCGATCAGCAAAAGGCCACGATGAAGATCGGCTCGCGCATCCCCATCGCCACCGGTTCTTACCAGACGGGCGCAGCCACCTCGGCGGTCAGTTCGCTGGTCAACACCCAGTTCCAGTACCTCGACGTGGGCGTCAACATTGAGATCACGCCAACCGTTCATTTCGACCACGACGTGACCCTCAAGATCAAGATCGAGGTTACCTCGCAGAGCGGATCGACCACCATCAGCGGCGTCACCGAGCCGATCATCGCCCAGAAGACCAGCGAACAGACCGTCCGCCTGCGCGAGGGCGAAGCCAACATTCTCGGCGGCATCCTCAACCAGCAGGATCAGGTCGCCTGGAGCGGCATACCTGGGCTGAGTTCGATCCCCATTCTCAAGTATCTTTTCGGCTCAAAGGACCACACCGTTACCGACGACGAAATTGTGTTCCTCATGGTGCCCCACGTCGTTCGCTCGCAGAGTATCGACCCCGTCAATCTGCGCACCATCGACACCGGCGCGGGTCAGCAAACGGTCGAGTTGCGCCACGTTCCCGCCGAAGCGCCCGCCTCCACCCCGCAGATCACGGCTCCGCCTCCGCGCCCCGACCCATCCCCCAGATCCTCGGTGGGGACGGTCCCTGGCCAGACCGCTCAAGCCGCAGGTCCGGCAGCGCTGGCTCAGTTGCGCGACGCCGCCTATCCGGCCTTTGCCGCTCAACCTGCCGCCCCGCCTCTTCCCGCGGCGGCGGCTCCGATTGCCCTTGCGATGAGTCCGCTTTCCGGTCCCATCGCGGCGGGTACAACCTTCCAGGTCCCCATTGTTTTGAGCCACGGAGTGGATATCGCTTCGGTTCCCTTGCAGTTGCGATACGATCCCGCCCAGCTTTCATTGGTCAACCTGGTTACAGGAGACTTCCTGAGCCGCGACGGGCAGGCTGTCGGGCTGGTCCACCGCGAAGACCCGCCGGGCTCGCTGACGATCAATGCCTCGCGTCCCCCTGGAGTGGCTGGGGTGAGCGGTTCAGGCACGGTCTACGTCTTAAGTTTCCAGGCCAAGGCGGCTGGAACGAGCGCCGTCGACATCGTCCGCCCCGCCGCGTTGAACAGCGCACAGCAGCAGTTGCCGGTTCAGGGCGCGCGGATCAGCGTGCAAGTAAAGTAGGTAACTAGACCATGAGCCTGTCACGATGAGTTCGTACTTGCCAATCCGGAGCCGCCCCAGGCGTGAGCGCGGCCTCACTCTGGTGGAACTCATTGTGACCGTGGCCATTCTCGCCATCCTCGCCGCGGGTGCGGTGCCTCTGAACCGCTTCAAGATCAAACGCGAGCGGGAACGCGAGCTGCGCCGCGACCTGTGGGAGATGCGAGACGCCATCGACCACTACAAGGACGCGGCAGACAAAGGCGCCTTCCAGACCAAGCTCGACAGCCAGAACTATCCGCCCGATCTGGAGACGCTGGTCAAGGGTGTCGATGTGCAGAGCAAGAAAGTCAAATTCCTCCGCCGCATTCCGGTGGACCCGATGACCGGCAAGGCCGAGTGGGGTTTGCACTCCATGCAGGACGACCCCAAGTCGGATTCCTATGGCGGGCAGAGTGTCTTCGACGTATATTCCAAGTCCACGGGCACGGCCCTGGACGGCACCAAGTATTCTGACTGGTAGTTTG
>CAZSWI010000404.1:0-3097 GCA_964610635.1 uncultured Acidobacterium sp.
AGCTGCCTCCGTACGGCTCCCACACAAACCACGTATCGTCCCCGATCACATCGCCGGCAATCGTCTTCACGCCGCTCGCGACAATCTGGTCCGCCATGTTCGCAAGTGCCCCGAGCGGCGGATTCGGCCGGTCCGTCTTCCCCGCCCACGGATACGTCCGGCCCGACATCGTTGGATCGCCCGCGCCCAGCAGCCGCACATCGCCCGTCAGCGTTCCATTCGCGTCGATCGTCCCCGAAGTCACCGCTGTCGTCGTCCATGTCACATTCGCCGGGAGCAGCGCCAATGCCGCCGCTGTTGTGAACAGCTTCGCATTCGAAGCAGGCTCGAAAAACTGCCCATCGTTCAGCGCGTATACCGGCTTGCCATCGAGCGTCGCCACCGAAATGCCCCAGTGCGCGCGCGCCACCGCCGGATCGGCCAGAATTTGCCTGATCTGCACATCGAGTGACACAGCTTTGTGAACAGGCTTCGCAGACTTGTGCTTCGCAGCCGCACCGGCCGTCACGGTCAGGAACAACCCCGCGGCCGCGCACACCCAGCCCAATCTCGCCGACCGTCTCATCGCCAGCCGCATCTTAGCTGACCGCCCCATCGCTGACCGCTTCACCAGCCAACCGCAGTTTTGTTTTCTTCCACCAACCGCTCGCCTCTCGCTCGTATTTGGCTCGCAGTCCGCTCGCTTCTGACTGTAGCATCGTTTTCCAGATGCCTTTCGCCAGTCGCCCCCGCTTCTCCTGGCTGCTCCGCACCCGCTCCCTCCCTCTCGGCGAGCGCACCCTCATCATGGGCATCCTCAACGTCACTCCCGACTCTTTTTCTGAAGGCGGTGCCTTTCTTCAGGCCATGGCCGCGGTTGAACACGGCGTTTCCTTATTGGATCAAGGCGCGGACCTCATCGATATAGGCGGAGAATCGACTCGCCCGGGGGCCGCCTCCATCGGGGCCCGCGAAGAACAAGACCGCGTCCTCCCTGTCATCGAAGCCCTGCTGCGTCAGCGCCCCGAATCTGTGCTCTCGATTGATACATATAAAGCCGAGACAGCGCGCGCCGCCATCGCCGCCGGAGCCGAAATCATCAACGACGTCTCCGGCTTCCTGTGGGATCCCGATATGCCCCGCGCCTGCGCCGGCCTTCGCTGCGGCGTCGTCCTCATGCACACCCGCGGCCGCCCCGGCGAATGGCGTACCCAACCACCCCTCGCTCAGAATGAGGTTGTTCCGTTAGTGAAATCGGGCCTCGCGCAATCCCTCGAACGCGCCCGCGCCGCAGGCGTCGATCGCAGCCGCATCGTGCTCGACCCCGGCTACGGCTTCGGCAAAGCCTTCGATATCAACTACCCGCTCCTCGCCCACCAGCAAGAGCTCCTCGAACTAGGCCAGCCCCTGCTCGCCGGCGTCTCGCGCAAGTCGTTTCTCGGCAGAACTCTCGCCCGCGCACCCGAGCGAAATCTCTCGCCCGCCTATCCCGGACCTGCTAACTCCTCTGAACTCCCGCCCGACTTCCCACCTGAAGCCCGCAGCAACGCCACTCTCGCCGCCACCACTGCCGCCATCCTCGCCGGAGCCAGCATCGTCCGCGTTCACGACGTCCGCCCCGCCCTCGAAGCCGCCAGCATCGCCGACGCGATCCTGAGCGCGCGTTAGCGATGCAAAGGATCCCGGCCATTTGTCAGCCTCATCCGCCGCTCCAGGTTTTCTGAACATTACTGATTCAGGTTTTCGCGCGTCAGCGCGAGCGACGGCCCGCTAAATCTCCCGCTTCAGCGTCTCACGCAACCACATCCAAAGCCCCGTCGTGATCCTCATCCAATTCCACCGGCTCTACCGCTTCTTCCTGTTCCCCCTCATCCTGCTGGTTCAGTTCGTCCGCCCCCGACTCGTCCCCTGCCCGATCCACTTCCTCAACAAACTTCCGCCTGTGCATCTTGTCCCGTGTCCACGATGGCGCCCCATCCTGACCAACCCCGCCCATCCGCGAAATCCGATCGATTTCCATTGCAAGCCACCCAGCGCTCCTCAGCGCACTGCGACATCGCACACTCTCCTATCGGCCACATGCCTCCCCAAATTCAGGACAAACCGCGCAATTGCACAACCACTCCAACCGCCGTTCGATTCCGGATCAACTCTTCGTCTGCGATTCCAAAGCTGCGTTTTCAATCACTGTGCCGCTTACTGGTTGCTGGACAATCCGCAGAACTTCCGCTTCCACTGCGTCGAAAGCGTGGCCGGCGGATGATCCACAAAAGCTCGTTTCTTCGCTGGCTTCGCTCGAAGTGCGATCCGCGATTCGACGGCGTTTGAGGGCTGGAGAAGTCCTGCCCTCCGACGTCGCGCGGTTCGTTCTGGACGGCCATCCTCTGCGAGCCCTGGACGCCCCGCATCTGGCCACATGCGTCGTCATGCGCGACACCCTGCAAGTTTCAGACATCTGCTTCGTGAGCGCCCACGATGCTCTTCTCAAAGCAGCGGCGGCTGAGCAATTCCTTATCCTCAATCCCCTGCAAATCTAGCCCGTCTCGCCACGCGTATCCTTGACCCAGCATGGGCCGCATCCGCGTTCTCTCCGACCAGGTTGCTAACCAGATCGCCGCCGGCGAGGTCGTCGACCGGCCCGCCTCCGTCGTCAAGGAACTCCTCGAGAACGCCATCGATGCCGGCGCCACCCGCATCCGCATCGAAATCGAAGCCGGCGGCCGCCGCCTCATCCGCATCGCCGACGACGGTTGTGGCATGGTTCGCGACGACGCCCTCCTCGCCTTCGAACGTCACGCCACCTCCAAAATTCGTTCCTCCGACGACCTCCTCTCCCTTGCCACCCTCGGCTTCCGTGGCGAAGCCCTCCCCTCGATCGCCTCCATCTCCCGCCTCGAACTCCTCACCCGCCCATCCGAATCAGGCGCCGCAGGTACCCGCCTCGAAATCGCCGGCGGCAAAATCCTCGCCGTCGAAGACTACGGCGGCCCGCCCGGAACCTCCATCTCCGTCCGCGACCTCTTCTTCAACACTCCCGCGCGCCGTAAATTTCTCCGCGCCGAGACCACCGAGCTCTCTCATGTAACAGCGTTAGTTACGCATTACGCGCTCGCCCATC
>CAZSWI010000405.1:0-3084 GCA_964610635.1 uncultured Acidobacterium sp.
TCGAAAAAAACTCCGCGCCGAGGTTGCCCTGCTTCGCCGACGCAAAGTTCAGATACCCGCCATCGAGCGGCGCCGCGAGGTCGTAGTGGTCGTCCAGCATCCGCTGCGGAGTGTCGGCATGGGTGTCAATGACGATGGCGGAGCGGTGGACCGCGGCAACAGTCAGCGGTGCAGATTTATTGGTCACGGTCTTTGGCGTAGAAGGCGCGTTGGATTGGGCAGACAAGGGCAAAATAAGAAGACAAATCGCAAAAAGCCTTAGGGTCGTCATGGCTTGAAACCGGTAAGGGGATTGTAGCAACGCGATTTGAGAGGAGCGGGTTGCGAGGCATTTTGGGCATTGACATAAGTACGGCTGAGCCGTAGCATGAGCATATTAGAGACTGACCGTTGGCGGCCCTGCGCCTCGGAACTGGAACGTGATCTCCGAGAGGAGCGCAGGGTAATGACAAAATTTTCGGAATACCAATGGGATGCGAGGGGATGCGAGCAAGGACGCCGAGAACCGTCGGAAGCACGGTCTATCCCTCGAGGATGGCATCCCGGCCCTTGAAGATCCCAATAGGGCAATCGTGGATAGACGACGGAAGTCATGACGAGTGGCGGTTTGTGACCTTAGGAATGGCCTACCCGAATATTGTCCTCGTCATAACCGCACAGCCTTCGGAGGAAATAACGCGAATCATCTCGGTGAGAAAGGCCGAGCCGCATGAAGAAAACTGGTATCGTCACGGTCACACGTAAGCCCGGAGATCCTCTCCGTGACACTGGCACAGATTGGGCTGCAGTCGCCGCTCTTACGCCCGAACAGGTTCACACAGCGACCCTCGCCGATCCCGATGCCCAGCCTCTGCCTCACGATATGCGCGGCTTCACAAAGATCGTCAACGTGAAAAAGCTGCGCGAGAAGCTCAACATGACCCAGGAAGCCTTCGCGTCCGTCTATCGGGTCCCTTTGGGAACTCTCCGTGACTGGGAGCAGCGACGCAAATTTCCCGATGCTCCCGCACGCGCGTATCTATTGGTCATCGAAGGAAATCCGCAAGGCGTGGCGGCGCTGCTGCAGGCAAACCCCCTGGCGAGATCCACTCGGCTTACTTCTCTCCGAACTCCCACCCCGTCACCGGCGCGACGGTCGTAACTACCGTGCCGCGCTCCTTCCACGCGCCCACCAAATAATCGCGGTTCATCGCTGCGATCGCCTCGAGCGGTATCTCCTTAGGACAAACGCCCGTGCACTCCCCAATGTTCGTGCAGCTCCCGAAGCCCTCGGCGTTCATCTGCGCAACCATCCGCACCGCCCGCCGATCCTGCTCCGGTTTGCCCTGCGGCAGAATCCCAAGATGCGCGATCTTCGCCCCGGTAAACAGCGCCGCCGACCCGTTTGGACACGCGGCCACGCAGGCCCCGCAGCCAATGCACTGCGCCGCGTCCATCGCCCGATCCGCCACTTCCTTCCCAACCGGAATCGCATTGCCATCCGGCGCATTCCCCGTCGAAACCGAAACATAACCGCCGGCCTGAATAATCCGGTCAAACGACCGCCGGTCCACCACCAAATCCTTCACAAACGGAAACGACCGTGAGCGCCACGGCTCCAGCACGAGCTCGTCGCCTTCCTTAAAGTGCCGCATCGTCAGCTGGCACACCGTCGTTGCCCGCTCCGGCCCATGCGCCACGCCGCCGATCATGAAGCCACACGACCCGCAGATGCCCTCGCGACAATCGTGCTCGAACGCCACCGGCTCTTCGCCCCGCTCGATGAGCTTCTCGTTCAGCACGTCCAGGCACTCCAGCATCGACATCTCCGGATTCACATCGTCCATGGGGTAACTGACAAACTTCCCCTTAGTCGCCGGATTCGCCTGCCGCCAGACAGTTAACTTTAGTTTCATTACTTGTAACTCCTCTGGCTGGGATGAACATAGGCAAACTCCAGCGGCTCTTTCGTCAGCTCCGGCTTGTTACCCGCGCCCGTGTAACTCCACGCCGCCACGTAGCTGTAGTGCTCATCGTCGCGCTGCGCCTCGCCCTCCGGCGTCTGGTACTCCTCGCGAAAGTGCCCGCCGCAAGACTCGTTGCGCTCCAGGGCATCGATGCACATCAGCTCCCCTAACTCGAAGAAGTCGGCTACACGCCCCGCCTTTTCAAGGCTCTGGTTCAGATCGTCGCCCGATCCAGGCACCGTCACGTTCTGCCAGAACTCCTCGCGCAGCGCGCGAATCCTGCGGATCGCATCCCTCAGCCCCGCGGCATTGCGCGACATGCCGCACTCATCCCACACAATCTTGCCCAGCTCGCGATGGAACGAATCGACGGTACGCTTGCCCTTGATCGCCAGCAGCTTCGCAATCCCTTGCTGCGTCGAAGCCAGCGCCGCCTGCGCTTCGGGATGATCCACCGTCACCGGAGCCCGCTTCACCGACGCCAGATAATTCCCCACCGTGTAAGGAATGATGAAGTAGCCATCCGATAACCCCTGCATCAGCGCGCTCGCGCCAAGCCGGTTCGCCCCGTGATCCGAAAAATTCGCCTCGCCCAGCACAAACAATCCCGGAATCGTACTCTGCAGCTGGTAATCCACCCACAATCCGCCCATCGTGTAATGAATCGCAGGATAAATCCGCATCGGCACCTTATAAGGATCCTCATCCGTGATCCGCTGATACATGTCAAACAGATTTCCGTAGCGCTCGCGAATCGTCTCGACGCCCAGCCGCCCAATCGCCTCCGCAAAGTCGAGATACACGCCCAGCCCAGTCTCACCCACGCCGCGCCCTTCGTCGCAAACCGCCTTCGCATTCCGCGAAGCCACATCGCGCGGCACCAGGTTGCCAAAGCTCGGATACTTCCGCTCCAGAAAATAATCGCGCTCGCCCTCAGGAATCTGATCCGGCCGCCGCTTGTCCCCCTTCTGCTTCGGCACCCATATCCGCCCATCGTTGCGCAGAGACTCCGACATCAGCGTCAGCTTCGACTGATAATCCCCCGACACCGGAATGCAGGTCGGGTGTATCTGCGTGAAGCAGGGATTGGCAAACAGCGCCCCACGCCTGTGCGCCCGCCAGATCGCCGTCGCATTCG
>CAZSWI010000406.1:0-3057 GCA_964610635.1 uncultured Acidobacterium sp.
CACTTCTGTCGTGCAGTAAATGCGGCGAAATGGGCTTGACTTTAGCCCCGCATCGTCGCTTTCCTTCGCGTCCGGCTCCCTACCGCCGCTTGCCCTTCTTCCCAAACTTCTTCCTGGCGCTGAACGACCGCGCCGGAGCCGACGTGGCCTTCTTTTTCTTCGCTTTGGGCTTGGCCTTGGCAAACGTTTTGCCAGTCAGCGGAATCCCCTCCTCCACAATCGAGAATTGCAGTCTGCGTTCCTGCACCAAGATGCGGTCCAGAATCACCTGCACCCGGTCGCCCGCGCGGAAGCGGCGTCCGTTGCGCTCGCCGATGATCTCGTGCGTGTTCTCCCGCCAGGTATAGCGGTCGTCGCGCAGCGAGTCGATAGGCACCAATCCCTCCACAAACAGGTCGGTCAGCTCGACAAACAGCCCGTATTTCGCCGGATTCAGCACCAGCGCGGCGAACTCCTCGCCCACCCGGTCCTGCACGAAGCGGACCTTCTTCCACTCCACCAGCTCACGCTCAGCCTCGGCGGCGCGGCGCTCGGTCAGGCTGGTCTCCTCGGCGATCTGGGCCAGTTCCGCCTCGGCAATGGGCGGCTCGAACAACAACGGCTTGTCCTCCTGAGCGGACCCTGAGCGTTGCGAAGGGCCCGCGTCGTTGTTTTTGCGGCTAGGGTGGGCGGCGACAAATCCCTCGTTCGCATGCGTCCAGGGAGAACTGTGCCTTCCCTGCGCCACTTCCGCCCTCGCACGCACGCCTCTCCACAGCAACTCCTTCACAATGCGATGCACGATCAGATCCGGATACCGACGAATCGGCGAAGTGAAATGCGTGTACGACGGCGCGGCCAGCGCAAAGTGCCCCTCGTTGATCTCGGAGTAGCGCGCCTGCTTGAGCGACCGCAGCATCAGGTAGCTCAGAATCCGCTCCTCCGGCTTGCCCTCGATCTTCGCCGCCAGCTTCTGGTACATGCGCGGTGTAACCGGAATGTCCTCGGGCACCTCGTGCATCCGCGGATTGCGCCCCCTGCCATGCGCGTCGCGCCGCTCGCCTCGCGTTTGAATGCGCTTCACCGGCAGGGCTCCCAATCCGAGCGAGTAGCCGAACGCCGCCGCCAGATCCTCAAACTGTACCACCCGGCGCGGCTCCGGTTTCTCATGGATGCGGTAGATCGATGGCACGCCCAGGTCTTCGAGCCACGTGGCCACGCACTCATTGGCCGCCAGCATGAATTCCTCGATCAGCCGGTTGGCCCAGGTACGCTCTGACTTGGTCACGCCGCACATCTGCCCCTGCTCGTCGAACTCGATGACCGGCTCGGGCAAATCGAAATCGATGCTGCCCCGCTCCTCACGCCGCTTGTTCATCAGCATCGCCAGTTTGTGCATCCGCTCGAATCCCGGCGACAGTTCGGCATGGCGCGAGCGGGTCTCCGCGTCTCCCTCGAGAATCGCGTGGACCTCGGTGTAGGTCATGCGCGCGGCAGAGCGGATGACGCCTTCCACGATCTCGTAGGCCTCAATGCGCCCCTCCGCATCGAGCTGCATAATGCAGCTCAGCACCAGCCGGTCCTCTCCGGGGCGCAGGCTGCAGATGCCGCTCGAAAGCTCCTGCGGCAGCATGGGAATCGCGCGGTCAGGGAAATACACGCTCGTTCCCCGCAACCGCGCCTCCAGATCGAGGTCGGTTGAAGCGCGCACATACTCGGCCACATCCGCGATATGCACCTGTAACTCGTAGCCGGCTCCCTCGGCGCGTTCCGTCACCAGCACGGCATCATCGAAGTCCCGTGCCGTTTCGCCGTCGATGGTGACGATTGGAAGGTGACGATAATCTCGACGAGTTAGAACCGCGGAGCGGTCGAGATGGGCCATGCTGCGCGCTTCAGCCAGCACGTTTTCCGGAAAGATCCGAGGCAACTGGTGCTTGCGGATCATCATCTCCACATCCACGCCAAAGTCATCTGGGTGGCCCAAAACCTCGATCACCCGGCCCACCGGCGGCCGCGTCGGCGTGGGCCAACTGGTGATCTCCACATCCACCACCAAGCCCTCCAAACCGTCGTAAGCCGTAGCCGCGGCAGCCTCGGCGCCCAGCACCCGGTGCGGCGTCCCCGCTCCTTTCGCGTCCGGCAGCTCTTGTGGCAGCTCCTGGCCCTGAGGAATCAGAATGTGCTGCGTCATCCGCTCGTCGAACGGAGCCACGGTATTCTCCAGCGACCGTCCAGCGCGCGCATAGTGAAAAACACCCACAACCGTGGGATTGCTCCTCACCAGCACCCGGACGATCCGGCCCATGCGGCGTCCATCGGCCTTTGGCGGCTCCACTTCAACCAGAACCTGGTCGCCCTGCATGGCGCCGTTGATCTCATTCGGCGGAATGAAGATGTCTTCTTCCACCCCGCGCGCCTGGACCTTTGCGCGAGCACCCCGGTCATCGCCTGCAAGCACCTGCCGCGGATTGGGACGAACAAAGCCATAGCCGTCGCGGTGCAGGTCCAGCCGCCCCGCGCGCAAATTGTCCCGAGTGCCAACCGGCCGGGGAATGCTCCAGTGTTCGCGGTCCAGTTTGGCCAGCTCTCCACGAACCGTCAGGCGGGCCAGTTGCTCAAGCAGCTGGCGGCGCTCGCGCCCGCCCCCAAGGCCGAGTTCGCGGACCAGTTGTTTATATCCAGCCTTTTGCCCGGCAGAGCGGGCAATCCGCGCAACCAATTCTCGATCGGTCATAGGTCAAGGGTACAGCCTGCTTCATGATTCTGTTCTTCCAGACCCCATGCTTGCTGAGCGACCCTGACCCTGAGCGACGCGAAGGGGAATGGGGAGTCGAAGAATCTGTGGTCGCCTTTTCTGTCGAAAGGTGGGAATCCGGGTGCCATGGCGCAGCTCTATCGCGCCATGGGTGGGAGAGCAAGAACCCCAATCCGCCATCTCGATAGAAAAACTGTCCCTCCACAATTGACCCCACCCTGCTGCAAAGGTCTTTTCCGGGCCTCTCGACAGTTGTTCCTGCTCACTGGGCAGTGGACCTGATCGAAAGCAGCGTATTCTTGCAGTAAGACGTATTACAA
>CAZSWI010000407.1:0-3038 GCA_964610635.1 uncultured Acidobacterium sp.
CGTAAGCGTTAGACCAGCTCCAGCCTAGCTGGCACGTTGCGTCTGTGCTGAAGTGAACTCATGACAAACGAAGTTGCGGTTCGGCGGCGGCGCACGCCGGCCGAGATCGAGCAGATTGCCGGCGAGTTCAAGGATAGCGGTCTAAATCGCAGCCAGTTTTGCCGCCGCCAGGGTTTGAGTTTGGGGACACTGAACCGTTACCTGATGAGGGTACGCGGAGAGACCAGCAACGAAGTGGCCGAGGGCGGCCTACTGGCCGTGGAGTTGCGCGACCGGCAGGGGGATAGGGATCGTAAGACTGAGTGCGGCTTGGCGGTGGTGTTGTCGAATGGCCGGCGGGTCGAAGTCGGAGCCGCCTTCGATGGCTTAACGCTACAGCGCCTGCTGCGCGTGCTGGAGACGGTGTAGCGTGTTTGGCGTTGGGCCGGCAACGCGCATCTACCTGGCTGCGGGCGCGACCGACATGCGCAAGGGCTTCGAAGGCCTGTACGGATTGGCGCGCGACCGCCTGCAGTGTGAACCGCTCAGTGGCCATGTATTTCTGTTCTGCAATGGGCGACGCAATCGGCTGAAGCTATTGTTCTGGGATGGTAGCGGGCTGTGGGTGTGCGCCAAGCGACTCGCAAAGGGGCGCTTTCGTTGGCCCGAGGCGGGCGCCGGACAAGTCAAGATTGTACTGACCCACGAAGAGTTGGCGATGCTGATCGGCGGCATTGATCTGCGCCAAGCGCGGCGTCGACCGTGGTATCGGAAAGAAATTATCGAAGTGAATGCGACCGCATAAATACTGCACAAAACGCTTGTTTTCCACAAAGCTTTTCTGCTACTAACAACTCATCTTGAGCACGACTTCCTCCTGCTTCTTGACGACACGCCCGACGACACTCTCCGAAGCGGAGGCTCTCATCGCGCAGCTGCAACAAAAACTACAGTTAGCCGAGCTGCGACTTTTGCAGGTAGAGGAACAGTTGCGGCTGAGACGTATTGAGAAGTATGGGGCGGGTAGCGAGAAACTGTCGAACTTGCAGTTGGAGTTCTTGGAACGGGAGCCTGGCGTCAGCCGAACGGAAGTGCAAGCCGAGAGCGAACGGCCGGTGCTGGAAGGGGACGCCACCGACATACTGGTCCGGGGACACAAGCGGCGGAAGCATCCGGGGCGCCAAACGTTGCCGCCGGAGTTGCCGCGGGTGGAGCGCGTGATTCCCTGCCCAGCCGAACAGTGTAGGTGCGGCCGTTGCGGTCAACCGACCACAGTGATTGGCTATGAAGTGAGCGAGCAGTTGGAGGTCGAGCCGGCGAAATATTTCGTGCTGGTGACCAAGCGCGAGAAACGCGCTTGCGAATGCGGCAAGAGCGGTGTGGTCACGGCGGCGCCGCCGCTACGGATTATCGAGAAGGGCCTGGTCAGTGATCGCGTCGTGGTGGACACGGTGATCAGCAAGTATTGCGATCACCTGCCGCTGTACCGGCAGAGCGTGATCTTGAAACGAGAAACGGGTGTGGAACTCAGTCGGGTCACGCTGGACGGCTGGGTGATGCAGGTCGGCCAGCTACTGATTCCGGTCGTCCAGGTGATGCGCAACGAGTTACTCCGAGGAAGCTACATTCAGGCCGACGAAACCCCAGTTGAAGTCCAGATGCATGATCGCCGCGGGAGTAATCATCAGGCTTACTTGTGGCAATACAGTCGACCGGGTGGGGCGGTGATCTTTGACTTCCGCTTGGGGCGGGGCCGGGACGGCCCGAAGCAGTTTCTCGGAGCCTACGCCGGGATTCTACAAACCGATGGCTACCAAGCTTACGACCAAGTGGGCGCGCCGCTGCTGGTCCACGCGGCGTGCTGGGCGCATGCCCGGCGGGGTTTCTGCGACGTGGTGAAGCTGAATCCAGGCGACCCGGTGGCCCTGCCTATCGTAGAGAAGATCAATGAGTTGTTCGCCATCGATGCGATGGCGCGAGAACAGAACCTGACGCTGGAGACCCGCCACGCCTTGCGCCAGGAGAAGGCGCCGGAAGTGCTGGACGCCATTCGTGCCCGGATTGAGGCCGCACGAGCGGGGGCACTACCCGGAGGGGCGTTGGGCAAAGCCTGTCAATACACGGTTGGACTCTGGCCGAGATTGATCCGGTTTCTCACACATCCGGAGTTGGAGTTGACCAACAACCTCGCGGAAAACTCGATGCGGCCAGTGGCGCTGGGTCGTAAGAACTGGATCCATGTTGGCAGCCCGCAAGCTGGGCCGAAGGTGGCGGCGATCCTGTCCGTCATCGAAACCTGCCGCCGGCTCAAGATCCCGGTGCGTGAGTACTTCTCCGCTGTACTTCCAGGCTTGGCCGATACCCCTGTCCGCCGGCTCTCCGACTTCACCCCGATCGCTTGGGCTGCTCGTCAATAATCAGCACGCCTGGTCCGTCAACCATGGGTTTTGTCTAACGCTTACGTTGCAGCAGCAATTGCAGAGGTCGGAGCAGCAACTGCAGGCCGCCGAGCTGCGTGTCTTGCAACTGGAAGAAAAGCTGCGCCAGCGGCGAATCGAGAAGTACGGACCGGGCAGCGAAAAGTTGTCGAACTTGCAGCTGGAGTTACTGGAGCGGGAACCTGGGGTCAGTGCGGCGGAAGTGCAGGCTGAGGGCGAGCGCCCGGTTCTGGAAGGATGGGCAAACGAGGTGCTGGTCCGGGAGCACAAGCGCCGCCAACATCCGGGACGGCAGACGCTTTCGCCGGAGTTACCGCGGGTGGAGCGAGTGATTCCGTGTCCGGCTGAGCAATGCGTATGCGGACGTTGCGGTCAGGCAACGAAGGTGATCGGGTACGAGACCAGCGAGCACTTGGAGGTCGAGCCGGCCAAGTACTACGTGGTAGTCAGCAAACGGGAAAAGCGCGCTTGCGACTGCGGCAAGAACGGCGTGGCGACGGCTCCGGCGCCAGCGCGGATCATCGAGAAGAGCCTCGCCGGTGACAGCCTGGTGCTGGCCACGCTAATCAGCAAGTATTGCGATCATCTCCCGTTGTACCGGCAGAGCCTGATCCTGCGGCG
>CAZSWI010000408.1:0-3014 GCA_964610635.1 uncultured Acidobacterium sp.
CGGCGTCAACATCGCCGGCATCGCCATCATCCTCCAGATGCGCGAGCGCATGGAAACCATGAACCACCAGATGCAGGGCTTCGTCGACTACGTCCGCACCGAAATGCTCTCCCGCATGCAGCACGCCGCCGGCCAGCCCGGCGCAGCCATGGTCCCCCTCCGCCGTCCCGTCATCGTCCCCACCGATAAACGCAAATAGAAAAGCGTGCCACATTCAGCACGCTTTTCACCATTGCACGATTTGGCTTTTCCTGTTCCCTGTTCCCGGCTTTTCAGTGCGGCTTCCGGTACTCGATCTCATCCCCCCGCAAGTAATATTCCGCCGAGCAAACGTCCGCCCCGCAAATCATCGACTCCAGCCCCACAAACTGCGCCCGCGTTATCAACCCCAGCGCCCCGCACTTCGGGCACGCCAGCACCGCCACAAAAGGATTGCGCGCGTCGCCCATCGCCGCCGCATTCTCCAGCACAAAGAGCGTTCCTGGTTCCATCTGTTCCGGTATCCACTCGTCCAGCATCTGAAGATCTTCCTGCATATGTTCCTCCTGTATCGTGGCTCTCTGCTTCGACCGTGATTTTGATCCGGATTAGCGATCCAGATCAGCGATCCCGGTTAGCGGCCTGGCTTCGGGCACTCCTGAACCGCTGGCGGTCTTCCTGTCATCGCGCGTTTGTTTTTGGCTGGCCTCCTCTCCCTCCCTGCGGCGACACCCCGCCCTCGACAGGAAACTCCTGCCTGCTTAGACCATGATTGTCAGGAAATATCGCTGTGCTCGAAAGCGCACGCTGAAAATGCGCCTTCTCGGGCTCGCGCCGCTTCTGCCGCGCTTCCCGCGGCGGCCTTCTCGTGCTCGACTCTCGCTCGGGCATCTCAGGCGGCGTCCTGTGGCTCGCCCTGACTCGGTACGATGCAACCCCCCGGTCCCTGGCAGCCCGTCAATTGACGCCATTCTCACGGCCAGGCCTCGCCATGTCAATGCCCACTTTCGGGTCGGGTTATCTCACCAGATTCGTCACCCTCATCCCCCGCCCGCGTCACCTCACGCAATCGCCAACGTCTCATCTCCCCTTCATCGACTCGACTCCCCCGCCCCGGCGCCCACCGGCCCCCGCACCGCCCCCTTCACCGCCTCTGCCACGCTTTCAATTTGTGCCGGTGTCAAATACGGATGCATCGGCAGACTCAGTACCCGCTCCGCCGCCCTCTCCGATACACGAAAACTCCCCCGCGCCCAACCCATCTCCTTCGCGAGCCCCGTATATACCGGCTGTAAATGCAACGGCACAGGGTAATGCACCGCCGTCGGAATCCCCCCGCCCTTCAGCGTAGATTCAACCGCCGTGCGATCCTCCACCTCAATCGTGTACTGCGCCCACACGCTCGTCCGATCCGCCAACACCCGCGGCGTGTGCACCGCATTCTGTAACAGCGCCGTGTATCGATTCGCAATCTCCGCCCGCCCCGTCAGCTCCTCGTCGAAAACTTCGAGCTTCGCCAGCAGCACAGCCGCCTGCAAAGTATCCAGCCGTCCGTTAATCCCGATCCGCGTGTGCCGGTACCGCCCTTCCTGCCCATGATTGCGCAGCTCCAGCATCGCCCCGGCCAGCGCATCGTCGTTCGTGAAGCACGCCCCACCGTCGCCATAACACCCCAGAGGCTTCGATGGGAAAAAACTCGTGCACCCAATCGTGCTCAGATTCCCCGAATGCCCGCCCCGATACAGCGCTCCAAAGCTCTGCGCCGCATCTTCAATCACCGCCAGCCCATGCCGCTCCGCAATCTCATTGATCGCATCCATGTCGGCCGGCTGCCCATAGAGACTCACCGGAAGAATCGCCTTCGTCCGTGGTGTAATCGCCGCCTCAATTTTCGATGGATCGATGTTGTACCCAACGGGCTCGACATCCACAAACACCGGCCGCGCGCCAGCCAGCGTGATCGTCTCTCCCGTCGCAAAAAACGTGAATGGAGTCGTAATGACTTCATCCGGAGAACCGGATGCGCCGCGCCCGATTTCGAGGGCCAGCAGGCCCAGCAGCAGGGCGTCGGTCCCGCTGGCGCACGTTACGCAATGCCTTGCCCGGACGCGTGCCGCAAGCCGCCCTTCCAGTTCTTCGACCTCCGGACCGAGGATGAAGCGCTGATGCTCGAGCACCGTCCGCATGCGCGCATCCACACGCGTCTGGATGTGCCGGTGCTGCGCCTTCAGATCGACAAACTCCATACTTCTTTATTGTCGTCTATCCCCATTGCCGACGGACACCTGTTCAGGGACAATGAGACCGCTGCAACGTCGCCCTGGGATTTATGTTCGATACTTTGGAAGCCGAGAACCCATGGCCGCGTCTGGCGGTGGCGAGCGCCGGGATTCTGTTCCTTCCCATCCTCGCGTTCATCCTCTGCGCCCTCCTCGGGGCGCCTGTTCCCGTCGCATACCTGGGACCCTGTTGAATGGGATTCTTTCTGTCCCTTTTCCATCCTTGGGGGTACTCGGCACGCAAGACTTCTTTATTGGATTTGGATTTTGCCGTTTGGTCTTGTAGCCGCAGGCCACATATGGCACGACGGTATTTCACAACGAGTCCTCTTGCTGGATGAGTTTAGTTCCCAGCCTGACGACGAGGGGTTTACCGCGCTGTTGATCGTCAGCCCGGTGTTCGGCGCCGTGGCGTATGCACTGGGACGGGTTGCCATCTGGGACAGAGTACGGCGGCAGACGCCCGATTCTTAGCTCGACACCGTTTATCAGGTTATGTATCGAGCTTTATGTGAAGATCTGAGACTCCCCACCACCTTTCGACCTGAGATCGCCAGGGAACGCAGCCGCCTCGCGATGCAGAACCGGTGGACGGAACCACCATCCCCCTGCACACTTGAAGCACCGTGATCGGACACGACTTCACAGCTCGGTGAAAAAAACAATCCCCACCCCCAAAAAACACCAACACCAACACCCAACCAGCGAAGGCCAGGTTCACCCCACAGCAAGCAGCAAACTCCCCTGTCGCTCTAA
>CAZSWI010000409.1:0-3008 GCA_964610635.1 uncultured Acidobacterium sp.
GCAGGTTGGAGATTTCGCCTTCGACCCAGAGGTCGCCGTATTCGCGCTCGATGTGCAGGCGCACCTCGCTGACGAGGTCGCCGACTTTCCAGATCCGGCGCGTGACCGCAGAGGGGGCGGACTCGAAGGAAAAGCCGAGCTGGGGGTCTGGGTCGCGCTGCGCGTTGTGCGTACTGCTCACCATTCGAAAGTATAGAACTCGGAAAGAGCAGTCTTGATTTGAATTCTCTGCCCTGCGCCGGGATAATGGGCCAATCTCCCTACCTGAGGATCGCGAATGATGGAACGTCTTGCTGTGGCTGTGTGCGGATTCCTTCTTGGATTGAGCGCGGGCGTGAATGCAGCCGCGCAGAGTTTTACTTTGCAACAGGTATTGAGCGCACCGTTTAGCTCCGAGTTACAAGCGTCGCCCGGGGGCGGGCGATTTTTGTGGATCGCGAATCAGGCGGGCAAGCGGAATATCTGGGTCGCCGAGGCGAGCGGGTCTGCGTATACCGTGCATCGCGTGACGAGCGACGATGCGGACGATGGCGTGGATATTGGAGACATCGTCTGGACGCCGGATGGCGAGCACATTATTTATGCGAGGGGCGGAGACTTTGAGTTTCCGGGAAAGCCGGCGGCGAACCCCGCGATGCTGCCACAGGGACTCGACGAGGAGATCTGGATTGTCGGCGTGCATGGCGGCGATGCGCGGAAGCTGGCTTCCGGGCGGGAGCCTGCTGTTTCTCCCGATGGCGCGATGATTGCGTTTCTAAATAGCGATCAGATTTGGGCGCTGGATTTGCGAGATACGGCGGCGAAGCCGGTGCAGCTTTTCCATGGGCGTGGGGACTTGGGGTCGCTGAACTGGTCGCCGGATGGGAAGTACCTGGCGTTCACGAGCGAGCGCGGGGATCACGGGTTTATAGGCGTCTTCTCGTTTGCGGAGCAGTCGCTCGAGTATCTCGATCCTTCGACGGAGATCGATGCTGAGCCGGTATGGTCGCCGGATAGCCGGTCGATTGCGTTTGTGCGGATTCCGCCGGATACGTCGGGGATCGATTTCAAGCCGCGGCGGAGCGCGCAGCCGTGGTCTTTGCGTGTGGCGGATGTGAAGACGGGGGTGGGCCGCGAGATTTGGCGGGCGCATGACGGACAGGGCAGCGTGTTTCATGCAATGGAGTCGGAGAAGCAGGTTTTCTGGAGCGCGGGTGGGCACATCGTGTTTCCGTGGGAGGGTAATGGTTGGGTACATCTGTACTCGGTTGCTTCGAGCGGGGGCGAGGCTACGGAGCTGACGCCGGGTGAATTCGAGGTGGACTACGTTGCGTTCAGCAAGGATCGGAAGACGCTTGTCTATTCGTCGAATCAGAGTTTGGGGGATCCGGTTGACGTCGACCGGCGGCATTTGTGGCAGGTGAGTGCGGACGGGGGAACGCCGCGCGAGCTGACGCATGGCGATGGTCTGGAGATGATTCCGGCGATTGCACCGGATGGGACGGTGGCGGTGCTCCGGTCTGATGCTCATGTGCCGATACGGCCGGCGGTGGTTGGGGCGAATGGCGAGTTGAAAGACCTTGCGCCCCAGTTAGTTCCGGCGGATTTTCCTGGAGCCAGGTTAGTAACACCGCAGCAGGTGATTTTGCCGGCTGCGGATGGCATGAAGATTCATGGGCAGCTGTTTCTGCCTTCGTCGGCGGGGGATGGCAAGAAGCATCCGGCAATTGTGTTCTTCCATGGCGGGTCGCGGCGGCAGATGCTGCTGGGCTGGCATTACATGGATTACTACTCGAATGCTTACGGGATGAATCAGTATCTGGCGAGTTTGGGTTACATTGTGTTGTCGGTGAATTATCGGAGCGGGATTGGTTATGGGCTGAATTTTCGCGAGGCGCTGAATTATGGGGCGGCGGGAGCGAGCGAGTTCAACGATGTGCAGGGTGCGGGGTTGTATCTGCGGAGCAGGCCGGATGTAGATGGCGGCAAGATAGGCGTTTGGGGTGGTAGCTATGGCGGCTATCTAACGGCACTGGCGCTGGCGCGGGCTTCAGATATGTTTGCGGCGGGTGTGGATTTTCATGGCGTCCATGACTGGAACATCGAGTTACAAAATTGGCAGCCAAAGTACAATCCGGACTCCGATCAGCAAGCGGAGCGGCTGGCCTGGGAGTCGTCGCCGCTGTCTTCGGTGAAGGGGTGGCGTTCGCCGGTGCTGCTGATCCAGGGCGATGACGATCGCAACGTGCAGTTTTCACAGACCGTGCGGCTGGCGGCGGCGCTGCGCTCGCAGGGGACTCCGTTTGAGGAGCATGTTTTCCCGGATGAGATTCATGGGTTCCTGCTGGAGCGCAGCTGGATCACCGCTTACACGCTGGAGGCGGATTTCTTCCGGCGGCATTTGATGGCTGGGCATTAAGATCGCAGACCTATGGAGACCGGGAGCCGAATCACCAGTCGGGACGCGCTGATTGTGGTGGATGTGCAGAACGATTTTTGTCCGGGCGGGGCGCTGGCCGTTCCGGATGGGGACGCGGTGATTGCGGTCATTCATCGGATTGCGCCGTTGTTTGAGCATATCGTCCTGACGCAGGATTGGCATCCGCCGGAGCATTGCTCGTTTGCTTCGAGTTATCCGGGGAAGAAACCCTTCGAGATAGTCGAGGTAGACGGGAGAGAGCAGCGGCTCTGGCCGGATCATTGCGTGCAGGGGACGCGGGGGGCGGAGTTGCATCCGGATTTGCGGCTGGATCGGGCCGAGTTGATTTTGCGGAAGGGGTTTCGGAAGGGGATCGATTCTTATTCGGCGTTTTTCGAGAATGATCGGGCGACTCCGACGGGACTGGCCGGCTATTGCAGGGAGCGCGGGCTGGAGCGGATGTTTTTTGTGGGGCTCGCGTATGACTACTGCGTCGGGTTTTCGGCGGTCGATGCGCGAAAGGCTGGGTTCGAGGCGGTAGTGGTTCGGGATGCCTGCCGGGCTATCGAGGTGGAGGGGGCGGTCGTAAAGATGGAGGTGGAGTTTGCAG
>CAZSWI010000410.1:0-3007 GCA_964610635.1 uncultured Acidobacterium sp.
AAACTTTGGTTACGTATAACCTGCCGATTATTCTGGATTAGCTCCCGCGTCGGCTTTAATCTCAGAGACAGTCGGGCAAGCCCTGTTCATACCCCGTGTTCATCCCGGGATGAGCAGGGCTTTTGCTTCATGGGGACACAACGGATGCATTGTCACTTCAATCCTCTGAAAAATCAGATTCCTGCAGCTCTGCGGAGCAAGGCGAAGGTGTTATCGAGCTCGATAACACCTGGAACCCTCATCGTTTCAAATACGTCGGGAATTGGGGAGGGGGAGGGGGGGTATGCCGCAACCTCCTTCCAGCGTTTCCCGCCCCGAAATGGGAAATGCGGTTCCTATAAGTAGTACCCGAAAGAGGACGCCCACGAGCAATAGTACAAGCCTTCCACATATTTCTGGCGTATTCTCGCCATTATGGTGCGGATGACGGTGCTGGCCAGCGGTTCAAAAGGCAACAGCACAGTTGTCTCCAGCTCGACGACGAGGATTCTAATCGACGCCGGGCTCTCATGCCGCGAGCTGATCAAGCGCATGAAGGCTGCCGGCGAGGATCCCTCGGCGCTCAACGCGATTCTGATCACCCACGAACATCAGGACCACGTCCAGGGGATGGCGGTAACCGCCAGGAAGCTGGGGATTCCGGTCTATCTCACCGAGCCGACCCATCGGGCCTGGGTAAGGTGGATGACTCCGCAAAAGCGGATCACGTATGCGGAGTGGCTTGCGCAACGCACCGCCCAGAGCGCAGAGCGCAGAGCTCAGTCAGGGGCTCAGGGGCAGAGCGCAGTTAGCGATGATCAGGGGCCCGAAGCTGATCGGAAGATGCGAAGCGTTCGCTGTTCGGCCGACGCCACCGCCGAGCCGGATGAAGAAGAGAAGGCCGCGGCCGAAGAGGTTCTGAGCGAGCCGGAGCGGGACCCGACTTCCCTTCCCGCAGTGGAATATTTCCGCTCCGGCAGCGGGTTCCGTATTGGGGATATTGCGGTTACGCCCTTTACCATCCCCCACGATGCCGCCGATCCGGTGGGTTTTGTTTTTGAGGCGGATGGCGTCCGCATCGCCATTGCGACCGATCTCGGTTACATGCCATCTAACGTCGGTGTGCACCTGCGGCGCTGCGACGTGCTCATGCTCGAATCCAACCATGATGTTGACATGTTGCGCGACGGGCCTTATCCGTGGTCGATAAAGCAACGGGTGATGTCGCGCGTGGGTCACCTCTCGAACGATGCCGCGGCGGAGTTTTTGGCCAGGGGCTACGATGGCGGGGCTGCTTTTGTAGTGCTCGCGCATCTTTCGGAAAACAACAATCTCCCGGAGCTGGCGCGCATCTCCGCGGAAAGGGCTCTGCGGGACAAAATGAGTCTGCTGGCCAATCGCCTGATGCTGGCAGAGCAGGATCGGCCTCTTGAAGCCATTGTCCTCTGATGGATTAGTTAGTTTATAATCAGAGGGTAGCCGCCCTGCATTGGATTCTCACCCATGGCAGTTGGGCCGGGCTATTGGCTGGGTGAGGGGAAAATGAGGACCAGAAACGATGAGCACATGCACCGATTCGGTCGTCGGGGACATATTATCCGGTTGGCGTTATGACATCTCGGGGATCTCGCCCGAGATGCGCATAGATTACGAGGCACACCTGGCCGCGTGTTCGTTCTGCCGCTCGCGGCAGAGAATGCACCGAACGATCGACGTGGCTTTGATCGGTCTCAGTACTCTGTGCATTGCCGCTTTCCTGCTGGCACTGGCGATCATCCATCATGTTGAACCGCTGCGGACAGCCGCCGTCGTGATGCATCTGGAACACAGGGCAGTGGTGTTCACCCTGCAGGCAGCTGCAATCCTGGGTTTGCTGGCCTCGTTGGCGGCGTGGATCCTGGTGGCGATCGCAACCCCCGCACCGGTTTACCTCACGGGCGTGGCCATCGAGCAGGCGCGCGTGCTGCAGGACCGGCTACCGGAGGATCTGCGCAGCCGCTTGCGGGCGTAGCGGAGCGTCAGGAAACGGGCCAGAGCCAAAGGAACCGCGAGGCCCCTGGACTTTGGTTGCAGCGAGTGGCCTACCTTCCCCTGCCTGCGCACTGCGTCTACGCCCTCGCTTCGTAAACATGTTGAATGGCGTCTCGGTTACCGGGTTGGTTCCCAGCGGATTGAGCCTGGTGATTTAGGTCACATTCAGTGTGCAAGCGGCTCTGCGACTATTTCAATTCATGGAATTGGGCAGGCGGAGAGGAGCTGAACATGTTGATCTCCATTGAAGCGATTCGTTATGGCACGGGGTACGATGCTGCGGGCCGCTGGCATGAGGGGAGAGCGGATCTTCGCTCGGCGGCTGAGTTAGAGCAGGATGAGCAATTGATCGCTCCTGCGCGTGGAGCGGTTTGCGGGATTCTGCTGAGCGGGATCCTGTGGGTTGGGCTCGTGGCCGCGGTGCGCGGCCTGCTGACCTTGTTCCGGTAATTTCCCCCTCCATCGGAAATGGTGGCGCTCTCGCGGCACCCTTTTCGTTGCCGCCAGTTGCTGCGGCCCCAATTTACAAATTGGGCGGAACAGGAATCGGGGGCAGCTCATCCTTCGCCTCGACAACGCTGTCATCCGTGGTTGGGCGGCCGTTGCAATCGCTTTCCGCGCCCAGCGAGTTCCTGCTCCCCGCCGGGGCGTTGCGGTCGATCTCGCCCGAGCAGGCGTCGGCGGCTGTCGTTGGGCTTTCGGGTGTTTCGTTCCGCGTCGGGGTCATGGTCCGGGGCTCTCCTGTTTCTGGTTGGATGCTGGAATTTAGCCGGCGCACGCCGTGTTGAGGGCTAACCGCGTTGGAATTGGATTTAGTCGGAGTCCGATGCGGTTTGTTATACTGCTGAGGTTGATGGTTGAGTGCGGCGTTTCCGCTGCCGCAATTCCACAACTCCTTTCCCAGCTGGATCCCTCCGGCGGCCAGGTAGCTCAGTGGTAGAGCGCGGCCCTGAAAAGGCCGGCGTCGGCGGTTCGATCCCGTCCCTGGCCACCATCT
>CAZSWI010000411.1:0-2995 GCA_964610635.1 uncultured Acidobacterium sp.
AGCCGGCCTGGATCGATTCGTCTGGGGAGTGCAGAATCGGTTCCTGCTAAATCGCCGAGTCACTCATTGATTGGATTGGGCCTGATGCGAGGGGCCGATCCTCCCGCTTTAGATTTAGTCGGCCGCTTCGCGACCGATTCCCCTTCCCACCCCATCGCGCCAAGATCGGCTCGCCGGGGAAATGCGGGAGCCGTTCGACTCGCCGGCTGCGCCGACTCGCTCAGGCCAGGCTCTTCGACTTGCTCCTGAATTCTTTGTTGCGCCAAAAGCGGGCGCAACGAATTCGGATGCTTCGCTCAGGATGACACTTCTGTTCTTTGGTTACGGGTGGTGGCGTGTGAGCTTGCAAACGACGGTGGTTATGGTTGGGTGAGAATGCAGCTGCCGGTTTGCGGTAGTATGTCTCGCCTAAGAAGGCCGCGCTTCGGATGAAAGCGCGGCCCTGATCGCCAGTTATGAAGCAGTTAGCGGGTAGTTATGCGGCGATTCGCTCTGCTTTTTTGAAGAAGGTAAGCATGTCGTTGTTGAATTCGTCGGCGTAAATGGTGAAGGCTCCGTGGGGGTAGCCGGGATAGACCTTGAGCGTGGCGTTCTTCACGATCTTTGCGGACATCAGACCTGCGGCGCCGATGGGGACGATCTGATCGTCGTCGCCATGGAGGATGAGGGTGGGGACATCGAACTTCTTCAGATCATCGGTGAAGTCGGTTTCAGAGAAGGCCTTGATGCAGTCGTAGTGGGGTTTCACGCCGCCCATCATTCCCTGGTCCCACCAGTGTTGGCGGATGCCTTCAGAGATTTTGGCGCCGGGGCGGTTGTAACCATAGAAGGGGAGGGTGATGTCAATGTAGAACTGGGCGCGATTGGCGACGAGTGCGGCTCTGAGTCCGTCGAAGACGGAGAGGGGCAAACCGCCGGGGTTCTTATCGGTCTTCAGCATCAGTGGCGGCACGGCGCTGATGAGCACGGCCATGGCGACGCGTTTTGTTCCGTGGCGGCCGATGTAGCGGGCGACTTCGCCGCCTCCGGTGGAGTGGCCTACGTGGATGGCGTTTTTGAGGTCGAGCTTTTCAGTGAGGGCGGCGAGGTCGTCGGCGTAGGTATCCATGTCGTTGCCATCCCAGGTTTGAGTGGAGCGGCCGTGGCCCCTGCGGTCGAGGGCGATGACGCGATAGCCGCGCTGGCCGAAGAAGAGCATTTGGGCGTCCCAGTCGTCGGCGCTGAGCGGCCAGCCGTGGCTGAAGACGATGGGTTGGCCTGTGCCCCAGTCTTTGTAGAAAATCTGGGCGCCGTCTTTGGTGGTAATGGTGGTCATAGGGATTCTCCTTACGTGGTTCTGTGCGGAGCGGATCGCTCGCAGAATTGGATGGAGTGGAAGAAATCGGTTCAGGGCCTTCGCATTTCTTCCGTCGATGGGCCTGGGGGCGGGCCTTACCGGGTAGCTTCGAAAAGGAACCAGATGCGGCGCTGGGTCTGATCGATCCAGTTTTCGAGAAGGCTGGCGGTGGCGACATCTCCGGAGTCGTCGCAGAGGTTATGGACGGAGCGCATGCTGAGGACGAGGGCTTTTTCGTCTTCGCGGAGTTCGGACAGCATATCGGGGGCGTCGACGAAGCCGGCATCGTTGTCGGGGATGCGCTGGAGACGGGCGATGTGGCCGATGGAGCGGATGGTTGTGCCGCCGATTTTGCGGACGCGCTCGGCGATGTCGTCGGTCATGGCGAAGAGCTGGTCTCCGTGGTCGTCGAGGAGGAGATGATAATCGCGGAAGTGGGGACCGCTCATGTGCCAGTGGAAGTTTTTGGTCTTGAGATAGAGGGAGAAAACGTCGGCGAGGAGTGCGTTGAGGGCTCCGGTTAAATCAGTGACGGCTTTTGGATCGATGTCGGAAGGGGTGTGGAGGGGCGATTTCTGGCGTTCGATGAGTTCTTGAGTGGTGGGCATAGGTTTTCCTTTCCTGGTAATGCGTGGAGAATTCCTCTCGGGAATATTGAGCCGATTGCATTGCCGAGGGATTGATTATTTTTTCGAAGGCCTCTTTGCGAACTCAGGGACGACGAGGTCAGAATAGAAGGGTCGAGGATAGTTGACTACCCCAGGAAGTGGAGGCTCCGACCTGTATTTTTCTGCAGGGGTGCTTGAAAGCTCGTTGGGGATTGGGGTCGAAAACTCATATATATCGCCTGGCTTCGGCCGGGGCAAGCGAGAGGTTTTGCAGCGGAAGATACGGAATGGAGTAGTCTTTCGAGACATATGGAGAAGGCGCGCAAAGCCGACCCGGGTGTGTACGCGCAGATGCGGCGCCTTGCCTTTGAAATACGGCTGCCGAAGCTGGAGAGGGATGCGGTACACATTGTGTTGATGGACTGGCACGTGGATAAGGGCACGGTGACGGTGTTGGCAGCGGCGGATGGCACGGCGAGCCTGTACTTGAGCAGCGGGGGCGGATTGGTTGGCGGAAGCGAGAGATCTCCTGCGATTCGGGGAGCGGCGCTGCACGCGGTAAAAGTGGCGACCGGGATGCGGCTCCACTTCGAACGGACTGAAATTACCCCGCTGCCTTCGCTGGGGGATGTGAACTTCTATCTGACGACCAATGACAGCGTGAGGATGGCAGTGGCGCCGGAGGGGAAGCTGCGGGCGGGGACCGATCCGCTGTCGGTGCTGGGCGCGGCGATGCAGAAGATCGTCACGGAGTACCGGGTGAATTTTCCGAAGGCTGGGACACGGGTGGCGGCAGAGTAAGCCGGGACCGGTGTTTTCGGCGGGGGAAACTCCCGGATCAGGATCCCCCGAGTAGCCACTCAGGGCTGAAAGCCTGTCATTGTGAGCCTTTTCGGAACGGCTGAACAGTTTGCGGAAAGAGTTGTCACTCCAAAACGGGGGCCGGGCAGTACTTTGGAGTGGAACCGGAATCGAGTCGCGTTGACCTTCGGATGGCAGGGGAGTTTGCTGCTTGCTGTGGGGTGAACCTGGCCTTCGCTGGGTTGGGTGT
>CAZSWI010000412.1:0-2947 GCA_964610635.1 uncultured Acidobacterium sp.
CTGGGCGAGCGGGACGAATGGAACGGTTCTGCGGACAGAGGATGGCGGGTATGAGTGGCAATCGTGCGCGATGCCGCCCGGGGCCGAGAAGCTGGATTTTCGCGGCATTTGGGCGTGGGACGCGAACACAGCGATTGTGATGTCGAGTGGGCCTGGGGATGCGTCGCGGCTTTATAAGACGACGGATGGGTGCTCGCACTGGACGCTGTTGTTTACGAATCCGGATAAGGATGGGTTTTGGGATGTTTTGCAGATGACCGGCGACAAAACCGGACTGGTTATCGGAGATCCGGTACCGGGCCGCCGTTACTTCTGGAAGTTCTCGATCCGGCAGTATCCATCCTACTTCCCGATCCTTGGCACGTGGGATAGAGGGACAACCTGGCGACCGCTGGATACTCGATCTGTGTGGGCAGCGATGAGCAAGGACCATGTCGCTTCCGAATCAATCTTTGCGGCTAGTAACTCATCACTACTCGAGCTTCACTCGCCCTTCGCCTGGCTATTTGTAACCGGCGGGGATAAAAATTTCCTACACATCATCCAATCCCTGGGTGCGACGCCGATGATTTGTAAGAAATCGTGCTATTTGTCAAGCGAGACCGCGCCAACTCTTGCATCCGGGCCCACAGCCGGGGGATTCTCGATCGGCGCTAATTTGGCTGAATCGGGCATCCCTGTTGTCGTTGCCGTTGGCGGGGACTACAAGCTCCCGGATTCATCCGCGGGATCCGCGGCTACCTGTGTTGGCTCCATGGATGGCATTTTTCTCAAATATCGTTGTGAAGCTGCCACAAGGCCTCCGCATGGCTACCGGTCGGCGGTGGCCTGGGATGCGGCCGCAAAAGCCTGGATCGCCGCGGGGACCAATGGCTCAGACATCAGCTACGACGATGGAAAGACCTGGGCTCCGCTCGATAACGGCAACTGGAACGCCCTGAGCCTGCCGTGGGTGGTTGGGCCGGATGGGCGGATCGCGAAGCTGGACGCCGGAAAGCTGCCTCACCCGTCTAAAAATTGAGCGATTGGGGCCTCGGGCACGTCTAGTCGAGGAACCAGTTCGTACATCGCGCCCGGGTTCACAAACTGCTAGGCTTAAAAGAGGTTCGACTGACCGGAACGGTGCAGGACCAGCGTCTTCCGGGTTCGGCAGGCTTTCCCGTGACCGAATTCATGGCTCAAATTCATGGCTGAATTTGTAATCAGACTGGCCGATGAGCGAGGCCGTGTGCAGGAGCAGGTGCAGTCGGCGGCGACGGCTGACGAGCTGCGCACGCGCTTTTCGCAGGCGGGGTACTACGTCTACTCGGTGAAGCAACGCGGGCTGACGGGCGGCGCGCGTAAGGCGAAGCTCGAGCAGTTCCTGATCTTCAACCAGCAATTTTTGACACTGATCAAAGCCGGCGTGCCGATTCTGGGGTCGCTGGAGATGCTGGCGAAGGGGCAGAAGAATCCGAACTTCTCCGGCCAGCTGCAGAATGTGGCGGCGCGGGTGCGGACGGGCGAGGCGATCTCGTCGGCGTTCGAGGCGCAGGGCGGATTCCCGCTGATGTATACGACGACGCTGCTGGCGGGTGAGCGGTCGGGGAATCTGGAAGAGGTGCTGGGACGGTATCTGGCTTTCCAGCGCATTACGCTGGCGTTTCGCAAGAAGCTGATGGCGTCTTTGATTTACCCGGCACTGCTGATCACGCTGGTCTGCGGGATGTTTGTATTCCTGGTGACGTTCGTAGTGCCGCAGTTTGCCAAGCTGTACGAGCAGATTGGGACGAAGCTGCCGACGCTGACGCTGATGATGCTGGCGCTGGGAACGGGAGCGCAGCATTACATCCTCTACATATTGCCGGTGGTGGCGCTGATCGCATTTCTGGTGTGGCGATGGGCCCGCAGCGAGCGGGGGGCAGACCGTATCGACAGCATACGAATCCGGCTGCCGTTGTTTGGGAAGATCTGGCTGAAGTACCAGGTGGCGATGTTCGCGCGCACGCTTTCGACGCTGCTGAGCGGAGGCATTCCGCTGGTGCCGTCGCTCGAGACGGCGGCGCGGTCGATTACGAGCCGGCGGATCAGCAAGGCGGTGACGGCGGCGGTGGTGAGTGTTCGCGAGGGCAAGGGGCTGGCGAAGAGTCTGGAAGACACGAAGGTTTTCCCGGAGCTTTCGACAGAGATGGTCGAGGTCGGGGAGTCGACCGGCGCTTTGCCGCAGATGCTGAATTCGGTCGCGGAATTTTTTGAGGAAGACGTGCAGACGGCGCTGACCGCGGCGCTGGCGCTGATCGAACCGGCGATTCTGATCGTGATGGGCATCGTGGTGGTGACGATTCTGATCGCGCTGTATCTGCCGATTTTCTCGATGAGCAACGCGTCGAATTTTGGCGGGTGAGGCGCTCCCCTCCGAACCGGAGTGGGACCCGTGTGCGGCTGTTTAGGGATTGAGCGCGGCAACGATTTGTGATGCATTGGCAGTGAAAGAGGTATCTGGTATGGCTCAGGCTCCCCCATTGACTTTGCCGACCGAGCAGGACGAGACCGCGCAGGCTCAGGCGCTGGCTCGCCGGTATCGATCGGAGTATGTCGACCTGCGGAATTTCCGCATCCAGCACGAGGTGCTGCGGAGCGTGCCGGTAGACATGATGTTCCGCTACAACTTTGTGCCGCTGGAGCAGGAAGAGGATCGTCTGGTGATCGCGGTGAGCGATCCGAGCAAGCTGATGATGCTCGACGAAATCTCCGGACTGCTGGGGCAGCGGATTGTGACGCGGGTAGCGACGCTGTCGCAGATTACCGATCTGCTGAAAAAGACGGAGCAGTCGCAGCGTGTGCTGGACGAGGCGTCGGAGGGGCTGACCTTCGATGTGCTGTCGGCGGACGACAACTCGGACGAGAATATTTCGATCGAGAAGCTGACGTCGGAAGAGGACATCAGCCCGATCATCCGGCTGGTGGA
>CAZSWI010000413.1:0-2879 GCA_964610635.1 uncultured Acidobacterium sp.
TTGGGTAAATGGATTAGGGCCTGTTAGCGACTATTGGAATGGTGGTGACGGGAGACAGTTTTGCTCAGTTCGGGGAGCGGGCGGCCGTTCGCCAACGGGATGATCGCGACTCTGTTGATGGGTACGCTGCTTGTCATTTTGAAGGAGCGTACGCCGATTTCTCGTGGCTGGCTGACTTGTCGGTACCGGTCAGGGCTCGATGAGAGACTCGGCGATCATGCGCTCGTCGAGGCAATCGTGGCCGACCCGCGTAGGGGTCCGGGTCCTTTCCAGAGAGGGTGCAGCACTTCATCCATTGAAATGTCCCTATGTCCGATAACACAAACAGAAGTCGGAAGAGCGCTTCGATGAGTGCTTTGGGCTGAACAGATTCAATACGCCGGTGGCAGGCCTATCTTTTGAATGACGGCGCGATAGCGCGGATCGTCGTGGAGGAAGTCGTACGCCGGATCGCACTGGATCCGGAGTAGGCCGGGTGAATGCTGGCGGTAGCCCTCTTCGAGGAGCGAAAGCGTGGGTTCCCGCTGGCCGAGCTGAGCGTGGAGGCCGGCTAGAACCACGGGCGAGACGTAATGGGGGTTTTCCGAGCTTTCCGCGGCGCTGATTTGCCAACGAACTACGGCGGGGTAGCCGCCAGCCCGATACGCGCGCTGGATGGCGGCCGCGCTCTGGGAATCGCCCAGGGCTGTGAAGAACTTCTCCCAGGACTCGGCAGCTTCCTTACCGGAGCCTTTGGAGCGCCAGGTATCGGCCGTGACCCACAAAAGATCCGTACTTCCGGCATCGGTTTCCATATGGAGGCGGGCTTCTTCAAGGGCTGCGTCATACCGCCGCGCCTCGTCGTAGGCGAGCACCAAAGCCCAGGGGCGCTCGAAGGGGTCGAGCTCCATGGCCTTCCTCTCCGCTTCAATCGCTTCCGGACAGCGATTGAGCGAAGTCAGCAGCTTGGCGCGCAGGTGCCAGGGATCGGCGAAGCGTGGATCGAGCGCGATGGCGCGAAGGATCTCCCGATCCGCGCCCGCCCAGTCCCAGCGGTGAAAGTAGAAGGCGGCGCCCATGGCGAGGTGGGCTTCGGGCAGGGATGGGTCGAGCTGCATGGCCTTTGCCGCGGCATCTTCCATTGCAGGAAGGGCGGATCTGGGATCGAGTTGGGCTTCGACAGCGCCGACGCCGTAGTAGTTTGACACGCCGGCCCAGCCTGGGGCGTAATCGGGCTGGATTTCGGTTGCCTTGCGGAAGTACTGACCGGCTTCGCCGTTGCGATCCTTGAACCAGAGATAGCGCCCGCGCAGCCAGGCGTCGTGCGCTTCAGGGTTGACGTAGCGCGCCGCAGCTGCGGCGGGCACGGAACTATGCAGCCGGGTCGCGATCGCCCGGGCTGCCTCGTCGGGCAACGCGACAGCGTTGGCGTCGCGATCGTAGCTCTCCGCCCACATGTGGGAATCGGTGTCGGCGCGGATGAGCTGGAGGGTCATGTGGACCTGAGAGCCGGCGCGGGCGACGGAGCCTTCGAGGATGGCGTCGACGTGAAGGGCCTGAGCGATTTCGGGGAGTGGCCGCCGGGCTTTCTTGTACTGCATGACGGAGGTGCGGGAGACGATGCGCAAGGTCGAGTTTTTGGCCAGCATGGTGGTCAGCTCGTCGGTCATGCCGTCGGCGAAGTACTCCTGGCCGGGATCGCCGGAGAGATTGTCGAGGGGGAGAACGGCGAGCGAGACGATCGCAGGGTGAGGGTCTCGATCGAGGAAGCGGGCAGCCAGGGGATGCGGGCCGAGGGTAAATATAGAAATGGTAACGATGACGAAGGCACAGAGGGCAGTGAGGAGCCAGAGTCTGCGAAGGGGTTTGGCAGCCGATGGAATGACGGGGGCAGCAGCGATCTTCGGCGGAGCTGGAGGGAGGCCGGCGGAATTCTCTGAGGGTGGTTGAGCAGGTTCGGTGACTTCTGGCTCAACGGCCGTAACGGGTGCGATGAAGCGGTAACCAGAGCCCGAGATCGTCAGCACAAACTGGGGTAGGTCCGAACTATCACCAAGAATTTGGCGAATCTTACGGATTGCAGTGTTAATTCCGTGTTCGACATCGACGAAGACTTCGCGCTCCCAAAGGCACCGGGCAATTTCATCCCGGGTAACGACCTCTCCGTGTTTGGTGACGAGGAGGATGAGAAGTTCGAGAGGCTTCCGCTCAAGCTTGAGCCTGCGGCCTTTGCGGCAGAGCTCAAATTTGCCGCAATGGAGGGTGAAGTCGCCGAATTGATACAAATGGCACCGTCCCCTCCGCAGCGTCGCTGAAGTATAGCATTGGTCAAAATCTGGAGGGGGGATTCTCCCCACGTTCAGCGACTTACGCCTTCAGCTTTCTTCACCTTTGAATTTACCTTCCTGCATTGTGCCCAACTTGAATTGGGTCTTATCTCGTTTGAGCCGGCAAGTTCCCCGGCAGAGGAGGAAGTCATGAGATCAGGAAGTTGGAAAATTGTGCCGGTGCTGAGCGGGCTGGCACTCGCAACCATAGTAGGTCCCTACGCGCATGCCGGCTGCGGCCAATATAGCCCGGCGCCACACGGCGCCAGTTGGCAGCCCCAGATCGGCTCGGCGCGGCTTCTACCGGCGGCTTTCATCATCGACGACGATGCTGCCAGCAGGTATGAACCGAGCATCGTCGGAACCTGGAAAGAGCATTGGATCTCCGAAGGCAGTGATGGCATCCCGGACGGCACCGAGGTTGACGCTGGCTACGCTCAGTGGCACAGTGACGGCACGGAGATCAATATGTCCGGCCTGCGTGCTCCCCTTACCGGGAACGTTTGCCTGGGTGAATGGATAAAAACCGGCGCGCGGACTTATCGGATGAACCACTTTGGAATCTCGTACGAC
>CAZSWI010000414.1:0-2859 GCA_964610635.1 uncultured Acidobacterium sp.
ATAAGCGCCTTGCGGATGCGCTTCGCGAGGCCGGCATCGAGCCCTTCTGCACCCTCTTCCACTGGGATCTTCCCCAGGCCCTCCAGGACAAAGGTGGCTGGACCAACGTCGCCACCAGCCACGCCTTCGCCGACTACGCCCACTACACCGTCAGCCAGCTCTCCGATCGCATCACCCACTGGATGACCATCAACGAATTCGGTTCTTACATCGACCTTGGCTACCAAACCGGCGAATTCGCGCCCGGCCTTCGCCTGTCTCGCCGAGAGGTCGCACAGACCCGCCACAACGCCGTCCTCGCTCACGGACTCGCCGTCCAGGCTATCCGCGCCGCCGCCACTCGCCCCGTCCAGGTCGGTCTCGCCGAAGACATCTCCGGAGCCATGCCCGCCATCGAGGACGAAGCCCACATTCGCGCCTCCGAACTCGCCCTCCGCGAAATCAATGCCCAATACATCACCGTCGTCCTCGAAGGCCGCTACACCGATCGCTACCTCCGCACCCTTGGCGCCGACGCGCCCCGCTTCACCCCCGAAGAACTCAAAATCATCTCTACGCCCCTCGACTTCCTCGGCATCAACATCTACACAACCCAGGAAGCCGTCCCCTCAGACACAGACGGCTTCATGATGGTCCCGCGCCCCTCCACCTATCCCCACATGGCCTCCGACTGGCTCTTCCTCAATCCGCAGGCTCTCTACTGGACCCCCAAACTCGTCTCCCAAATCTGGGGCGTCAAAACCATCTACATCACCGAAAATGGCTGCTCCTCCGACGACATTCTCCATCCCGATGGAAAGGTCCTCGACAGCGATCGAGTAATGTATCTGCGCAACTACTTCAGCCAAATGCAGCGAGGCATAGCCGAAGGCGTCCCCATCCACGGCTACTTCCTCTGGAGCCTCCTCGACAACTACGAATGGGCCTCCGGTTTCTCGAAGCGCTTCGGCATCACTTACGTCGACTTCAAAACCCAGGTCCGCACCCCCAAGCTCTCCTACGACTTCTACAAAGAAGTAATCCGCACCAACTCCGTCGCGTAACTCCGCCATAGAATCGACCAGTCGTGAAACATTACCGATCTTCTATTCCGAAGGCAGCTCGTGAGCGCGTGGCTTCGACTTATGAGCCGAACCGCGCGAAGCACAAGGCGGAGTATGTTCTCGATGGCAGGATCGTAGGCCTTCGGTCCTTCGGCAAAGACGGCCAGTTGGGACTCGAAGTACCGCTGAAGAATGGCGTCACACACGGCACGATGTACTACTTCGAAGCCGACTCCAACGGAAATACCGTGGTGACGTTTGCAGAGCCGTACAAAGGACAGCCTGCAGCACGGCATCCGGCGCGAGTGGAATCATCGACGAAGATTGAGGCGTGGATATCCACAGTATTGGATAAAGAACGAGCGGGTTTCGAAGCGCCAATACCTCCGTGCTTCCGCGAAAGACCCCACCCTACCTCGATTTCGCGCCTCAGACAACCTGCCCCGCACGAAGTTCCCACCCGAAGTCCTGGCTGCAACCACAAACTGTGATTGGCCCATGGATCGGCGTTCTAAACTCTAATCCCTAAACTCTAATCCCTAAACTCTAAACTCTAATCCCTAAACTCTAAACTCTCTCCGCGATACCCTAGACCCGTGCCCTTCCGCGACTTCCTCGGCAACGAGCCCACCGTCCGCCACCTCCGCGAATCCATCGCCGCCGGTCGCCTCCCGCACTCGCTCATCCTCGCCGGACCCCGCGGCTCCGGCAAATACACCCTCGCCATCATGCTCGCCCAGACCGCCAACTGCCTCAACCCCCAAACGTCCGACAACCTCCCCGATTTCTGCGGCCGCTGTACAAACTGTCAGCGCATCGGCCAGGCCCTCGACCTCGACGCCCGCATAGCCGAAGCCATCGCTGCCCGTGAAGACCTCCGCGACGCCGACAAGCGCGATACCCGCATCCTCATCCAGACTCACCCCGATATCCTCGTCATCCCACCCGATCCGCCACAGCTCCTCATCAAAATCGGCCAGGTCCGCGTCCTCACCCGCGAAATCTACCGCGTCCCTGCCGAAGCCCGCCGCGCCTTCTCCATCTTTACCAGCGCCTCCTTCATGAAAGAAGCCGCCAACTCCCTCCTCAAAGTCCTCGAAGAACCGCCGCCCCACGCCACCATCATCCTGCTTGCTGAAAACACCGGCGAACTCCTCCCCACCATCCGCTCCCGCGCCCAGATCTTCCGCCTCGGCGCCATCCCCACCGACCAGATAGAAAAGCTACTCGTCGAGCGCCATCCCCACTCCAAGCCCCCCGAACGCGCCCTCATCTCCCGCCTCGCGGAAGGCGCCATCGGCCGCGCCCTCCACTTCGATCTCCCCGCATACCTCGCCAGCCGCGCCGATGCCCTCGTCCTGCTGCGTAACGCAAGCGGGGCGAACGACGCATCGGACCTCTTCAAAGTCACCGAAACCTACCGCGCCGGAGCCGAAGGCCAGGAAAAAACCGAAGCCCTCCTCCGCGCCGCATCCTCGCTCCTCGAAGATCTACTGCTCCTCAAATCCGAAACCCCGCACCTCATCCGCAACATCGATCTCCAACGCGAACTCGCTGCCATGTCCGCCGCCGTCACCTTCGACTGGATCGAATCCGCAGCCCGCGGCCTCCGCCAGGTCGAATCCGGCATGCGCCGCAACCTTCTCCGCTCCCTCGCCCTCGACAGCTTCGCCGCCCAACTAAGCCAATAACTGAACCAGTACCGTTTTTCGTCCTTCCTGAACCCTGACCGCTGTACGCTGATCGCTCTTCTGTACCCTGTACCCTGCACCCTGTACCCTGTACCCTGTACCCTTCTGCACCCTGTTCCTTCTGG
>CAZSWI010000415.1:0-2847 GCA_964610635.1 uncultured Acidobacterium sp.
CGGCCATTAACTCGCTCTCGTGCAGCGCGCGGCCTAACTCCGCCGGCACCTGCCCGGAGAGGAGCATGTCAAATCCCAGGTCGCGGATTTTCCACGTAATCAGCCCCCTCGTCTCGGGCACCATCACTGCCTTGAAGCCGTCGAGCGCGAACCCCTGTTCGAGCGCGGTAATCAGACTCGCCGCCGCACCATCGGCAAATATCAAAAATGAGAGCACCTGCTCCAGCTCCTGCGTCTCCTGGAAGTGCAGCGTACACAGCTCCAGGTTCAGCATGAGCACACCCGCCTTCGGTTCTGAACGCATAATGTGCCGCGCCAGCTTCAGCGCGTTCATCGCGGCATAGCATCCCATGAATCCAACCATCGTGCGCTCCACACCCGCCGAAAGCCCCAGGTGGTCGACGATCTCAAAGTCCAGCCCCGGCGCATAAAACCCCGTGCAGCAGGTCACCAGCACATGCGTAATACCGGAGCGTTCCTCCTCATTGAGCGCTAGCCGGTCCACGGCGTTCCTCATCAGCACCGGAGCGTTCTGCTCAAACAGCTCCATGCGCCGCGCCGTGCTGGGAAAATTCCCTGGCCGATAAAACTCATGCGCGTCATGTGGCGAGATTGGGCCCGAACCTCTGCGCGGATCGAGGAATGAATAGCGATGCGCGATGTTGGCGCGGCTCACCATGCGGCGGAAAACCGTGCGCAGCCGCGGGTCGGCAAGCATCTTCTCCGCGAAAACAACGAAGGCCTCATGGACATCGTGCTCGGGTACGGCCGTGGCGATGCGGTTCAGGTAAGCCGTAGTCAAGCGCAATAGATCCCAACCTGAGTATATGGACGAGATGCCGTGAATTGGGAAAGCTGGACGACTGAGGGCATTGTCCGGCTGACACTCGGCGACTTGAGAAAACAGGAAAGTCCCGAACGTGCGCTCCTATTAAACGGCGGGTTCAGCGCGTCTCGCCGGCAATCCACGGCAGCCCGCGCCCCTACAATATGCGCTGTTTCGCGCTATTGTGGCCCGCAGTAATTGCACATTCGGTACTCCTGTACCGCTTTTCCTTCCCATTGCGTCCAAAGGAGTAACTCCCATCTTCCTTTTTGGGAGTTTGAGTGGTACAGGTAGGTATGGAGACGGTGCCCGCCGCCGATTTGCTCGCCCACAAAGTTCAGCCACTCGGGCTGCGCCCTTTGCCGGGTGCCGATCATCCAATCGTCAGCGTCAAAAATCTCCGCAAAGACTACATCACCGGCCGCGGCCGTTTGACCCTGTTCGACTCCGTCACCTTCGAAGTCGCGCAGGGTGAAATGCTCGCCATCGTCGGCCAGTCCGGTGCCGGAAAAAGCACCCTTTTGCACATGCTCGGCGCGCTTGATACCCCCTCCGCCGGGGACGTATACTGCGCGTCAACCCAGTTGCGTAACCTCACCCCTGGACAGGCAGCCACGTTTCGCAATCGCGAAGTCGGCTACGTCTGGCAGTTTCATTACCTCTTGCCGGAATTCACCGCGCTGGAGAACGTTGCCATGCCCCTGCTCGCCAGGGGAAAGTCGAAGGCCCTGGCCTTCAGAACCGCGGAGCAATGGTTGAACGAAGTCGAACTTGGCGACCGGCTCATGCATCGCTCCGGAGAACTCTCCGGGGGCGAGCAGCAGCGCGTCTCCATCGCCCGCGCCCTGGTCACCCAGCCGAAGCTGCTGCTGGCCGACGAGCCCACTGGCGATCTCGACAGCCTTACCGCGGAAATGGTCTTCAATCTCATCAACCGCCTGCACCGGCTGCATCGCCTTACCTCGGTCATTGTGACCCACAACCTGGCGCTGGCGCGACGCTGTACAAGAGTTTTGCGGCTCGATAAAGGCCGTCTGGAAGAAGTTTCTCCGCTGTCGGTCTGATTTACCGGTCCGGCGACGGATAATTGGAAGCAGGGTTTGTAAGGAACGGGATCGCGTCGAAGGCTGGAAACTGGATGGTTCCCCGCCGATCTCGCAAAGTGGGATGGATGCGGACGAACGCACCAGCCTCAGGGTCGCCCGGCTTTGCCCCTGGATTTTTGGCACGGGCGGCGGTCCGAGTCTCAGTTGTACCGAGACTCACAGGAAGAAGAGTCCCGATTGCCTCCACCGGCGCCGGCACAACGACCGGCATCCTGGACAGCAAACGGAGTCTCTCAAGAGGAAATATGTTCGAACGCTATACTGAAAAAGCGCGGCGCGTCATCTTCTTCGCCAGGTATGAGGCCAGCCAGTTCGGATCCCCATACATCGAAACCGAGCACCTCCTGCTCGGCCTCCTGCGCGAAGATAAGGCACTCACCAACCGCTTTCTTCGCTCGCACGCCTCGGTTGAATCCATCCGTAAACAAATTGAAGGCCACACCACCATTCGTGAGAAGGTATCGACTTCCGTCGATCTCCCCCTCTCCAACGAGTGCAAGCGCGTGCTCGCCTACGCCGCAGAAGAGGCCGAGCGCCTCTCCCACAAGCACATCGGCACCGAGCATCTGCTCCTCGGCCTCCTGCGCGAAGAAAAATGCTTCGCCTCGGAGATCCTCCACGAGCGCGGCCTGAAGCTGCTCGCCGTCCGCGAAGAGCTCGCCCGCGCCACGCAGGAAAAGGCTCCGCAACAGCAGCGCAACCGCGAATCTTCGCTTCTTGCCGAGTTCTCGCGCGACCTCACCCAGGCTGCCATGGATTCTCAGCTCGATCCTCTCGTCGGCCGCGATCAGGAACTGGAGCGCGTGGTCCAGATCCTCTGCCGCCGCACCAAAAACAACCCCGTCCTCATCGGCGAACCTGGCGTCGGCAAAACCGCCATCGTCGAAGGCCTCGCCCAGCGGATCTCCGACGGCG
>CAZSWI010000416.1:0-2844 GCA_964610635.1 uncultured Acidobacterium sp.
TGAATTTTCGGATCTGTCTCACCTGGAGTGGACGAGGTGCGGTCAGGGCCATCAGAGGCGAAAGCCAGTTCGGCTCAAAGGCCGGCAGGCAGAGGGCGCACGTCTCCCCGGGCACTCAGAATATCACAAAAAATACCTGACCTCGCCAGGGTCTGCCGCTCTATAGCAGTCCAGATCGAGAGAAAGTCGTGTCCTGAGATCAAATCCTGTCTTTTAGATGTGGAAATCCCAGGAATGTTTCATCTTCCTCATTCCGAGGTCTCGTCCGCATCGCATCGCATCATCGCAGCTTTTGCCCAAAGAAATGCACCGCCTGTCGTGCCGCCTCAGCGTGAACCGCATCCCGATCCACCCCCGCCGAGTCCACGCAGAAACCCGCCGATTGCTGCCGCCCCATCGCGCTGCACGTATCCAGAAACGTGTAATGCCCCGCGCCACCCGGATAAACCCTCAGCATTGCGCCAGGAATCGCCCGCGCAAGCACTTCCGCATTCGCCTTCGGAACCGCGATCGGGTCGCCCGCGCCCACCACAATCTCTACCGGTATAGAAATTCGCCTGAGGCTCTCCGGACTCAGCCGAATATCGACTGGCGCAATCGCAAATACCGCGCGCACCCGAGCATCCCGATGCGCCACCGCCGACTGCTGCAAGGCAGCCCGATACCCCGCATCCGACTTTGCCAAAGCAATCGCCTTCGCCGTCAACCCCCGAAATTCCGGAGGCGAATAGCACATCAGATCCCAGACCTTCCCCTCGATGCATCCCGGTTCGAGCTTCTGCAAATCGAACGGCGTTCCCACAGCTCCAGCCAGCACCATCATCGTGTACCCACCCAGCGAAAACCCCGCCGCCCCCACCCGTCCGGCGTCGATCCGCGGCCCAAACCGCTCGTCCGCCAGCATCCCATCCAGCACTCGGCTTAGGTCCACCGCCCGCTCCCACCCCAGCGTGAACCCCTGCACCGTGTACCCATCCACCGCGTTATTCCCAGGATGATTCACCGCCACCGCGATATACCCATGAGCTGCCAGCTCCGTCCCCAACCACGCCATCATCAGCGCCGATCCGCCCGTCCCATGCGACACCAAAATCAGCGGAAACTTTGCCGGCGCCCCCGCCATCCTCGCATCCCGAGCCGCTCGCCCCGCGCTCGCAAAAGGATGTGCCGGATCACCCACCCACTGCTCGGTCTCGACCGCCTCCGCGTCAGCCGGATACCAGATCGTCGTCAGCAGCGCATGCGTCTTCGCTCCCCGCCAATCGTACGAAGCGTCCCCGCTCAGAAATGCCCGGTTCGTCACGCCCACGTGGAACCGCGTCTGCGCCCCAGCCCCCGCAACCAGCAACCCCGCAACCAGCAACGCCATCGCAAAAGCGAACCGCCCGGCTCTCCGCATCGTCTTCCTCTCTCACCAGCGTACGGCGCACGAGCATAACAATCCCAATCTGAGGTACTCCGCCAACCCCGCCGCACCATCAGATCTCCACAGCCTCAACACCCAACTCACAGCCAGCCTCACCCCATAGGTGCGGTGAGAGTGCTGGTTCCCGACCGCAGATTTTAGTCTGCGCTTTGGAGGCAATCGAAGTTGCTGGAGGAGAACCGGCAAGAAAACCGTTAGCCGGATAAACCTGTTTGGCCGTGCAAGATCAGCTTGATAGAGAATGGGGTTCAGCCCCGCGTAAGGAGACCAATGATGGCCCACTGGACCGCCCGCCAAATCCCTCCACAACCCGGAAAGCTCGCGTACATCACCGGGGCCAACAGTGGCATCGGCTACCACGCCGCCCTCGAGCTCGCACGCGCCGGCGCCACCGTCGTCCTCGCCTGCCGCGATCGGGCCAAAGCCGAAGCCGCCCGCCTGCGCATCCTCGCTGAAATCCCAACGGCGAAGCTCGAAATTGCCATCCTCGACCTCGCCAGCCTCGCCTCCGTCCGCGCCGCTGCCCAATCCTTCCTCGCCACCAACCAGCGCCTCGACCTCCTCATCGACAACGCGGGCATTATGGCCATCCCCCAGCGCCGCCTCACCCCCGACGGATTCGAGCTCCAGCTCGGCACCAACCACTTCGGCCACTTCGCCCTAACCGGTCTCCTGCTTCCCGCGCTCCTCAAGTCTTCAACCACCGCACCCGCGCGCATCATCTCCGTCAGCTCTATCGCCCATCGCGGCGCTACGATGGACTTCGACAACCTCAACTGGGAGCGCGACTATAAACCCTGGCCTGCCTACCGCCGCACCAAGCTCGCGAACCTTCTCTTCGCTTTTGAACTCCAGCGCCGTCTCGAACGCGCCCACGCGCCCGCCCTTAGCATCGTCGTGCATCCCGGCGTCTCCAAAACCAACATCTTCGCCGCCGGACCAGGGCAGGGAACTGGCCCCGAGGCGAAGATCGGACCGATCGTCATCTCTCTTTTCGCGCAGTCCGACGCCCAGGGCGCACTGCCCACCCTCTACGCCGCCACATCCCACGATGTTCACGGTGGCCGCTTCTACGGCCCCCACGGCTTCCGCGAGATGCGCGGCTACCCCGTCGAAGTCCGCGCCGAGAACCAGGCCTATGACGAAGTCATGGCCGCTCGCCTTTGGCAGGTCTCCGAACAACTCACAGGCGTGCACTTTCCGTTCCCGGCGGCTTAGCGAAGATTTCCCACGATTCGCCGCTCTTCCTGCTCAACGTCTCCTGTCCCCTGATCCCTGTTCCCTGTTCCCTTTTGCCTGCTTTACCGCAGCCGTGCCCGCACCTCAGGCCGCACCAGATACAAGAAAAACACCAGGTTCAGCCCCACCATCACCGACTCCCCGGCCTGGTGCAACTTCACCACCACCCACATCCCATA
>CAZSWI010000417.1:0-2840 GCA_964610635.1 uncultured Acidobacterium sp.
GTCCAGGGCTACGGCATGACTGAAACCTCTGCGGTCATTACCCTGAATCACCCCTTCAAAGCCGCTCAGGGCACCATCGGCAAAGTTCTTCCCGGGCGCGATGTGCGCATCACCGGCGAGGGCGAAATACTGGTTCGCGGCGATGTCGTTTCTCGATCCACCTGGCAACACGGAGCACTCAGGCAGAACGAGTCGGAATGGCTCGCCACCGGCGACCTCGCGCAGCGCGACGAAGAAGGGCAGCTTCGCTTCGTCGGGCGCAAAAGCCAGGTCATCGTCACACCATCCGGCGTCAACATCCATCCCGAGGATGTAGAAGCGGCGCTGAACGCGCAGCCCGGCGTTCAGGCCTCCGCCGTCGTTCCGCTCCTGTCCACCGCCGGAACCGAGCCCGTCGCCGTTCTGCTGTTTCGTGGATCGAAGGAACAGGCGCATGAAGCCATCGTCGCCGCCAATCGCCAGCTTGCGGAATATCAGCAGATCCACCAGTGGCGCCTCTGGCCGGAGCTCGACCTGCCGCGCACATCCACGGGCAAGGTTCGCCGTCCCAGGGTGACCGAATGGGTGAACGCTCAGCGTCCCGCGTCAGGCGATGGCGCCACAGCGTCCGATCCGCTCCTGGCGCTCATCCTCTCCATCAGCCACGCCACTGCCGGAACCACCAGCGACGATGCGCGCCTTTCCGAAGACCTCGGCCTCGACAGCCTGGGGCGAGTCCAGTTGCAGTCCGAGCTTGAGCAGCGGCTCGGACTCGTGCTGGACGACGACGCGCTCGAGCGTCTCGTCACCCTCGGCAATCTGCGCCGCGAACTCGGCATGGAACCAGTGGCCGTGGGTCCGGCGCCAGACGCTCCCGAGATGCCAGGCGCCCCGGAGACAGCGCCCGTTCGTCCAGAAGACGAACCCCGCAAGCCCAGCGAACAGGACATCTACCCCCGCTGGCCCTGGTGGTGGCCCGTGCGTCTGTTGCGCATCGCCTACCTCGAGCTTATCTCCCAGCCGCTGGTGCGCCTGCTCGCCAAACCCCGCGTCGAGCGATCGGCGAGCCTCGAATCCGAGCGATCGGCAAACCTCCATCTCGAAGGCCCCGTCCTGCTCATCGCCAACCACGTCACCGCTTACGATGTGCCCCTCATCCTCTACGGTCTCCCAGGACCAATGCGACGCCGAGTTGCCGCAGCCATGGCTGGCAACATGCTCCGCGATTTTCGCCACATGCGCAACGTTGGACCCGAAGGTCGCGCCGTCACCCCCTTTCTCGACGTCCTGGGCCCCGCCGCGTGGCTGCTGATCACCGCGCTTTACAATGTCTTTCCGCTGCCGCGCAGCGCTGGGTTCCGCCGCTCGTTCCAGCATGCCGGCGAGGCACTGGACCGAGGCTACAACGTCGTTGTTTTCCCCGAAGGCCGCCGGACCGACACCGGACTGCAACCTTTTCGGCCTGGCATCGGCCTCCTGGTCCGCGAATCCGGCGCGCCGGTCGTTCCGGTGGCGCTGGTGGGACTCAGCGAACTCAAGCAGCGCGGCAAAGGCTGGTTCCGCTCAGGCAAGATAACGGTCCACATTGGTGAACCGATGCGCTTTGCCCAGGATGAGACACCGGAACAAATCACCGCCAAACTTCACCATGCGGTGAAAAGCCTGCTCGAAAATAACTGACCTGAGTACCCACCACGAATGCTCCGGTGGATTGCATCTCATCTCCATGAGAGGGATCCCATGAGCCAGGACTCCACCAACCAGAAACCACGCCCCGCCGTCGGCGAGCATCCGGAGCAGCGCCGCCAGGAAGAAACCGGCCACGAAGACGCAAGCGACCCCGGTGAAGTCGGTCAGACACCCTCGAGGAGTCAGAGCTCGAAGAAATTCGAAAACGCCGCATAAAACCGGCGAGCCTCAGCATCGTTTCGGGCAACACAAATGCCGCGGCGGCCGCACCTGGCCGCCGGGATTCAGGTGAACTCAGATCCGCTTAGTAGCGCCCGCGGCCGCCGCTGCGGCTTGCGCCGCGTCCTGCACCCGCGCCGCCGCCTTTCTGCGCGTTATAGCAATCGCGGCAGTACACCGGTCGATCGCCACGCGGTTCGAAGGGCACAGTCGTCTGCTGCCCACATCCGGAGCAGACCACCGCGGTTCCTCTGGACTCGGCTCGCTGGTATCCTCCACCCCCGCCGCCGCCTCCTTGTTCGTTCTTCTTTGCCTGACGGCACGGTTTGCAGCGCTTGGGCGCCGAGTAACCGCGCTCCTGGAAGAACGCCTGGTCCTCGCTCGTAAAGGTGAATTCCTGCCCACAGTCGCTACAGGTGAGTTGCAGATCGCCAGCCATGGTGAGTCCTCATTTCCACTCCTTGTCATCATCCCCCATTTCCGGGGTCCTCGCAAACCGCCACCCAGCCCCGGGGGTACCAATTGTCACCTGCGCGACCCTGATCCCTCGCCTCAGAACCGGATTCCGCCCCGGGACCCCGGAAACGATATCATCACCCTTCCGGGGTGAACTCTATCTATGGCCTTCCCTTTTAAGGGCGTCGACTTCATCGGATTCGACAGCCTTCTCACCGAAGACGAGCGCATGGCCCGCGACACAGCGCGCCAATTCATCGAAGACAACCTGGTTCCCATCATCGAAGAGTGCAATCGCGAGGGGCGCTTCCCCCGCGAGCTTGTCCCGCAGATGGGCCACCTCGGCTTCTTCGGCGCCAACCTGCACGGGTACGGCTGCGCCGGCATGTCCAACGTGGAATACGGCCTCGTTATGCAGGAGTTCGAGCGTGGAGACTCCGGCGTCCGCAGCTTCGTCAGCGTGCAGTCCGCGCTCGTTATGTATCCCATCTTTACTT
>CAZSWI010000418.1:0-2824 GCA_964610635.1 uncultured Acidobacterium sp.
AGTGGGAGCAGATGATCTTCCTCGGCAATCCCGAGTACGCCTGCGACCTCTACCCGGCGGACTACGTCATGATCGCCCGCGGCTGCGGCATTAGCGCGATGCAGATCACCGAGCCCGCCGCCTGTGGCCAGCAACTCGACGCTGCCGTGAGCAACCAGGGCCCCATGCTCGTCGAGGCCGTAGTCGACGAATTCTCCGCGCCGATGCCACCCAAAATCACAGCATCGCAAGCCATCAAATTCGCCGAGTCTTTGGTCCGAGGCGAACCCAACCGCACGAAGATCGCCCTCACGCAACTCCACGAGCGAGTCCGCGAGCTCGTCTGACTTTCTCCGCGGCAACCTGAAATTCGCGTAGCCGCGCGAAGCCTGAAGTAGCCGGAGCAGCGACTCCGGCCGCACGCCGCCCGGCAGATCCGCAAAAGGTCGCTGCTGCTCGGCACCGGATCCGCGCCCTCGTGCCATGACGGTTCGAGGAGCGCCACTGCACCAGGCCTCCGCCAACCTCAGCCCGAAAAAACCCCAACCCCCTGCCGAAGGCCAGGTTCACCCCACAGCAAGCAGAAGACTCCCCCGCGATCCGAACATCAACACAAAAGATATTGGCTTTACACCGAAAGTAATGCGGCGCACCATTTTGGAAAAGCATATTCCCAGAAGCGAGCCCAACGACCCGCAGTTATTGATTCCAACCTCACAGCATTCTGACAAAACTAAAATCCGGCTGGTCTGAATGGGGCAGGAAGCTGCCCAAAAAGTGGTAAACAGAAAACCTGGCGACGGACAGCCTCTGCCAAACCCTCGGGCATCCCATTTCCAGTCATGATTACTCGCATGCCCAACCGCCCGCTCAAAACCCGTACCCACATCATTACTACAGGAACTCAACTGGCTCGATTCATCGACGCTCTCGAGCTCATGGGCGAGATCCCCAAACTCCGCTCGCGCACCACGCAGCCCGCACTCATCCAGGCGCCGAGTCACCTGCGTCCGCAACAATCGTCCCCTGATGAAACAAAATCCGCCAACCCTCGCCAGTCTTCTCCCAGACGGTCGCGCGCCGCGTAACCCGCCCCTCCTGATCGAGGGTGTACGTCAGCAAGTAAGTCTCCGCTCCCAAACGCCGCAATCTAAAATCACAACACTCCCACCCCGCGCCAGCCGCGTCCACAGGCGGCTTTTCCTCGAGCAATCGCAGGATCAACTCCCGGCTGTACCGCTGCCCCGAGGCGCCCACCTCCCAATAATCCGGAGCCATCACTCGCTCCCGCTCCCTCGCCGTCATCCCAAATTCCCGCGTGTGAAAAATCGGCTCCCGGACCCGCAACTCCTCCAATACCGGCAGCAATGCCGGCTCGATGTCTGTAAACGGAGCAGCCTTCTTCATCTCGCCATTCTAAAGATCAGCCGCGAAGCACAAACCCCTCCGGCATCGCAACCTGGAACTCGCAACCGGCAGCCATGGCCTCAGCTCATTTGTTCAGGCGATCCAGCGTCCTCAAACCGTCCACCAGGAAACCAACAGCGATCGCGAACGCCGCAAAGGCCACCAGCATCACGCTCCAGTGCCGATTAATCGGCGCAAGCAACGCTGGAGCCACGATTCCAAACGCGCCCACCAGCGCGAAGTCCCCGACAACCCGACGCCTCAAACTGTTATGGCCCATCATCTCTGTATCTTCTCCCCAACTCCTCCGCGCCCCACCCGATTTCCACCCCATCACAACCCTTTAGTACTGATTCGACCCATCCCGCGTTCCTACCCGCCCAAAACTCCCTGCTTCCAACTCCCAGCCCCGGCTCCCAGCTCCCAGCTCCCAGCTAAAATTTGACTTCCCCAAACCGCCACCCTTACTTTGGAAGAAGCGCGAAGGGCGCATCCAGTCCGCGGAAAGGGCCGTGCCCACCTTAGCTTCTCCACAATTCAGCGAACCTTCTTTCAGCCTCACCACATGCGGATTCCCGAGGCGCACCCGCTTTTCGCGGATCATGAAAGGAGCTTCGTATGCCTGACGCGCAAATCCCCGACCGCCCTTCCCTCGAACAATATAGGAAGCAAGCCAAAGATCTTCTCCGCGCCTCCCTGGCCGGCGATCCCGCCGCCCTCGAACGCATCCACCGCCACCCCCGCTTCCGCCACCTCGCGCACGACCAGCTTTCCAACCAACTCCCCACCCTCGTCCTCGCTGACGCGCAACTCGTCCTCGCCCGCGAACACGGCTTCCCCTCCTGGCCCCAGTTCGCCGCGCATCTTGAAACCCTCCGCATCATTCGCTCCGTCGAAGAAATTCGCGACCCCCTCAGCACCTTCATCGAAGTAGCCAGCGTCCCCCGCCACGGCTGGCATGGCTCCGGCTCCCTCGAACACGCCCAGCTGATCCTCTCCCGCTACCCGCAAGTCGCCACCGCCAGCATTTACGCCGCCGCCATCCTCGCCGACGAAACCACCATCCGAAAGTTCCTGGCCCAGGATCCATCCCTCGCCACAGCAACAGGCGGTCCGTATCAATGGGACGCCCTCACTTACCTCGCCTTCTCCCGCTACCTTCGCCTCGACCCCTCGCGTTCCGACGCTTTCGTCGCCACCGCCCGCGTCCTCCTCGACGCGGGAGCCAGCCCCAACACTGGCTGGACCGAGTACATCGACGAGCCTCCGCACCCCATCCAGGAAACCGTTATCTACGCCGCCGCCGGCATCGCCCGCCACCCCGGCCTCACCCGCCTCCTCCTCGAATACGGCGCCGATCCCAACGACGGCGAGACCTGTTACCACGCACCGGAAACCTACGACAACACCGTCGTGAAGATCCTCATCGATTCCGGCC
>CAZSWI010000419.1:0-1114 GCA_964610635.1 uncultured Acidobacterium sp.
CCTTCCAAGAATACAGCAAAGCTATTGGACGTCCATGCGGGCAACTTGTTGGGTGGCTGGTTTTCGCCAATTCCAACAGTAACCACTCCATTCTTACCGGGTCAAGAGCTGTATTGACCTTGATCGCCGAGTGGCAGGCAATGGACGCCGCAATGCGCGTCCGAAGCGCCATAAGGTCCTCATTGTGCTCGGGTTCCTGCGAATCTCCGCTGGATTGGTCGATCACCTCCGCCAACATCCGCTCCAGCGCCGCTCCCTCCAGCCCAACCGGCGCGGCCTTTACCGCAAGTGTTTGCGGTCCAAAGGGTTCCACCTCGAATCCGTTGCGTTCCAGCTCTTCTGCGATGCGCGCGAAGATTACCATTTGCGATGCCTTTAGTTCCACGAGAAGGGGCATTAGTAACCTCTGCCGCTGAACCTGCTCGACCTGACGGTCGCGAAGAATTTTTTCAAAAAGTATTCGCTCATGTGCCACATGCTGGTCGATAATCCAAAGTCCATCGTCCCCGGTAGCCAAGATAAACGAGTCCCGCAACTGCCCCATCGGGCGCAGCGATCCCAGGTGGTTGAGAGTGGTATCGGACTGCTCGGCCTCCACCTGGGCGGCAGCCCTTGCTGCCTCCTGGAAAACTGCGCCTTCGGCTAGATTCGCCCCGCACCCATCCTGCAGTGCCTCGCCCGGCGGATGGAAGAGCGCCGCAGCCGCATCGCCCCAGGCTTGCTGGTCGAACCAGCCCCCCCGGTTCATTGATACCGGGTCGAAAGGCAAACGAACCGGGATGGCTGGCGGAAGATGCGGTGACGGTTGGAACCTCTCCGCATCCGCCCCGACTGATTCGAGCCCTTCCGGGTCCGAGTCCGGCGAACCGGGAAGCGCGGAGGTAGCCGCCGGGATCAGCGAAGGGCTGGCAGCGGGCGCGTTGCCCAGCGCGGCCAGAAACCCCGCGGCCGGCCGCGCCTGGATCAGCGCTGTTCGCAGGCTGTCGCGGACAAAATCGTGGATCAGCGTCGACTGCCGGAAGCGCACCTCGGTCTTCGCCGGATGTACGTTCACATCCACTTCTTCCGGAGGCATCTCCAGAAAAAGCAGCACCACCGGAAAGCTGGTGGGCGG
>CAZSWI010000419.1:1124-2817 GCA_964610635.1 uncultured Acidobacterium sp.
TCGAGTTGCGATTCAGCTTTTGCAACTCGGGCTTGGAGTAGAAGCCCGTCAGCCGCAAACTGCCCGGATCGCGCGCCGGCTCGTCCGGGTCTTTCTTCCATGGCGGCGGCTCGGGAATGCCCGCGCGAGCCAGCGGAGTCTCCGCGGCCACGGGCAGCAGTTGGGCCAGCGTATCTTTGCCGAAAATCTGGTAGATCCGTTCGGCCGTCCGCGCAACCGGCGGTGCGGAAACCACAGTGTGCGTGGCCGAGATCAGCTCGAAATGCTTCTCAGGATGCGCCAAGGCGTAGTGGGTCACCAGCGCCGTCACATGAGCCAGTTCGGTCGACTCGGCGCGCAAGAACTTCCGCCGCGCCGGGGTATTGAAGAAGAGATCCGACACCGCGAGCGTGGTTCCGCGTGAGAGAGCCGCGTCGTCCACGTGCAGAATCTTGCCTCCGGCGATCTCCACGCGCGTTCCCGCCGGGTCGTCGCCCGTAGCCGTCTCCAGGGTCACGCGAGCCACCGAGGCAATCGAGGGCAACGCCTCTCCGCGGAATCCCAATGTCGCAATGGACAGCAGATCGTCGGCGGTATGCAGCTTTGAGGTGGCGTGGCGCTCAAAGGCCAACAGCGCATCGTCGCGGTTCATGCCGCAGCCATCGTCGGAAATGCGAATTAGCTTTCTACCGCCCGCCTCGACCTCGATGCGAATCCGCATCGCCCCGGCGTCGAGCGCGTTCTCTAGAAGCTCTTTCACCACCGAAGCGGGCCGGTCCACCACCTCGCCGGCGGCAATTTGATTGGCAACTTGATCTGGAAGTACGCGGATGCGCCCCATACGCAAGTAGGGTAACGCAGAAACGAGGGATCAGGGGTCAGAGATGAGGGATCACGGAAAAGACGCCGGGTGCCCAGATCTCGACTTTAAGACCTCGGAGAGCACAAGACCCTACCTCCACGGCCTTTCCCTGCTTCCCTCGCCACGAATGCAAGAATCTCAACGAGCCATATTCACCGGGAGCAGCTTGACCCGCCCAGCCGGGTTACGCCTGGGATGAACCTGACCGCTCCCAGTCAGATGCTGTGTGCCCTATCCATGGCGCAGCTTCACCGCGCCATGGGTGGGAAACTACGAACCTCAACCAGCCTTGTTCATCGGGAGCGTCTTAGCTCCGAACGGCGCAACATGTCCATAGGGAACGGACCGTAGCGCCTCCCGGAGGGAGGCACAGAGAATTGCCCAGGGCTGGGGTCCCCAACGACGGGTCGTTATCGTTGGGGTGGAGAGCAAGCGCAGCGCAGCCCTGGGATTCGCCAAAAGAAGGCCCTGAGCCCCATCGGGGCGCTGCGAGGTGTGGCTATCGCGGGCTGGTTCGCATCCTACGGCGCCGCATTCGCCGCGCTCAGAGTGAAGAGATGCGCCTTTGGCGCGGCGGTTTCGTAGATCGTGTTCTCCTGCTGGTCTTCAAACGCATCCATGACGCCCGGCTTGCCTGCCTGGCCTCCCGTTTCGGCTTTTTGAATCAGCATGCGCGCGTGGATGAAGTGCGCCATGTCGCGGTCCCGCACCAGCCAGCCGACTCGCTGCGCCTGTGCGCGCATGGGCGTCGCGTAGTCGGCCAGGTTGATTCCCTTCGCCAGCTCCTCCGCCGTGAATGTGCCGATGGTGCCCTCGTCGATCGTCAGCTTGTATCGGCCGGGTTCCAGTCCG
>CAZSWI010000420.1:0-2815 GCA_964610635.1 uncultured Acidobacterium sp.
CATTCGAAGGAAACCGCTCCACCAGCTCATGCTGGCTCAGCCGCATCGCGGGATAAGCCGCCAGCCGCCCCTCCAGCGCTGAGTCATCAATCGTTTCAGGATTCAGTTGCCCATCGATCCACTTGTCCAGCCCTACTGCCTCGACCGCCGCCACATCCCCAGGCCGCGGACCAAACGTCAGCCGGTTCAGCGCATGCAGCGCTCGCTGGTCGGGCGTCAGCGGCGAAGTGCTCTCCGCCGTCGGTTGTTGCTTCTTCTTCTTGTGACCCCAGGCAAACGCTTCGCCCGGTGGCATCACCAACAGAGCGACGAGAAACGCCGCAAGAGAACGCTGAATTCCAGAAGCAAAACCCGTGGGCATAGAGGCAGGTCCTCAGGGACAGTCTGTCCTCTCTCAGCTAACCCGCGCAACCCCCCAAAAGTCGCGCGCAGTGTTTGCTGTTCCCTGTTGCCTATTGCCTCCTCCCTGCTTTTATTGCTCCCGCAGCAATATCATCGGATCCACCCCCAGCGCCTTCTGCGCCGGTATCCACGCCGCAAACAGCCCCAGCAGCAGCATTGCCAGAACCACTCCGCCCAGCACTACAGGATCCTTCGGCGTAGCCTGGTACACGATAAACGACAGTACCTTCGACGCCAGCAAGCCCAGCACAATCCCGGCCACCGATCCCGCTCCCAGCAGCACGAACGCCCGTCCCAGAGCGGCCCGCAGCACTTCCTTCTGCCGCGCCCCCAACGCCACCCGAATCCCCAGCTCTCGCATCCGCTTGCTCACCACATACGACGCCATGCCGAAGATTCCCGTCACCGCCAGCATCGCTCCCAGCAGCCCCAGCACTCCCAGCGCCACGCTCGCTACCCGCGCTGCAAACAACGCCGAATCCAGTTCGCGATTCCAGGTGCTGATATTGAATGGCAGCCCCGCATCAAGCCCGTGCAGCGTGCGTTCCAGCGCCGCTGTGATCTCCTGCGGCTCCCGGCCCGACCGCACCACAAGATACGTGCCGGTCGACTGATGCTGCAGGAATGAATAAAACATCGCCGGCTGCTGATCCTCCGTCAGCGTCCTGTACCTGCCGTCCTCCACCACTCCCACCACTTCCGCCCGATTCCCGCCCCAGAACTTAAAATACCCGCCAACGGCCTTGTCCACCGACCCGAACACCTTGCGCGCAAATTCGCGATTCACCACCGCAACGATCGGCGCGTTCTTGTCGTCATGCTTTTCGTCGTGCCAGCTGATGTCCCTTCCCGCCAGCATCGTCGTTCCCGCCGCCTTAAAATACCCCGGCGAAATGTTGTAGTTCATCGCGTCCGCAATCTGATTCGTCGGTCGAAAATCCGTGGTCGCATCCGTGAATACAAAAGAGTCGCCCCCGCCCAGTCCCAGCGGTATGTGATCCACATAGCCCACCGCCGCCACCCCCGGAATCGCGCCCACCGCATCCAGCATCCGCCGTTGCATCTCCGGAGCTTTGTCGCCCGTGTAACCCGCCATCTGCAGGTCGGTCTCCACCAGCATCGTGTGCTCCGGCCGGAAGCCGAAGTTGCTGTGCATCGACCGTATCAAACCTCGCACCGCCACCAGCGACGACGTCACCAGCACCGCGCAAATCGCGATCTGCCCCGCCAGCAGCAAATCCCGCAGCGTGAACCGCCGCATGCCCCCCACCGTCCCTCCCGCCCGGATCGTCTGCCACGGATCGGCCTTCATCACCTGGCGCACCGGCACGATCCCGAACAACAACCCGCTCACCATCGCCAGCGCGAACGCCACCACATACGTCCACACATCCGGATTCACCGGCACATTGATCGGAATATTCGGCACTGGCTGCCACGCACTCAGCCACCGCAGGATGCCGATTCCGCCCAACAAACCCACCACTCCCCCAATCAGCGAAACCAGAATCGCCTCCGTCAGCAGTTGCCGCAGGATCAGAACCCGCCGCGACCCCAGCGCCATGCGCAGCGCGATTTCCTTGGAACGATCCGCCGCCCGCGCCGCGAACAAACTCCCCAGATTCGCGCACGCCGCCAGCAGAATCAACCCCGCCAGCACCATCAGCCCCGCCATAAACGCCCGCGCCGGCCCGCCCAGCATATCGCCCACCAGCCCAGGACGCGCCAGCGTGAATTTCACCCCATCGTCGTCGCCCGGATAGGTCTTCGCCAGCCACGCGCCAATCGAATTCAGGTCCGCCGCGGCCTGCGCCGGCGTCACCCCCGCCTTCAGCCGCCCCACCACCCACATCGAGTGGTTGCCGCGCCACTTCAGCTCGTCGCCCTCTACCTCCTGCTGGTCTACCTGGGGGAACCACATCGCCGGCGCAAAGAACAGCTCCGTCCCCCGAAATTCCGGCGGCGCTACCCCAATAATGGTGAATGGATGTTTGTTGAGCTGGATCACCCGCCCCACGGCCGCGCGATCCCCCTGAAAGTGACTCTGCCAGTATGCGTAACTCAGCACCACAAACGGCGCGCTATTGTATCCACGCTCGTCGGAAGCGTGAAAGAACCGCCCTACGTACGGCTGAATTCCCAGCGCATCGAAGTAATTTCCCGTCGCCTCGTACGGCCACGCCGTCGAAGGATTGCCGCCGCTATCGACCCCCACTGAACCAATGATGTTAAAGCCAATCAGGCTCTCGAAACTCCGATTCCGGTCGCGCAAATCCAGGTAATCCAGATACGACTGCGACGGATACTGGAACCGTTGCACCATATACAGGTTCTGCGAGTGCGGCACATTCAGCGGCCGCAGCACCAGCGCATTCAGCACGCTGAACACCACCGCGTTCGCCCCAATCCCCAG
>CAZSWI010000421.1:0-2793 GCA_964610635.1 uncultured Acidobacterium sp.
ATCGGACCGCTCTCAACACCCTCGTCGCCCTCGCCGCGCCAAAGACCACCGACACAGTCCTCGACATCGCCACCGGAGCCGGCCACACCGCGCTCGCCTTCGCGCCCCATGTGCAGAGCGTCGTCGCCTACGACCTCACCGGCGCCATGCTCGCCGAAACCGCGAAAAACGCCGCCCAGCGTGGCCTCACCAACGTCGCCACAAAACAAGGCCCCGCCGAGACACTCCCCTTCGCCGCCGCCGAATTCGACATCGTCACCGTCCGTCTCGCCTCGCACCACTTCGCCGACAACGCCGCCGCCGTCCGCGAGATGGCCCGCGTAACGAAACACGGCGGCCGCGTCGCCGTCGTCGACAACTACGGTCCGGAAGACGAAGACCTCGACGCGCAACTCCAGAACATCGAAAAACTGCGCGACCCTTCCCACGTCCGCAGCTATCGGCTCAGCGCCTGCCGCACCTTTCTGCACAACGCCGGTCTCACCATCCAGCGCGAAGTCACCGACCACTACACCGAAAGCCCACGCGGCATGGACTTCGACGACTGGGTCCTCCGCTCCAAAACCCCACCCGAGCGAGCAGCAGAACTCCGCCGCCTCTTCACTGCCGCCTCACCCAATCTCCGAGACCTGCTCACCATTCAGCAAGACGGCGACGCCATCTGGTTCCGTCTCCCGCAAGTGACCATCACCGCCCAGCGCCTTCCGACATCAGACCGACTTACCTTCCGTAGAAAACATTAGCCAAATAAACATAAAACAGATTAGGATAGTCCTTCCTCCTCCAAAGTACCTGACAGAGGGGGACTCTACTTGTGTTGTCGCTATGGCTCTCGATTGTCGCCTTAATCGTGGCATCCGCAAGCGCAATTGCAGGATTTTTGCGGTGGCTCGTAACCTATAAACAAATTAAAGTACAGAACCTCTTGCAGGTTTCTTAATATCTGCATCAGAGCGAGTATCGAAACGCGCGCCATACTGTGCGAACCAGCCCAAAGGATCAGCTCGACCTCAACTGCGTAAGGAGCGTGTGCTCATCGTTCGATTTCGCGGCACTTTTCATTCGCAACAACCTCATCGATGAAACAATCTTCTTAGAGTATTGGGCCCCGATGTTGGTCTTCCTGCGTGGACACTTGTCCGAAGTTATCGACACATATGCCTTTGGACAGATCACCCTCCGCCGATATTATCAACATTTCGATTGGCTGATGGACGAAGCAGAAAAACACCCGCTGCCACCCCTTTCAACAGGCCAGCGGACCGTCCACTAAGTAAGCTCTGATCGAGCCGCTGTCTCGAAGGAGCACGGCTTCACTGCTTGCAGAAAAGACCACAAACCCCAACACAGGGACGGCCAGGTTCACCCCATAGCAAGAAGCAAACTCCCCTGCGACCCGGACGTCAATGCGAATCGATCTGGCTTTACCCCGAAGGAACTGCCGTGCACCATTTTGAAACGCACAGTTTCAACTCCCATGCACCATCATCGCCCAGCGCTGATCGCCGAGTCCCCGCTTGCCGTGATCGCAGAGGCAGCTCCCGGCTGCCGGCTACCTCCGAGCCGCCGCCAGCGCCTGCCGCCCCATCTTTCGAAAAGTGCGCCGCAGTTCCGCGGGACTGCGCACCTCAATGCGCCGCCCCAGACTCAGCAGCAGCGCGGCCATCATCTCCAGCCGGTCGCGCCCGCAGCGCAGCCGCGTTCCCCCACGCTCCGCCTCGGTGGCGATTCTCCATGGCGCAATCTCTCGTCCAACTTCCTCCAACGGCATGTCGACCCACACATCGATCTGATATTCGGATTGCACGAATGGCATGTGCTCGTGCAGGTAGCGTTGCGCGTCGAACCCCGCGGGACGCCGAAACGTTGCCGTGCCAATCTCGAGATCCGCGATGCGGTCCAGTCGAAACGTGCGCAGCGCCCGCCGCGACAAACAGTAGCCGATCAAATACCACCTTCCGTCGGTGTGTATCACCCCATACGGCTCAATCTGCCGCCTCGACCCAGAACCGTCGTGCGATCGATACCCAAAGCGAACCCTCCTGCCCGTGCGGATGGCCGAGGCTGCGCGAACAAGGCACTCCACCGACGTCGAAACCACCCATGGCCCCGGCTCCAGAGCCACCACATCCTCCACCGTCCTGATGCTCTCGCGCAGCTTCTCCGGCATTACCCGCTCCAGTTTGGTCAGCGTGCTCTCCGTTGCCGGCGCAAACGCCGACAGCCCGATCTGGCGCAACGCCCGCAGCCCCAGCGACAGCGCGAACGCCTCTTCATTGGTCAGCAACAGAGGCGGCAAGCGAAACCCCGCCCGCAGCCGGTAAGCCCCACCCACCCCTCGCGAAGAATCAATCGGTATCTTCAGGTCCCTCAGGCGAACGATGTAGCGCTGCACGGTACGCAGGTCCACTTCCAGCCGTTCAGCCAGTTCGGCTCCGGTCACATAATCCCGCGCCTGCAGGATCTCCAGAACCGTAAACACACGCATGATTGGGTCGTACATGCAGAAACCATCCTCTGTCGAATTTACGACAGATCCTGTCGGGAATGCCTCGTACAGTTGAAATCAGCCCACACAGGGTACACATGAAGGAGGATCCAAAATGGCAACCGAAACAACATCAGTCCCCGTCCTCACCGCGGACGATCTCCTGAAAGACTGGCAGAGAAACAGACGCCTCACCCGCCGCACCATCGAGGCATTTCCCGAAGACAAGCTCTTTCAGTTTTCCATCGGAGGCATGCGCCCCTTTGCGGAGATGGCCTCCGAGCTCATCGGCATGACCGCCCCCG
>CAZSWI010000422.1:0-2792 GCA_964610635.1 uncultured Acidobacterium sp.
CAAGTTGCCTCGTTTGGAGAAAAAGGTCCGTGTGGCCCTGGATTGGACGTTTGATCTGCTCTTCAGCAAGGATCTCGTCCACATCCGTGACCTCCGCGCTCCAACTGTATCCCGCGTCGAGGAAGAGCCAGACACTGTTGTTCTGGCTTCAGAGGAGTAATCAAATGCTATGTCAGCAAGGCGCCCGATTCACTCCCCGCGTCTGCGGGCGGGCCCACCCGAATTAACAAAGTCTGGCAACGAGCGTGAGATCGTCTTCTCCCATTTGATGGAAGGCATCGGCCTGCCTTTGGACCTGAATGGAGGTCGAATGTTTGTTCGTTACCGACTTCGGCGCTCGGTCTACAGCGCCAATCTCGATGGGTCGAACCGGGACATTGCTATTTTGGGGAAGGAAACCTCACCGGCATTGCATACGCGGAGGCGCCGTCCGGATATTGAGCCGCTCGACACCTTTTATGTAAAGGACGGCGGCCTTCATGAGGCAGTTCGTCGCTGCTTAAAGCGGTCACCTAAGGAGATAAACCTTATGAATGCACCGGAAAACTTCGATACCCTCGTGCTGGGTGGGGGCACCGCCGGCAAATTGGCGGCCTGGACGGTGGCCAAAGAAGGAAGGCGAACCACCGTGGTCGGTCAGGTGATGCCTCATCCGAATCTGGAGAGGGTTTTGTTACAGGCTCTAAATTTCTTCTTTCGTGACGTGCCCCCGCTTCAGGCGGCTTTGTGGCAGAGGCGGTCGGAACCCGTCAAGGTTCTCCGCTGCGCTCCGACCGCTGACGCGGCGCCTGCGGCGACCTTGACCGAACCCGCCTCGCCCCTGCCCGCCGCAAGAGCCATGAAGCGGGAGCACTCAACAAAAGGGACTGACTGCGCTTGCGCGCAGTCACGAGGGCCAGAAACTTGTGTCGAGCGGGAGGCATTTGCCAAGCTGGTCCGGGATCGGATTCGGCAAGCTAAGGCCGATATATTTTTCACTGGCGCTTCTCATGCCCGGACAAAAGCATGGCTCCGGTACTGGCGATCACGAGGATGGTGGCGAGCGCAGTGGTTACGACTGCGCTTTGACCCCGATGGAGAGACTTTCTAACCCATCGTCACCGGGCCGAGTCGGATCCCGAATTTCCATTGAGGAGATACGGCATGAGTGTGGACAAGAAGCTGTGGCAAAACCGGAAGGAGAAGAAGGAGTGGGCACGCCGGCTGCAATCAGACGACCCGGGCCTGGAGGTCGTTCATCTTCAGGCCGCTGGAATCGATGTGGGCAACAGCGCTCACTACGTTGCTGTGCGGCCAGAGCGTGATCCAGAGCCAGTACGTCGTTTCGAGTGCTTCACCCCGGACCTGTACCGCATGGCCGACTGGTTGCAGAGTTGCGGGGTGAAGACGATCGCGATGCAATCGACCGGCGTTTATTGGATTCCGCTCTACGACATCCTTGAAGAGCGCGGCTTCCGAGTCTTTCTGGTGAATGCGCGGTACACCAAGAATCTTCCAGGGCGCAAAACCGACGTGCAGGAAAGCCAATGGCTGCTGAAGTTGCACACCTACGGCCTGCTGAACAACTCGTTCCAGCCTGTCTCTGAGATCCGAGTCCTGCGCACCTACTGGCGGCAACGCGGGGATCACGTTCGTGGAGCGGCGGCCTGCATTCAGCGCATGCAAAAGTCTCTGACACAGATGAACGTCCAGTTGGCCAACGTGATCAGCGATATCAGCGGTCTGACAGGGCAGGCCATCGTGCGCGCCATCCTGGCCGGGGAGCATGATCCGGAAAAGTTGGCGGCACTCAGTCATCCCAGAATTCAAGCCGACCGCAAGGAGATCGCGAAGAGCCTCGAAGGCAACTGGCGTCCGGAGCTCCTGTTTGTTCTGCAGCAGGAAGTCGACATGTACGACGCCTATCAGAAGCGCATCGCCGAGTGCGACCAGCAACTGCGGACCGAACTCGCCAGCGTGGTCGGCGTCATGGAGCCAGACGAAGAACAAACCCCAAAACGCAAACCGAAAAAGGGCAAGAACGCGCCCCAGTTCGATCTCGGCGGTGAATTGCGGCGCATCTCGGGCGTGGACCTAACCCGCATCGATGGAATCGACGTCATGGTGGCCCAGACGCTGGTCTCGGAAGTGGGAATGGATATGAGCCGCTGGAAAACCGAAGCTCACTTCGCATCCTGGCTGGGGCTGTGTCCTGACAATCGCATCAGTGGAGACAAGGTGCTGGGAAAGGGCACGCGTGGCGTGGTGAACCGCGCCGCGACTGCCTTGCGACAGGCCGCCTGTACGTTGTTCCGCAGCCGCAGTTACCTGGGCGCGCAGTATCGCCGTTTACGCATTCGGCTGGGAGCCCCGAAGGCGATCACGGCTATGGCTCATCGATTGGCGCGGCTCGTGTATCGCATGCTCAAGTACGGCCAGGCCTACGTGGACAAAGGAACGGAGTATTACGAAACGCGGTTCCGCGAGCAGCAAGTTCATCTGCTCCGCAAGAGGGCAGCGAAACTCGGATTGCAGGTTGCTCCGCTCTCTGCTTAAACATAGTTCCGAGCGACACCGCTTCTAACTTACAACGCCCGAGCCAACGTGCACGGACACCAGGCCCCTTATTGTCTCCTGCACTCTTTCCTCCGTTAAGTGCTCCCGCTTCAGTGCGCCTTGTCGCAGGGCCGGAGGTTCTGTCAAGGCAACCCTTCGGGCTGCGCTACGCTCCGGCCTGTGACAGAACCTCCTGATGGCCCTGCCGGCTGCGAGAACCATGAAGCGGGAGCACTCAACAGAAAAAAGTTTCTTGA
>CAZSWI010000423.1:0-2788 GCA_964610635.1 uncultured Acidobacterium sp.
AGGACATCAATGCGGTCATGGCTGGAAGTCTTTGTCGCTGCATGACGTACCTGCGTATACGCAAGGCGATCAAACTGGCAGCAGGGAGAATGCAAGAGGGAGTGACCCATGGATAGCAAGCCTGGTCACGGACTTAGGGGCTCTTACGACCCGTCACGCCGTGGCTTCCTGATCGCAATGTTAGGAGCCAGCGTCACATTTGGCTTTGCACGAAGCAGCCTCGCAGCCGTAAAAGGAATCGCGTCGGGAGCGCAGTGGTCGAGCAGAGTCAGCGAACTGTTCGAACCGACGATCTGGTATGGCATCGATCCCGGCGGGGAAGTGACTGTCAACATCACGCGGGCCGAGATGGGGCAGCATGTCGGCACTGCGCTTGCTCGCATCGTGGCCGACGAGTTGGAGGCCGACTGGGGGAAGGTCCGTATCATCACCGTCGACTCGGATCCAAAATGGGGCGAAATGGTCACCGGCGGCAGTTGGTCGGTGTGGCAGAGTTTTCCGGTGCTCAGCCGGGCAGGCGCAGCGGGCCGCCTTGCGCTGGTTGAAGAAGGCGCCAGGCTGCTGGGCGTCAGTAAGGAGAGCTGTACCGGGTTCAAAGGTTCAGTGCATGCGGATGGGAGCTCGATTTCTTATGGCGATATCGTGGCGCGGGGCAATCTGAGGCGGATCTACACGGCTAAGCAATTGAACGGAATTCCTATTAAGGCGCCTACCCATCGCCGGCTCATCGGCAGAGATACATTGGCGCTGGACGTTCCGTCGAAGGTCAACGGTAAAGGTCGCTATGGCCTCGATGCGGTAATCGAGGGAATGATCTACGCCCGTCCGAAAGTTCCTCCCACGCGGTACGACTCCAAAGTCGTCTCGATCGACGACTCGGCGGCGAAGCATGTGCCCGGTTATATTCAGTGCGTTGCTCTGGACGATCCCTCGGGCACGGCGCCGGGCTGGGTCATGGTATATGCTGACAGTTTCACCGCGGCTAACCGTGCGGCCGATCTTGTAAAAGTCAAGTGGAACTCAGGCGAAGCAGCGCACGTATCCGAGCTGGACCTGCAGCGGCGCGGGGCCGAACTGATCGCAGATCCGAACGGAGGCGCCCTGGTTGTCAACGACCCAGGTGTGGACACGGCTTTCAGCTCGGCAAAGCAGAAACTCGAGCGAACCTACACAACTAGCACCGTGATGCATTTCGCGCTGGAGCCAATCAACGCCACGGCTTTTGAAAAGAATGGCGTCTTCGAGATCCACACGGGAAATCAGTGGCAAACTGCGATCTTGCCAGTATTGGCCAAGGCCCTGGGCCGCAGCCAGGATAAGATCGTTTTGCGCAGTTATCTACTAGGCGGCGGATTCGGTCGTCGCCTTGATGGCGATTACGCTGTCCCGGCTGCGCTCGCGGCTAAGGCGGTTGGCAGGCCCGTCAAGATGGTTTGCACCAGGGCCGACGACATGCGCTTCGATTGCCCGCGATCGCCCTCGATACAGACTCTGCGCATGGCCTTTGGAGACGGCGGGAAGGTGACCGCGATGGAACATCATGCGGCAGCTGGCTGGCCCACGGCTGCGATCAATCCAAAATTCATGCTCAAGGATGGCCGAGGTGTTCCGTTCGACGGTTTCGCCATCTCCGGTGCCGACCATTGGTACACGGTCGGAGCCCAGCGGGTTCGCGCGCTGTGCAATGATCTGGCAAACCGTTCCTTCCGGCCAGGTTATCTGCGCTCGGTGGGGGCGGGCTGGACCAACTGGGCTCTCGAAAGTTTCATGGATGAAGCGGCTCATGCAATCACTATGGATCCTGTCCAGTTTCGATTGCGCTTGCTGGATGGCGTCGGGCGAAACTCGGGATCGGCGCCGAACGCGGTGGGCGGCGCGCACAGGCAAGCGGCCGTACTTGCACGAGTCGCTGAGAAGGCCGGGTGGGGCAGTTCGATGCCTGGGGGTACCGGACTTGGCGTGGCGACGACCTTCGGACAGGAGCGCGATATGCCCACGTGGCTCGCCTGCGTCGCTCGTGTACGGGTGGACCTCAGGACCGGTCGAGTCACCGTGGAAAAGCTGACGCTGGTCGTCGACGCCGGTACGCTTATTCAGCCGGATGGGGCTGCGGCCCAGGTCGAGGGCGCCGCACTATGGGGATTAAGCATGGCTCTCCATGAAGGATCAGAGTTCGTGAACGGCCAACCGAAGGATACGAATCTTGATACCTATACGCTGCTTCGCATGGGCGATGTGCCCGAAGTCGAGACTGAGTTTCTGCCGAGTACGGCGACACCGGTCGGCCTTGGTGAACCGGCGACGACCGTGGTCGCACCCGCAATCGGGAACGCGATCTTCGCCGCGTCAGGTGCACGTGTTCGCCATTTGCCAATTCGCCCCAAAGCCGTGCTGGAAGCTCTGGCGCATCGGGCTTGACTCGTGGGATTGACACACATTGTCTCGCATTTTTGACTGCGAAATCTTTGATGAAAGCAGCGCGAATTGAAGGATTGGGTCCCCACCCGGAAGTGACAACGTTCCGATGATGATCGGCCAGGTGTAATCACGACTGCAACGCCTGCTGACCTCGGCTTTGTCTTGCGGCCGCTGGCGATGACGTCATGGTCTTTCACGCGGCAGCTCTTCGCCGAACCGATTGACGGCTGCCGCGCAGGCCTTGCTCGCGACTTCGGTCGGGCACTCCGTCCCTCCCGAACAACCGATCGCCCCAACAATTTCCCGGGGTTTCCGATTCTCATGCCGCTGAAACCACCTTCTTCCTGTCATTGAGTGCAGGTAGAAGACG
>CAZSWI010000424.1:0-2757 GCA_964610635.1 uncultured Acidobacterium sp.
TACCATCCCCGCCCGTGTCTGCAGTACTACATCGGCCGCTGCCTCGGCCCCTGCGTCGAGAACCTCACCACCCGCGAAGCCTACTCCGAGGCCGTCCACGACGCGCAGCTCTTCCTCGAAGGCCGCACCGCCGACCTCAACAAATCCCTCCATGAACGCATGGCCGCCGCCGCCACCTCCGAGCAGTTCGAGCTCGCCGCCAAATATCGCGACCTCCTCGTCACCGTCGACCAGCTCCAGGAAAAGCAGCGCATCGCCTCCGCCGAAGACGACGACGCCGACGTCTTCGGCTACCACTGCGAAAACGCCATGATCGCCGTCAACCTCTTCCACATGCGCGGGGGCAAAATCGTCGACCGCCGCGAGTTCTTCTGGGAAGACCTCCCGGATTTCGTCGCGGAACTCCCCGAAGCCGACCCTGCCACTGAAATCGCCACGCAGCCCGTAGCATCTTTTGACCCCGGCGCCTTCTTCTCCGCCCTCCTCAAGCAGCTCTATATCGATCAGCCCTACGTCCCCACCAGCATCTACGTCCCCGTCGACTTCGCCGACCGCATCCAGCTCGCCAGCCTGCTCGCCGACCACACCAAACACCGCGTCGAAATCGCCGTCCCCCAGCGCGGAGACAAGCGTTCCCTCGTCGACCTCGTCGCCCAGAACGCCAAGCAGAGCTACGACCAGCGCTTCCGCGTCCTTCAGCCCAGCCGCAAAGCCATCCAGGAAGCCCTGCAGGACACGCTCATGCTGGAGAACCCGCCCCGTACCATCGAGTGCTTCGACATCTCCCACATCCAGGGCGCGGAGACGGTCGCCTCCATGGTCGTCTGGGAAGACGGCGAAATGAAGAAGTCAGCCTACCGCAAGTTCCGGATCAAAACCGTCGAGGGCGTCGACGACTTTGCCTCCATGCGTGAAGTCATCGCCCGCCGCTACCGCCGGGTCGTCGAAGAGAAGCAGAGCATGCCAAGCCTTATCCTCATCGACGGCGGCCTGGGCCAGCTCCACGCCGCCGCCGCCGCCCTCGAATCCCTCGGCCTCACCACCCAACCCCTCGCGTCCATCGCCAAGCGCGAAGAAATCATCTACCTCTACGGCCAGGAGGACGACCCCGTAGTCCTCGAACGCCGCTCCCCGGTCCTGCACCTCATCCAGCGCATTCGCGACGAGTCCCACCGCTTCGCCATCACCTACCACCGCAAGCGCCGCGAAATGCGCGACCGCGACTCCGAACTCCTCGGCATCCCCGGCGTAGGCGCACGCACTCGCCAGCGCCTTCTCGAACACTTCGGCAGCCTCCGCAGCGTCTCCACCGCCAGCCTCGAAAGCCTCTCCGCCGTGGTCCCCCCAAAAACTGCCGAGCAAATCCGTACCCACTTCCACCCCGCCGAAACACCCGCCAATCCCCTCCCGAGCCTGCCCTGAGCAAGCACTGAGCGTAGCGAGGCGACGCGTCGAATGGGTTGAACGAATCCCGTTAGTTGTGCACAGCGCTTGACGCGTTACAACAAATCACCTTGCTGGCATCCAACCAGAGAGGCAACAAGCAGTGGGCAATAGTATGGAAGAGCAAATGCGAATAGCGCAGTCGATGGACGAAGACAGGACAGAAGAACAAACACGGCAAGCGCTCGATGCGCACTGGCACGCATCGGCAGCCGGCGATGCGGACGCGGAGCACGATATCTACGATGACGATGCTGTTTGCGATTATCCGCAGTCAGGGGAGCGAATCCTGGGGCGAAAGAATTTGCAGGCGTTGCGGAGTCATCATCCGGGCAAGCCGTCGGGGTTCAAGGTCAGGCGAATTCTGGGAAGGGGCGATCTCTGGGTTACGGAATACACGATTGACTACCAGGGACGGGCGGCGTTCACGGTAAGCATCATGGAGTTTCGCAACGGCAAGGTCGTGCACGAGACCCAGTATTTCGCGGATCCTTTCGAGGCGCCGGAATGGCGGAGGGAGTGGGTTGCGCGGATGGCCTGAGGTTGGGTAAGGTTGTTCGACTATCTTGTCACCGCTGGTGTCTCGCGGCGAGCGGACCGCGAGCATCGCCCCGGTCGTTGCTTTCCCTTCCTTATTGCCCGTTCCCTGCTCCCGGTTTCTTGTTCCCGGTTCCTTGTTCCCGTTTTTTGTTCGAGTTCTTTATTGCCCGTTTCCGGTCTAAGTGGGGTGCAGAAGAGGCCTCTCCTTTTTAGTCCGAACAAGCGCAGCGCGAGAACCCGCTCCCGGCGGCCGAGATCGTCGTGGCAGTAGAGCCGATAGCCGTGTTCTGATCGATGCGCGGGCGATAGCAGCCCGAGCCGGTCGTAGTGATGCAATGCCCAGACGGTCACACCGGCCAGTTTTGCAAACTCCTGAATGCGGAAGGTGCTCATGGGTCTCACCCTTGGATATCTTGAACTATGACGTTAGGGGAGGATCAGGGGGATTGCGAAGATTAATCATGATTTGCGCCCACGCCTGGGAGGGCTGGAGAGACTGGTGCAAAAGCCAATCCTATCTTCCTCAACGAGCTCACGACGGCGTCGAGGAGGCGCGCGCCCTGCTTTATCCACGGTGTCGTGCGCTTGGCATTGACCCGCTCGAACGCGTTATCTATGTCGGATTTTGGGAGGTGCGCGTCAGCCAGACGGAGGTCATACGCGCCGAAGAGCGGAGCCATGATGCGAGCGGCATCACATGAATCGATCACGGTGCCCAACACGCTTTCGAGGCATTTTAGGGATCCTAGTTTTTGGCTCTGTGGACTGGGAACT
>CAZSWI010000425.1:0-2750 GCA_964610635.1 uncultured Acidobacterium sp.
GAATGGATGGGGCACAGAAGTCTATAGCTAAAGGGAAAATGCTCAAACCGAAGCGAGGCTTGCCGTCAGCGGACGCTCTGGCTACATCGGAAACAGGGAGTCTGTTGTGGCTGGGAGCGTAGCCAGACGGGTGCGGCGGCGCTGCGGCTTGGGGGCCGGCGCGGCCAGCAGGCTGACAATCTCGCGGAGTTCGGCGCGGGCATGGCCGATCACCGCGGCAACAGCATCCAGACGCTGGCCTGATTCGCCCGTGGAGAGCGGCAGACTCGGCTGAGGATCGGGGCGGCGATGCACCAGTTCAAGTGCCTGGCGAGCGCCGGAGAGCGTGTAGCCTTCGCCATGGACCAGGCGCTTGATTTCCAGGGCCAGCTCGACATCGCGGCGGCGATAAAGCCGCTGGCCGGTTCCGCTCTTGTTGGGCTTGAGTTGGGGAAACTGCGTCTCCCAGAAGCGAAGGACATAGGTCTCGACGGCACAGATGCGCGCCACATCCCCGATCTTGAAATAGAGGCGATCGGGAATCGGTGGCGAGTCAAGGACGCGCTTCCGGGATAGTTGCGAGGCCATGGTCAAGACGAGCAGAGGCCGCGAACCCTGCGGAAACCCAGCTCTAAACGCAGTATAGGTCACGGTTTGCACAATTTGTGAAGCAAAATCGACAGGCTGGCACCATCTTCGATAGGGAATTGCGCGGAAATGCTGAAAAACGCGCCCGTCGGGACCAAATACGTCGGTTGAGCCTGTTGGCCCCCGGTCCGGCCTCTCAATGAACAAGACTGGCTGAGTGCATCGGTTTCCCACCCATGGCGCAGTGAAGCTGCGCCATGGATGGGGTACGGGGAATTCTTGGCGCTTCTACCAAGTTCATTCCATCCGTAACACGCCGCGGCGAGTCGGGTTGCTCTCAATGAACAAGACTGGCTGTGTGCATCGGATTCCCACCCAGGAAAACATGGAGACGAAGAAAAGGCCCGAGCGTACCATGCCCTCTTTCATGGGCCTGAAGGCCCATGCTCCCTCCGTAAAGACAATTCTTCCAACTGGGCGGATCAAGGAGCGCCCTCGGGGCGGGTGACGACGGAACGCGCGGGAGAGCGATGCGGGGCGGCGCGGAGGTACGGGGCTGGCCAACTTACCGCCTCCTCCAACTCTATGGCTGCGTGTACGGGCCAATTGGGGTCGCGGAGCATCTCGCGACCAAGGAGGACCAGATCGGCGTTTCCCTCGGCCACGACGGCATTGGCCTGGGCCGGGGTGGTGATGAGCCCTACGGCTGCGGTTGGAATCCCAGCCTCACGGCGGATTCTGCCGGCGAAGTCGACCTGGAAACCAGGGCCGACCGGGATTTGGGCGTTGGGAACCAAGCCGCCGGAGGAGACGTCGACCAGATCGACGCCACTCTCGCGCAGCAGGCGGGCGAGCTCGACGCTCTCATCGACGTTCCAGCCATCGTCTGCCCAGTCGGTGGCGGAGATGCGGACAAAGAGGGGCAGGTGAGCGGGCCAGACGTGGCGCACGGCTCCGACTACATCCAGCGTCAGGCGGGTGCGGTTCCTGAAGCTGCCGCCATAGACGTCAGTGCGCCGGTTGGCGAGCGGCGAGAGGAACTGGTGGAGCAGGTAGCCGTGGGCGGCATGGATCTCGACCAGGTCGAAGCCGGCTTCGAGCGCGCGTTGGGCTGCCGCGGCAAACGCTTTGATCACGCCGGCAATCGCGGTGGCATGCAGAGCTTTGGGCACGGCGTAGTTGGGAGCGAAGGCCAAGGCGCTGGGCGCGACGGGCTGCCAGCCGCCCTCCGCGGGCAGCAACAGGCGTTCTCCGGCGAAGGGCACAGCCATGCTGGCCTTGCGCCCTGCGTGGGCAAGCTGAATGCCTGCGCGGGCACCCTGGGAATGGAGAAAGGCAGCTATTCGTTTGAGGGCAGGGATGTGGTCATTCTTCCAAATGCCCAGGTCGCCGGAGGAGATACGGCCCTCGGGGACGACAGCGGAGGCTTCGAGGATAACCAGGCCGGCGCCGCCCTGGGCGCGGCTGCCCAGGTGGACGAGATGCCAGTCGGCGGCAAAGCCATCTTCAGAGGAGTACTGGCACATGGGGGAGACGCCGATGCGGTTGGCAAATTCTACGGAACGCAGCTTAAAGGGTGAAAACAGGGGATGGCTCATGAATTCGAAATCGATTCCTGGGGATCGGATTTTTGCGTGGTGCCTGTTTAGAGGATGAACGGGAGCGGCGGGGGATGCAAATTGGGCGAATTCTCGGCTGATTGCGAAGAAAAAGGGAGCCATGCGGGCGCAACCGGCCTTAAACTGTCGGTGTAAATCCGGTGACACCATGCCCGTTGCTCATTTGACCCTCGAACTCCGCATCGAGCACGCCCAGTCGCTGAAGGACCGCAGGCAGGTGGTGCGTTCGCTCAAAGACCAGTTGAAACAGGGTTTCAACGTTTCTGTCGCCGAGATGGACGAGGCGGTCACATGGCGGTCGGCGACGATTGGAGTGGTGGCCGTTTCGCGCTCGCGCAGCTACCTCCACGGCCTGATGGAAGAAGTTGAACGCGCCACCCGGCGCATCCTGACCGACCACGGCGCGGAACTGGCCGACGCCTCCTGGGACTATGTCGAGAGCTGACTGTCAGCCGACGACTCCCCGCAAGCGAAAGGACAATCGAATGAAAGTGCTGATCTTTGGCGCGACGGGAATGGTGGGCCAAGGGGTACTACGGGAGTGCCTGCGGGCGGCGGACGTAG
>CAZSWI010000426.1:0-2745 GCA_964610635.1 uncultured Acidobacterium sp.
TGGAAGACAAGCAGCTGGAAGTGATTGTGGACGACACGCAGCTGTCGCTGGCGATCGGCAAGAAGGGGCAGAACGTGCGGCTGGCGGCGAAGCTGCTGGGCTGGAAGATCGATATCAAGAGCGAGGAAGAGAAGCGGCAGGAAGTGGAGCAGCAGATGACGGCGATGGCGGGTGCGACGGCCACGCCGATTGAGCAGGTAGGCGAACTGGGAGAATCCATCATCCAAAAGCTGGTAGCGGCCGGAATTACGACAGTGGAAGGGCTGGCCGATATGACGCCGGAGCAACTGGAGGAGATCCCAGGGATCGGCGAGAAAACTCTGGAGAAGATCAGCGTCGCGGTCCGACACTATTTTGGCGAATATGAGGAAGGCGAAGAGCGGCCGGTGGAAGCGCTGGCAGCTGCGGCTGAAGGAAGCTCCGGGACAGCGGCGGAAGCGAGTGCGGAAGCGGCGGTGCGGAAGGCTGAAGAGGCATCGCTGGACGAAGAGATCGATGCACTGCAGCAGGATCTGACGCAGAGCGGCGAGGAGGAGCCGGAGAGCGAGGACGGCTCGGGGCTGATCAGCGACGAAGTGGCGGAAGAGCGCATCGCGGAGCTGACGGAGGTTGGTCCGGACCTGGATGGTGAAGGTGCGGAGTCGCTGGTTCCGGGACGCGAAGACACGAGCGAGTTGCTGGCCGAGCACGAGGTGCATCCGGAAATCGATGGGGACGAGGCAGTGATCGAGGACAATGTCGAAGAGGTCCGGGACGAAGAAAGCAGCGAGTAGCCTGCAGGCAGTAACCAGTAGCCGGAAGAGCTTCAAGGCCAGCAAAGTTAGTTGAATTGGCAGAGGGGCAGCAGGCCTTCCACTCCCTGCGCAGGGCTCAGGTTCGTTCGGGATGGCAGGGACGAGCAAGCACGAAGGGCCCCTTCCCTTTCGGCGGCCTGGCCTGCTCAGACGGACGGGGCTGAGAAATCTCGCGCCGGAGTGGGGAATTGAGCACGAACGAAGCAGTTTTCAGAGATAATGAAAGAGATAGTCAGACCCACAAGTCAGGAGTTTTCATGAAGAACTGAGGACAGTGGGAGTCGAAAACAACAACGGGGACGGATGAGCACAGTTCGCATCAATGAGTTAGCGCGAGAGCTGGAAGTAAAGAGCAAGGCGATCCTTGACGCTCTCACGGAAGTCGGTGTAACGGAGAAGAAGACGCATTCGAGTTCCATCGAAGTCGATGAAGCCGAGCGTGTGCGCGCGCATATCCTGAAGGCGCGGGGCGGGAACAACAGCGGAGCGGCACGGCACGAGGCCGAGGCAAAGCCGAAGATCGACTGGTCGCGAGTGTCGAAGCCCGGTGACGCGGCGAAGGCGATCCTTGAGAGCCGGCAACAGGAGTCGGCGCCGCCCAGACCGGCAACGCCGGCCGTGGCGATTGCGGCGCGCCCTGTCTCCGCGGTGACGTCGAAGCCTGCCGGGAGTGTGGCTACGGCAAGCGCTGCCCCAACAAGCGCAGCTCGGGCGGGGCTGGTCTCGGCGGGTTCGGCCTCGGGAAGTCCGGCTCCGGTAAATGCGACGCCGGCGGCTCCAGCATCAACGACCCCGGGGGTTCGGACGCCGGCTGAGGTCAAGCCTGCGCCCAGAATGATTGTGCCGCAACCGCGACAAGGGCCAAATATCGTCGCAGCGGCTCCCCCATCGAGCGTGCAGCGAGCCGGAGGTGCGGTGACTGCTGCGCCGCCGCAGACGCCCGCGATTGCATCTCGCGCGCCATCGGGACCGGTGGTGGCAAGGCCTCCAGCCGGAACCGCCGCCGCGAGTCCTGGTGCGGCGACAGAGGGCAGGCAGGTTTCAGCAGCCGGCCCAGTCGTTGCGGTCAGGCCCCCGGCAGCAACTCCACAACAGACATCGACGCCAGCGGCAATGCCGGCCGTGCCCGGACCGGTGGTGGCCGCTGCGCAAGCAGCGAGTTCGGCAGAGGCCGGCACAGCGGCGCCAGCGCCAGAGGCTGGAGAAATTTCTGCGCCACCTTCGGCTGCTCCGCCTGCGCCGCGACGGGTGATCATGCCGCAGACGGGACCGCGTCCGGTTTACAGCGCACCGCCTCCGGCGCCGGTGGCGGCCGTGACCCCGAGCTCTAACCCGGGCGGCATCCAGCGGGGCAGGCCGATTTTCGATCGCAGACCTACGGGTGCGCCTGGAGGTCCTGGTGGAGCGCGTCCAGGAATGGGCGGTGGACCAGGGCAGGCGCCTGGCGGAAGACGGCCGATGCATCCGACGCGCTCTGCGCCGAGTGGAGCGCCAGGAGCGGGGCAGCGGCCGGGAATGGGCGCGCGGCCAGGATTTGGCGCGCGGCCAGGATTTGGCCAGCGTCCGGGGATGGGCACGGGCGCGGCACTGCCGCCGCCGGGTGAAGCGCCACGGCCGCAGCGCCCGGGACCGAGAGGGCGCGGACGTCCGCGTTACGATAAGAGCAAAGAAGGCCCGATGAAGGGCTTTGCGCCCCCGTCGCGGATGACAGCACAGGTTCCGACGGGACCGGTTCCGATCACGCGGACGATCACGGTGACGGAAGGCGTGAGCGTGAAGGATTTGGCGGAGAAGCTGGAGGTTCGCGGCAAGGACCTGATTGCGACGCTGCTGATGAAGGGCGTATTTGTAACCGTCAACCAGACACTTGACGGGGAGCTGGTGAAGGAAGTCGCCGCGCAGTTCGGAGCTGATGTGCAGATGATCAGCTTCGAGGATTCGATGGCGAACG
>CAZSWI010000427.1:0-2742 GCA_964610635.1 uncultured Acidobacterium sp.
GGATGGGCGGCGGATTAGTGCATCTGCTGCTGGGCGGGCCGACGATTGCCGGCGCGACGCTTTCGCGATTCTTTGCCCTGCACGTGTTTGTAATTCCCGGGACGCTGCTGTTTTTGGTGGCGATGCATGTGTGGATGGTGCTGAAGCTGGGCATCAATGAGTGGCCAATGCCAGGGCGGCTGGTGCGCAAGTCGACGTATATCGCCGAGTACAACAAGCTGGCACATGAGGACGGCATTCCGTTCATTCCTGGGGCGTTCTGGAAGGATCTGATTTTTTCAGGCGCGGTGCTCGCGGCAGTAGCCGTGTGCGCGGCGGTGTTCGGGCCCTACGGACCGGGCGGCCAGCCGGATCCCTCGATCACGCAGACGGTGCCCAAGCCCGACTTCCCTTTCCTGTGGATTTACGCGGTGCTGTCGTATCTGCCGCCGTCGATGGAAACGCCATTCATCCTGACTGCGCCGATCCTGATGATCGCGGGGTTGCTGGCGGTGCCGTTTGTCGCCGGCGAGGGAGAGAAGAGCTGGCATCGGCGACCCGTCGCTGTCCTTGCGCTGACCAGCGTTGCGCTGGCGTGGGCAGTGTTCACGCATCTGGCGACCTACACCCCCTGGAGCCCGCACATGAGCGCGTGGAGCGGCGACACGCTCCCGGTGAAGTATTTGCGCGCAGCGACGCCGCTGGTGCGACAGGGCGCGGTGATTTTCCAGGCAAAGCAGTGCCGGAATTGTCATTCCATCGGCGGGCAGGGCGGCGAGCGTGGACCCGCGCTGGATGCGGTCGCAACGCGCATGACGCTGGACCAGATGCGGTACAAGGTGGTGACCGGCGGGGGCAATATGCCGGCCTACGGCAAAAATCTTTCGCCCCCGGAGATTGAGGCGCTGGTGAGCTTCCTCGAGACGCTGCATCCGGCCAACGAACAGCCCGCCATCGATGCTTCGCAGCAGGCGACTCAATCAAGTGCTCTGCCCGCGCCGGCGAGTGGAAGCAGTCCTCCGTGAGAACCGCATGACTCTGGCCGCGCTTTTCACCACATGGGATATTCCGTGGATTGTGACCGCATCCCTTGCGGTGACAGCCGCGATATATGTGCGCGGATGGTTACAAATTCGCCAAACGCGGCCGGAAACCTTCCCTCTTTGGCGGCTGATTGCCTTCCTTGCCGGCGTGCTGTCGTTATTCGCCGCAGTTGCATCGCCTCTCGATACCTTCAGCGAATCGCTTCTCTTCATGCATATGGGCCAGCATTTTGTGCTGATGTCGATTGCGCCTCCGCTGATCGTTCTGGGAGCGCCGGTGGTGCCAATGCTGCGTGGGTTACCGCGCCCCGTGATTCGCTGGCTGCGCCCGCTTTTCGCAACCCAGACGATTCACAGGATGGGCGCCTTTCTAACGCAGCCGAAGGTCGCGTGGATCGCCATGAACGCCGCGTATCTGGGATGGCATATTCCGAAGGCGTATGAGTTTGCGCTGGCTTCGGAGAACTGGCACACCTTTGAGCACGCGTGCTTCTTCTTTACCAGCGTGATGTTCTGGTGGCCAGTGATTGCGCCGTGGCCTTACCTGCAGCGAGCTTCTCGATGGCTGCTGCTTCCCTACCTGCTGGCCGCCGATCTGGTGAATACAGGGCTTTCGGCGTTTCTGTGTTTTTCGGGGCGGCTGCTATATCCAAGCTACGGAGCAGTTCCGCGGCTGTTGGGATTGAGTGCGCTGAACGATCAGATTGCGGCAGGGGCGTTCATGTGGGTGGCCGGATCGACGGTGTTCCTGATTCCGGCGATGATGGTGACGGTGCAGCTGCTTTCAACCCGCAGATCGCGGTTGGCAGCGCCGGGCATGATTGCTGCCCATCGTTGATCGGCGCCCTGCCCCCGCAATATCGGCAATAAGCGGATCGACACCCTATGGCTTTGTTGCAAGGATCAGCGGAGAAGGTCCAGGCGAAGCCAGCGTGCGGGGATTGGTGAAGCCTGCTTCCTCCAGCCATGCGCCGATCTCTTCAAATGACCAGGTGTTGCCGTCCGTTGTGTTCACGAGCATGTTGACAGCAAAGAAAAGCGCATTTGGCGGACCGGTCCGTTCCTTGTTGACCAGGAATTCCTGAATGGCAATGGTGCCTCCGCTGGCTAAAGAGTTGAAGGTTTTGGCCAGGAGTTTGCGGCTGAGCGCCTCGCCTTCGCTATGCAGGATGTGGCCGAGCGTCGCGAGCGCGTAGCCGGAACCGAAGTCGGCATCGTGGAGGTCGCCCTCGACGAAGGAGAAGCGATCGGCCAATCCGAAACGAGCGGAGGTTTTCCTAGTAACGGGGATGACTTCCGGCCAGTCAACTGCGGTGACGTGGACACGCGGGGAGCTTTGCGCAATGGCAATACCCCAGACGCCAGAACCCGCGGCGAGGTCGAGCACTTTGACCGGCGCGCCAGTGCTGCCGAAGTTCGTCTCGGCGGCGAGGGCCTGGGCCGCGGGATAGCTCATAGGGAAGATGTCGAGAACGAAGTTGTGGAAGAATTCGGCGCCGGCCTGCTCCGTGTTCACCGGCGATACCGGCTTGCCTGATGCGACGACTTCGTTGAGGTGCAGCCAGCGGGGAATGAGCTGTTCGCTGCAGTGTTTGACGACGCCGCCCTGGAAGGATGGCTTGGTGCTGACCAGGAAGGCGCTGCTTTCAGGGGTGAGAGCGTAGCGGCCCTGCTCGTCTTTGGAAAGGAAGTTGAGGCTGACGAGGACATTCATGATCGC
>CAZSWI010000428.1:0-2686 GCA_964610635.1 uncultured Acidobacterium sp.
TTCCTCTGAAACCGCCAGCTGGGCATTGTCGATGAGGGCGGCGGCGTCGGTCGCGATCGTGCGCAGGAGATCGTTGTCGACCTGGGTGAGGCTACCGGGCTTCAGGCGGCTGTCGAGATAGAGCAGCCCGAGCAGGTCAGTGTCGCGCGCAGGCGCGCCGGGCCGCCGTTTGCGCAGCGGAATGCAGATCACCGAGCGGATGCTGTGGGCTACCATGCTGGCCGAGCGCTTTTCGGGATCGGCACTCAGTGTGTCGGTAACGATAAATTCGTTGGCCGTACTGACCGCTTGCCGCATGGCGCCGTGCGAGAGCGTGGACTCGTCCGTGAGCGCCTCGCCTTTGTCGTTGCGGCCAATGGCGAGCTTCATCTCTCCAGCCTCGTCGCGGAGGAAAACGTAGCCGCGCTCGACCTGGGTCAGCTGGAGGGTAGTTTCCAGCAACGCAGCGAGAATCTGATCGACGGCGTCGTAGGTTTTCAGCTTGCGGGCGGATTCGAAGAACCAGCGCAACTTGTCGAGTGCGTTGCCGGTGGCGCTGACTTCCGGAATCTGTTCGATGATGTCGCGGATGGTCGAGGAGTCCTCTGTCTCCTCCGCGCCGATGCGGAGACTGGGACCATCGAGCGCGCCGAAGTGGACGGTGTCGCTTTCCCTCAACGGCTGCCGGCCTGCCGCGGGCTTGCCATTGATGAAGGTCCCGTGGCGGCTGCCCTGGTCAACGATGAAGCACCCATCTTCGTCAACCACGATTTCGGCATGGCGGCGCGAGACGTAGGGATGCGACAGGACGAGGTCGTTCTCCGGCAGGCGGCCCAGGGTGAACGGCGAATGGGTGATGGTGCCGGTGCGCCGGCTGTTGCCGTCGACCAGAACAAAAGAGACCGGGGCCGCGCTCGCGGTGGACATGGTGCCCAGAATTATAGGACGGAAGACACCGATTCGACACGAACGATCAGAGATCGGTCTCCGAAGCCGACGCCGGTGCTCCCGGATCAGCGAGTCGAGATCAGGCGCCGGCAGAACAGCAAGGAGCCTACGGAGACCGCCAGGGAGAGCGCAAGCCACAACACATCGGACGCGTCGTGGAGAATCGGCGCGGCCATAGTTTGCAGGCTCATCGAGAAGCTGACAGGGTGCTGCGCTGGCGCGGACCGCAGCAACCCAACGATGGCCGCAATAAGCACACCCAATGCGACTACCACAGCGGCAAATCCGGGCAGGGCGCGTCGCAGCGGGAAGGCTATGGGAGGAGGCATGCTCGCCTCATGCGAAACCGCTGCCATGACCGAGTCCGCGAAGCCGGACGAGGGAAGAATGGCATCGCGATCGGTGGCCAGGGCGCGGTCGAATTCGGCCTCGGGGAGTTCCGGGCTGTTGAATCTCGGGCTGGTGAGATTTGGCTTCATCGGCTTTGCACCTCCTTCGGAGTTTGAGCGGCCACGCCTGCGGACGTCGTTGCCCTGCGGGCCCGTGAGAATTTTTTCCGCAGCAGCTCGCGCCCACGAAAGAGCCTTGCTTTGACAGTCCCGTCCGGAATACGGAGCGTGCGCGCGGCAGCGGGAACATCCTGCTCGTGGAAATAGAAAAGGAGAATTGCGTCGCGGTACTTGACGGGGAGAGAAAGCACAGCGCGACGGAGAGATTCGTCCCGGGAAGACTGGTCGAGAGCGGCGCCCGCCACGATCGGATCCTCCGGCTCGGCAATTTCGTCGAGCGACTGCATGGTGGCTGGGATCCGGCGAAGCTCAGTGCGATAGAGATTAGCGGCCAGGGCGAAGAGCCACGTGGAAAAGGCAGAGTCGCCGCGGAACTGTGCAAGATTGCGCCATGCACGGAGGAATGCTTCCTGCGCCATCTCTTCGGCGCGCGCGCGGTCGCGGCAGAAACGCCAGGCGAGGTTGACGAGGGGCGACTGCCAGCGGCGCACGATGGCCTCAAAGGCCATCGTGTCACCGGCCACCACGCGTGCAACGATCGCTTCGTCGGAGGCTGCGTCGACGCAATGGGCCTCGGGTTGCGGGGGCATCGTCACTTAGTTCTCTGCCGGTGGGACCAGGGATCATGGTGCGCGGTTTCATTATTTATGTCGAGCGATTTTCCGGAACAATTTTGCAACCGTAGCAGGCCGGCGGTGGTCGTACGGGGTGAAGCGGAGAAACCGAGGCCGCACGAGGAGGAAGCGATATGGGAGCAGGAAGCGCAGGGGCATTAGGATTGTTCCTTTTTCTGGCTGTCGGGGCCGTGGCGTTGTTTTCGATGGTCGCGGTCACGACGTGGGCGGACGCTCGGCGTAAAGAGCGGGAGAGTTATTACAAGAACGACATGCTGAAGAAACTGGCGGATACACCAGGACCGGGCGCTACGTCGGCGCTGGAGCTGATGCGCGAGGAGGCGCGGCTGGAGACGTTGAGGACGCGGCAGGGACTAAAGATCGGCGGCATGGTGACGATGGCGGTTGGGGTGGGTCTGATGATTTTTCTGAAGGCTTTGATCCCCGGCGAACCGATCTATCTGTGCGGGCTGCTGGTGCTGCTGATTGGCGCAGCGCTGTATGGCGGGTCGTACATGGTGGCAGAGGCGCAGTGATCGACGCTGAGACAAGAAATCAGCGATCGGCTCTTGCCTGACAGGTTTGAGGCCATGCGCTGGTGCAGCGAATGGAGCATTCGGCCTGTCAGGCAGTGAA
>CAZSWI010000429.1:0-2669 GCA_964610635.1 uncultured Acidobacterium sp.
GTCCCCAGCCGATGCCCGCTCACGTTGATCACATCGTCCACGCGCCCCATCAACCAGAAATATCCATCCTCGTCCATGCGCGCCCCGTCACCCGTGAAATAGCAGCCCGGAACATCCGACCAGTACTGCTTCACATACCGGTCCGCATCTCCCCAGATCGTCCGCGCCATCGAAGGCCACGGCTTCCGAATCACCAGCAGCCCGCCCTGTCCCGCCGGCACCGGATTGCCCTCTTTTGTAACAACCTCCGGCACAATTCCAAAAAACGGCCGCGTCGCCGACCCCGGCTTCGCCGCTACCGCCCCAGGAATCGGCGAAATCATGATTCCGCCCGTCTCCGTCTGCCACCACGTATCCACAATCGGGCAACGCCCCTTGCCGATCACCTCGCGATACCAGATCCACGCCTCGGGATTGATCGGCTCGCCCACTGTTCCCAGCAACCGCAGCGTGCCCATATCGTGTTTCGCCGGATACTCGTCGCCCCATTTAATGAACGCCCGGATCGCCGTCGGCGCCGTATAAAAAACCGTCACCTTGTGGTCATCGATGATTTGCCAAAACCGGTCCGGCCCCGGATGATTCGGCGCACCCTCGTACATCAGCGTCGTCGCCCCGTTCTGCAAAATCCCGTACACCACATAGGAGTGCCCCGTTACCCAGCCGATATCCGCCGTGCACCAGTAAACATCGTCCTCGCGCAAATCGAAAATGTACTTGCTGGTCAGATAGGTCTGCACGGAGTAGCCACCCGTCGTGTGCACCAGGCCTTTGGGTTTTCCGGTTGTCCCCGACGTATACAGGATGTACAGCGGATCCTCGGCATCCAGCACCTCCGCCGGACACTCCCTTTCCGCCCCTGCCATCAGCTCATGCCACCAGTGGTCGCGCCCCGCCTGCATCGCGACCTCCGACCCCGACCGCCGGTATACCACCACGCTCTTCACCGTCGGACACTGTCCCACCGCCTCATCCACGGTCGCCTTCAGCCTTACCTCATTCCCGCGCCGATAAGAAGTGTCCTGCGTCAGAATCGCCACGCACTGCGCATCGTTCACGCGATCTACAATCGCATTCGCCGCAAATCCGCCAAAAATCACCGAGTGCACCGCGCCAATCCGAGCACATGCCAGGATGGCAATCGCCAGCTCCGGCGTCATCCCCATGTAAACCGCGACGCGATCGCCCTTCTTGATCCCCAGCCCCTTCAGTGCATTCGCAAACCGTTGCACCTCCACGTGCAGCTCGCGAAAGCTCAGCTTCCGAACCTCGCCCGGCTCGCCTTCCCACAAGATCGCCGTCGTCTCCCCGCGCCCACTCGCCACGTGCCGATCCACGCAGTTGTAACAAAGGTTGATTTTGCCGCCCACAAACCACTTCGCCCACGGCAAATCCCACTCCAGAACCTTCGTCCACGGCCGAAACCAGTGCAGTTCTTTCGCGGCCTCACCCCAAAATGCCTCAGGATCCGACACAGACCGCTGATACATCCGCTGGTATTGCGCCAGGCTCTTAATGTGCGCGTCCTTTGCGAACTCCTCGGGCGGCGGGAATACGCGGTGTTCGCGCAGAATCGTCTCTAAATTCGGGTTGATCGTGGTCTCGGATGCCATGCTTTCTCCACCGATCACACTACCGTCCAAACCCGCAAGCGCGCAACCGCCCAGACGGGCCATGTTCAGGATCGTGACAACCTAAACCCAAACGCCAGGACTCCGATGGCGTCTCGCATGCTAACGCAGCTTCGCATCCAGCGAAAGCTGCTCGGCCACAGTTTTCAACCTCTTGTCCCGCGTCCACAATCGCGTCGTGGGCGTCAGTAATACCGACGCCAGCAGATGGGCATCCATATAGCCGATCCCCGTCCCCCACAGCTGCGAGTCTTCTATAAGCTGCAAAACCTCCGCGTCGGCCGCCGTTCGTGCACGACGCAGCGCCGAAAGATAGTCCAGTAACCCCGTCCGGCCGGGAAACGAGCCGAGCGCCACCTCGCCCATCACGAATGGGTGGGTCATAACCTGCCTCATCCGCAACAAATTCTCCAGCTCCCGATCCGGCTTGTGGATATGGTCAACCCAAATTGAGGTGTCGACGAGAATCACGCGGCTTTCGGTTTCCGCCGGCGAGAAGCCGTCGCGGGTCTGCGACGAGGCGCCGCCTTGAACCCTGGCATCGTACCTCCCAGGGCGATCAGCCGGTGGGCCGCCTCCCGTTCCACAAGCGCCTTCATTGCCTCATTGACCAGCGCGCTGTTTTCCTCAATCGCCGTATACCTTCGCGCCTTTGCCAGCAGCTCGTCATTCAGCGTTACCGTCGTGCGCATATCCGAACCTCCAGCATCAATTCTAGCATCAAATGATACGCAAATTGATGCGGGACGCGAACCCTGAAAGAAAGACGCTACAATCGGTTCATGGCTCGCAGGAACAACTTGACCCTCCGCCGGCGTGCCCCTGCCCAGCCCAACCTCCAGTCGGGGAGAGGGTCTGCACCGGAAACGACCTCGCGAGGATTCTTTCAACCGCCCGTTTGACGGACTCGGAATGCGCAGCATGGTTCGCCGACCTAAAAGAAGCCCGAAGACGGCTCTGGGAATTGCCCCTTGACGACTAGTTTCGGCCACGTTCTCGCCGTCATCCCCGCGCGCCTCGGCTCCACCCGCCTGCCCC
>CAZSWI010000430.1:0-2659 GCA_964610635.1 uncultured Acidobacterium sp.
ATGAGGCCAAGGAGGAGCTGAAGGAGATCATCGAGTTTCTGCGCGAGGCGCAGAAGTTTCAGAAGCTGGGCGGACGCATTCCGAAAGGCGTGCTGCTGGTTGGGCCTCCGGGGACCGGCAAAACGCTGCTGGCGCGGGCTGTTGCCGGCGAGGCGAACGTTCCGTTCTTCTCCATTTCCGGATCTGACTTCGTTGAGATGTTTGTCGGCGTGGGCGCGAGCCGCGTCCGCGATCTGTTTGAGCAGGGCAAGAAGAACGCTCCGTGCATCATCTTCATCGACGAGATTGACGCGGTTGGGCGGCATCGCGGCGCTGGACTGGGCGGCGGTCACGATGAGCGCGAACAGACGCTGAACCAGTTGCTCGTTGAAATGGACGGCTTCGAATCGAATGACGGAGTGATTCTGGTGGCGGCCACCAACCGGCCCGATGTGCTCGATCCGGCGCTGTTGCGGCCTGGACGCTTCGATCGGCGCGTGGTTGTGGGTCGTCCCGATGTTCGGGGGCGAGAAGAGGTTCTGCGGGTTCATGCTCGCAAGGTTCCGATTGCTGACGATGTGGATCTGCGGGTTCTGGCGCGTGGAACGCCGGGTTTTTCGGGCGCCGATCTCGCCAACATGGTCAATGAAGCGGCTCTGAATGCGGCGCGTTACAACCGAAAGTCGGTCCTGATGCTCGATTTTGAGCAGGCGAAGGACAAGGTGCTGATGGGCGCGGAGCGCAAGTCGATGCTGCTGACCGACGAGGAGAAGCGGGTCACCGCTTATCACGAAGCCGGGCACGCGCTGGTCGCAGCGTTGCGGCTTCACGCGGATCCGCTGCACAAGGTCACGATTATTCCGCGCGGAATGGCACTGGGCGTGACGATGCAGTTGCCGGAAGACGATAAGCATACGGTGACCAAGGACTACCTTGAGACGCAGCTGGCTATTCTGATGGGCGGCCGGATCGCGGAAGAAATCTACCTGAAGCAGATGACGACGGGAGCCGGGAACGACATCGAGCGCGCGACCGATCTGGCGAGGAAGATGGTCTGCGAATACGGGATGAGCCGTCTGGGGCCGCTGACCTTTGGGAAAAAGGAAGAGCAGATTTTCCTGGGCCGCGAGATTGCGCAGCACCGTGACTTCTCGGAAGAGACGGCGCGGCAGATCGACTCCGAAGTAAGGAGCCTGGTGGATGAGGCGTACAAGGCGTCGTGGGAGATTCTGAATACGAACCAGGACGTGATGCACAGGCTGGCGATGGCGCTGCTGGAGCGGGAAACGCTGGATGCGAACGAGATTCGCATGCTGATCGACGGCAAGGAGTTGCCGCCGCTGCGGCCTTCGGGCGGTGGCGGGACAGCGGTAGCCGATGTGCAGCAGGTGCTGAAACCGGAGCCGGGACGGACGGGCGGATTGCCTGAGGGCAGTCCTTCGCCGGCGTAGTTCGGAATTATTATTTTTGAAACTAAGGGCGGCTCTTCGGGGCTGCCCTTTTCGTTTCTGCGAGAATGTTTGCAGCCATGCGTTTGCGTTTTTCTGCTCTGGTGTTTGCAGCGTCTCTGCTTTTGAGCGGGTGCGGGTATCACAGCGTCAACTCCGCGGTTCATTTGCCAAACACGATTCATACGCTGGCGATTCCGGCGTTCAAGAACAACACGCAGTCGTATCACACGCAGGCTCTTTTCACGCAAGCGGTGATTCGGGAATTCACGAGCCGCACTTCGTATCGGATCGTGAGCGGCGAGGATCCGGAGGCGGATGCGACGCTGCGAGGGACCATCACGAGTTTTCAGATCATACCGCTGACTTACGACAATACGACCGGGCAGACTTCGAGCTATCTGGTGACGATTGCGGCGAAGCTTGAACTCGTCGATCGCGCGGGGAAGACGATCTGGCAGAATCCTTCGTACTTGTTCCGGCAGCAGTATGAGCAGACGCAGGATCTGGCCAGTTTTATCCAGGAGGATTCGGCGGCGACTCGCCGGCTGGCACAGGAGTTTGCTTCGGCAGCGGTGGCGGACATTCTGGAATCGTTCTGAAGGGTACCACCCAGGGGGGTGGGTAGGTTCCGGATGCCGTTTGTTTTGTTGATTTTCTGTAGTAACTCCTTTTTTTGGGTACCAGGGACAGGTCAGCGGCTGGTTTGGTGTTGCAGCCGCCTAGAAATGGCTGTTTTCTTTTCTCTACTCTATAAGTTCAGAATAGCAGGTTCAGAGAATAAAACTGCCAACTTTCACGGCTTGTAAGTCCAGGTTAATCAAGGTTTGTTACTTTGGGTAAGTGGTGGAAAGTTGACAAATTTGTGAGATGAACCCTCTGGAGCGAGGCGGGTTGGATTTTGACGCAGCGCTCGCAGCGCCGGGTCTCGCGGTTAGCTCGCAGTGGGCGATCCTTCGGAACTCGCTCTTCCGGTCCGGCGCTGTTTAGCCGCGCCGGAGAACAGCTGAAATAAGTGTCCTCGAGCCCGCGAGGGGATGCTCGTTCATGCTTGCAAATAGTGCCTGCATTGCCTACAATTAGTGCATGCAGTATACCATCCGCAACGTGCCGGCTTCTCTGGACGGCGCCCTGCGCCGGAGGGCTCAGGAACAGGGCAGGAGCCTGAACGAGGTCACGATAGAGGCACTGGCCCGTGGCGCCGGCATTAGCGGCGAGCGCACCCGAAAGCG
>CAZSWI010000431.1:0-2642 GCA_964610635.1 uncultured Acidobacterium sp.
ATGTTGCGGGAATGTCCGCCGACGACGATGATCGACATTACGGCTCCTCCTCGTCTTTCGATGAGCGAGCGAGGCGGGCGAGTGCGGCTAATTCTTTGAGGTACTGGCGGAGGGGGCGGGCGGGGCGTCCCCAGAAGACGACGCCCGGACCTTTGACTTTTTTGTGCGTGAGTACCCCGGAGCCGGAGCCGAGGATGACCTGGTCTCCGATGTCGGCATGGTCACCGATACCGACCTGTCCGCCGACGATGGCGTTGGCGCCGATGGTGCTGGAGCCGGAGACGCCGGTTTGGGCGGCGATGACAACGTCGTGTCCGACGCGGACATTGTGACCGAGATGGACGAGATTGTCGATCTTGACGCCACGCTCGATGCGGGTTTCTTCGAGGGCGCCGCGGTCAATGGTGGTGTTGGCGCCGATTTCGACGTTGTCTTCGATGATGAGGCGTCCCTGTTGGGGGAACTGAAGGTATTCGCCAGTGGTTGCGTCGCGCACAAAGCCGAAGCCGTCGGAGCCGAGCACAGCTCCGGCATGGACGACCACATGGTTGCCCAGTTCGGTTCCGGAATAAATCACGACGCGGGGATAGATTTGGCAATGGTCGCCGATTTTGACGCCGGCGCCGATGACGGTGCCTGCTCCGATGCGTGTTCCAGCGCCGACTTGCGCGTTGGCTTCGATGACGGCAAACGGGCCGACGGAGACTTGCTCGCCTAAGGTCGCGGAGGGATCGATGCAAGCGGTGGGATCGATGCCGGAGAACGGATGCATGGGCTTGAGCAGGCGGGCCGCCTGAGCGAAAGCGAGTCTTGGCTGCGAAGCCAGTAGCAGGGATTTGTCCGCCGCCTGTCGGACTTTGTCTGACGCGGTGTCAGACATTTTGGGCGAGACGATGATGGCTGCTGCGCGGGAGTCGAGCGCTTCAGCGAAACTTTGCGCGTCTTCCGCGAAGACCAGGGATGCGGGCGTGGCCAAGTTGATGGCGGACAAGCAGAGGATCTCAGCATCTTCCCGAGTCGAACGCAGCTCAGCGTTCAACTTCGCAGCTAATTCGGAGAGCCTCATTGCAGATTAGGGTACAACCTGAAGCCAGACTGCACGGATTGCTGAATGCAACCTCCTTCGCTCGCCGCCGCCAGCGTCACTTCTCGCGTGCGACGACGAACTCCGGCATCCACTGGAGGGCGCGCTTGTATTCGGAGTCGGGAACGGCGGACAGGGCGGCCAAGGCGGCGGCGGAGTATGCGAATGCCGACCGCATGGCGTAGTTCACGGATTGGTTGCGGTGGAGGATGCGCAGAATTTCTTCGTGCGAGACACGCTCGAAATTCTGATCGCGCAGGACGGTTTGGATTGCCGCCCTTTCCGCGGAGGTGCTGCCGTTTTCAAGTGTGTGGATGACGGCCAGCGTGGCCTTGCCTTCGCGCAGATCGCTGGCTACCGGCTTGCCCAGAACCTCTTCGGTGGCGGTCAGGTCAAGTACGTCGTCGACGATCTGAAAAGCGAGTCCCAGGCTGCGGCCATAGTCGCCCATGGCGTCTTCCGCGATCCGGTCTGCGCCTGCAAGGACAGCGCCGAGCCGCATGGAGACTTCAAACAGGCATGCGGTTTTCCGATAGATGAGATCGTTGTACTCGCTTTCGGAGATTGGTTTCCCCAGCCGTTCCATCTGCAGCAACTCGCCTTCGACCATTTGCTGGGTTAGGCCGATGAGGAGTTCGAGGACACGAAAATTGCGCTCGTCGAGAGCCACACGGAATGCCTGCATGTAGAGCCAGTCGCCGACCAGAACGCATTTGCCGTTGCCCCACGTTCGGTTGGTAGAGGGTCTACCGCGGCGTGTGTCGGCGGCATCGATGATGTCATCGTGGACGAGGGTTGCGGTGTGGACCATCTCGACGACGGCCCCCAGGCGAATCATGCCGTGGCCAGTGTAGCCGAGGCTGCGGGCCGCGAGCAGCAGCAGGGAGGGACGGATGCGTTTGCCGCCCCCCTCGCGGAGATAGTCGGAGATTTCGGTGATGGCCGAGACCGTAGAAACGGCGTCTGTGCCGAACTCACGCTCGATGGCCGCGAGATCGTCGTGCAGCAGGTCGAAGACTTCTTTCGCGGTCGTTGTCGCCACTGTGCTCACTTCAGTCTCCGGCCTGCGGGCCCCTGCTACTCAGTTTGAACGGTAGTTCGTGAACTGCATATCAATGCCGAGGTCGCGCCCACGCAGCAATGCCATGACCTCCTGAAGTGAATCGCGGTCCTTGCCTGAAACGCGGACCACATCGCCCTGGATCGAGGCCTGGACCTTCTTTTTGGAATCCTTGATGAGCTTAACGATCTCTTTCGCCTTTTCTCCGGCGATGCCCTGCTGGAGGGTGATCTTTTGCCGGACACTGGAGCCGGCCGCTGGTTCCACTTTACCGAAGGTGAGGGCTTTGAGCGAAATGCCGCGCTTGACGAGTTTCTGCCTAAGGATTTCAGTGACCGCCTGGAGCTTGTATTCGTCGACAGAAGCCAGCTGGATTGCATCTTCGCCTTCGAGGTCGATTTCCGATTTCGAGTCCTTGAGATCGAAACGCGTGCGTACTTCTTTCGTCGCCTGATCGATGGCGTTCCGCACTTCCTGCATATCCACTTTGCTGACGAT
>CAZSWI010000432.1:0-2641 GCA_964610635.1 uncultured Acidobacterium sp.
CTTCACCGTCGAATCCGACGCGGAGTATGACGGTTCGCGAGCAGCTGGAGAGCTTTGCCGCGCACAACGCCTATCACCTGGGACGCGTGGTGCTGCTGCGGCAGCTGCTGGGGAGTTGGCCGCCCCCCTCGGGCGGGGTCACATGGTGAGGATTTGCATTCGAGGCAGACTAAGAACCAGACCGGGGCGAGTCGAGCTGGTCACGATCCGTTGGAAAGTTCTGAGGAGCGAGAGGAGGCGGGATGAAAAGTCACGGAGTTTTGTTACTAGGGGTGGTTCTTGCCGGTTGCGCTCTCAGTAGCGGTCGCGCCAGGGATGCGATGGCTGTAACTTCGGTTGGGGATGCGACGGCGACCGCGGACGACGAGACACGGGGCAAGGCGTGGTGGGCGCATGTGCAGGTGCTGGCCGACGACTCGATGAAAGGCCGGATGACCGGCAGCCCTGAGTTTTTGCGTGCAGCCGCCTATGTCGTGGATAAATTCAAGTCCTATGGACTGGAGCCGGCGGGCGTAGGTGGAAGTTACTACCAGCCTGTGCATTTTATCGAGCAGTGGGTGAACGCGAGTAAGTCGTCGCTTAGCCTGGTAGTGGATGATAAGCCGGAGCCGCTGATCCTGGGCCAGGATGCGATTCTGAGTTCGCGGTCGCCCCAGCCAGCCACGGTGGATGCGGGGCTGGTGTTCCTTGGATATGGGTTGCATCTGCCGGAGTCGGGATATGACGATTTCAATTCGGCCGATGTGCCCGTCTCTTCGCTCAGGGGCAAGATCATCGTGGTGATCAACGGAGGGCCGGCGGAGTTGCCCGGGGCCCTGAAGTCGTTTGCGCGGACCTCGCCGATGGCGAAGGCCATGCGAGACGCCGGCGTCGTGGGGATCGTTTCGATCCCGACGCCGAAGTCGATGGATTTTGGCTGGGAGCGGGTGGCGTCGAGCGCTTCCCAGCCGGGGATGTGGCTTGCGTCAGAACCCGGGGATGACGCGGTGGCGCGGCGGCATCCGGCGCTCGGGGACGATCACAGCCCGATGTTTGCTGCGGCCTTCAATCCTGCGCAGGCGGAGAAGCTCTTTGCCGGAACCGGGCACACGTTTGCGGAGATGCTGGCGCTGGCCGATACGCAGAAGCCGCTGCCGCGGTTCGATCTGCGCAAGCGGCTCACGGCGACGGTGGTTACCGAGCGCGATGCGGTGGTGTCGCCGAATCTTGTAGCGAAGCTTCAGGGGTCCGATCCGTCAGCGGGATATGTGATCGCGTCGGCACATCTCGATCATCTGGGAGTGGGAGAGCCGATTCACGGTAAGACGATTTACAACGGCGCGATGGATGACGCCTCGGGCGTGGCCACGGTGCTGGAGACGGCGCAGGCGCTGAGCGAGGACGCGGAGCGCGGAGTGCGTCCGCGGCGGTCGGTGCTGTTTTTGATTTTTACGGCGGAGGAGAAGGGCCTGCTCGGCTCGCGGTATTTCGCGGGCCATCCGACGGTGCCGGAGGGGGCGATCAAGGCGGATCTGAACCTTGATATGTTTATGCCGCTGTTTGCGTTTCGAAAGCTGCACCTCCAGGGGCTGGAGCAGTCGACGCTGGCCGACGATGCGCAGCGCGTTGGAGCAGCGCACGGCGTGGTGATTGCAGGTGACCCTGAGCCGGATCGAAATTCGTTTATCAGGACGGATCAATATAGCTTTGTGCTGGCGGGCGTGCCGGCGCTGGCCATGAAGTTTGGCTGGGAGCCCGGGTCGCCCGAGTATCGCATGTGGCGCGCCTGGCTGCGGGATCGGTATCACTCGACGCAGGACGATTTGGGCCAGCCCGTGGATCTGGTGGCGGCGGCGCAGTTCAATTCTTTTTTTGCGGATTTGGTGAGGGAAGTGGCGAACGATCCGGCTACTCCGCATTATCTGGAGTCGAGTTTCTTTCGGAGATTCGAGACGCGGTAGGAGAGAAACCACGCGCCAGTGGCTGAAGGCGCGATGCCTGAAGTCGCTATTGGCAGAACCGAAGGCCTGCAGCGAAGGGCGCTAATCGGTGATTCTGTGCCTTTTCAAAACGGCACACATGCTGTCTGTCAACGGTCCTGCAGCACTGAAGCTGAATTGTAGCGTTGCTTATTGGACCAGAGGAATTCGGCATATACAAACGGTGGTATATACAACCGGGTCTCAGTCGCGGAAGAGGATGCGGCCTTCGCTCATGGTGAGACGAACCTGGCCCTGCAATTCCCAGCCGTCGAAGGGAGTGTTTTTCGATCTGGAGCGGGATTGGCCGGCGTCAAAGACCCACTTCCCCTCAGGATTGAAGACGACCACATCGGCGGGAAATCCTGGAGCGAGACTTCCCCGCCCTTTAAGGTTCAGGGCTTGTGCAGGGCGGTGGGTCAGCAAGGCCAGCACTTTGCCCAGGGGCATTTTGTGCTGAATATGAAGTACAGAGATTGCCAGTCCTAGCGCCGTTTCAAGCCCCGTGATGCCGTTGGGAGCGCGTTCGAATTCCTGCTCCTTCTCGTGCGCGGCGTGGGGGGCGTGATCGGTTGCGATGGCGTCGACGGTGCCGTCAAGGATGCCCTCTGTCATGGCGGCGCGGTCACTCTCGGCGCGGAGGGGCGGGTTCATCTTCGCGTTGGTGTCGTAGAGGCCGATGC
>CAZSWI010000433.1:0-2632 GCA_964610635.1 uncultured Acidobacterium sp.
TGCGCGCGCCCATCGACGGCGAGATCCTTCAGGTGAAGTACCGCGTCGGCGAATACGTGACTCCGGGCGGCGATCCGCTCGTGGTGATGGGCGACACGAGCGCGCTGCGAGTGCGCATCGACGTTGATGAGCGCGACATCGGCCATATTGCAGTCGGCGACGTTGCGTTCGCGGTCGCCGACGCGTATCCCGAGAAGAAGTTCAGCGGCAAGGTGGTCGAGATCGGCCACAGGATGGGGCGCAAGAACGTCCGCACGGACGATCCGACAGAGCGGATCGACACGAAGATTCTGGAGACGGTGATCGAACTGGACGATCCGACAGGGCTTGTGCCGGGACTTCGTGTGACCGGCTACATCGAAGGCGGCCGGTAGCACGTTGGAGGCGTCCGACATGAAGCTGTTGCAGAAAACGGGCGCCCGCCACGTCCCACCGCCATGAAATGGTCGCAAGCGACCCGTTTTGGTGACGGCTGTGACGGGTGTGACGGGTCAAACGTATTCTTGTTCGCATAAAATAAAGTCGGAAAATTAATTTATGAGGGGAAGAATAGGAAACACCCGTCACACCCGTCACACCCGTCACGCTTTCACCCTCAAAAAAGTGCCATCCACTTCTGTTGAGCCGGAAAAAGGTGCCGGAAAAAATGTGCCATCCACTTCTTTAAGCTTCCGGAAAAAAGCACCAGAAAAAGGCGCCACCGGAAAAAGGTGCCAGCCACTTCTTTCGGCGGGACGGCTGCGTCAACCTGGCGTTCATGGACCAATTCGTCGAGTTGCCGCTCGATTGCGTTTTCACCGTGGAAATCTCGGTGCGCACCGCGCTGATGGCCGTGTGGGGGCTGACCGGCCTCCAGAAGCCGATGATCCCAGTTTACGAACCGGGTTACGACATGCGGGTCATCGTGGCGAACCTCAAGGCCAGTCTAGGCATCGACAAAATTACGCTGGCCACGCTGCCGCGCATCCTGCGCTCTGGGCCCTCGCCGAAACTAATTGCGAACCGCCTGAAGAGCTTGCCGATGCCGGTGGTCTGAGCGCAGAAAAGAGGCGCGATCCGCTTTTCGCCGAAAGGCGACATCCACTTTTTCCCGGACCGATACGACGCGAACCTCGGCCTTTTTCACCGCGGCGCACCCTTCGCGCGAAGGGTGTGGAAGCTGGAAACTCGTGCGCACCATCGGCGGGGAAGGCTGTCAGACTGGGAAAAACCAGATTAAGAAAGACAAGAAGAGAGCGCTCTCACACCTCGCACACCTCTCACGCTTTCACCGGGATTCAGGCCGGCACGAGACCGGAAGAAGATGTGCAAAAAGAAGTGCCATCCACTTGTTTCGGGTCACCACGTTCAATTCAGCCGCGATCGGGTGTTCCCTCAGTCACCGCGCGCAAGGGCGCCGCGGAAGAGAAGTCGACGCCCGAGACCTTGACGACGGCCTGCCAAGCGGCTTCCTGGTTGGCGCGATCGTGAAAGTGTGGGTGGCGCATCGCCTCCATTGGGCCTGTGAGCTTCTTCGGCGCCGAGGCGAAGAATTGCCCCGAGACGTCCGTTCCGAACTCCGATGCCTGGAGATACCGACGGGCGGCGGTCTCAGGAGTCTGGGTCATGCCGGGGATGAGCTTCACGAGTGGGATGAACAGGTATTTCAAGACCGCGGGAGCGTTTCGCGACGCCTTAGTGTCGGGTGCGCTGCCGGGAGCGACCGCGTATACGGCTATTCCGGATGGCAGCCGGCGGGCCAGTGCCGCCGCCCACCAAGCGACAATGAGCTTCGCATCGGCATAGGCCCGGTTGGCGTTGTACTTCACGCCAGGCCCGCCGTGCAGCAGGGCTTCCACCGCGGCGCTTCGGTCGCCCTTGTGTTGCTTGGCTGCAAGGGCCGTCACGTCGGTGAGGCTGAACATGGGTACGTCCCCTCGCGCGGGTTCCGCGCCGGCGATTACGATCCGCGCGTTGGGGCTCAGCAGGTTGGCGCGGAGCAACCCGACAGTCAGTTGATGATGGCCGATCAGCGGGGCCTGAGAAGCCTCAACGCCCGCCGCAGTGACCACGCGCTTCTTGGTTGGGACCAATCCGGCATTGAGGAGTAGGAAATCGACCGGCCGACCTCGCTTGACCAGTTCGGCGAACGCGGACTGAACGCTGGCCGGCGCGTTCAGATCCAGCTCCAGCGGCGTGAAGACCTGGGTCTTGGTCTCAGCCGCGAGCTGAGCGGCCGTTTCCTGGACCCGGGCCAGGCTGCGGCCGGTGACGATGACCTGACGGCAGCCCTCGGCAGCGAGCATGCTGGCTGCCGCATAACCGAGCCCGGAGGTGGCGCCGGTGACGAGAGCGATCGAATGTCTCATGGACGATTTCCTCGCGACCACAGGCTCGCCTTGGCAATTTAGAACCGTTTGTTACATTAATGGGGCAGAGGGTCAGGCGCAAGGAGTTTTGAACTAATTATTCAAAAGGCCACTAGGCCGCGTGGACGACCGCGCCAGAAAAAGGCGCCACCGGAAAAAGGTGCCAGCCACTTCTTTCGCAATGAGACTCGCACCGAGAGACAATGTGACGAGAATCATTAAACGCACTGAATTCTTCATGTTAAGCCCCTTTTTTATTGTGGGCACATTGAGACGGTGCGGCC
>CAZSWI010000434.1:0-2630 GCA_964610635.1 uncultured Acidobacterium sp.
CTGCCAATTTGGAGATCCGATTGAACTGTCAGTTGACGAATGAAACCGCGAACTGCTAGTAGGAGAATAGAAGGGGAAGTCCATCACAATGATTGCGTCACCGCCAATACCGGAAATCCAGAGCTGGCACATCGATTCGGTTCGTGCATTACGCTCGAAATCCGAGAAAGAACGACGCCGCAGTAGACCGCATGCGCAGCAGTATTCGCGAGTTCGGATTCAAAATTCCATCGTCCGCAGCGACGGAACCGTTGTGGACGGGCATTTGAGACTAAAATCTGCGCGCAAGTTGGGCTCGTGGCCGGGAGGCGACACGATTTGCATCCCGGTAATCCTTTGCGACGAGTGGTCCGAGGCGCAGGTGAAGACCGTTCCGGCTACGTGGGTGTACGACGTGCCGGTCGGATCGGGGTGTGCGACATAGGAGTGGAACAGGGCCGCAACTCGATTTTCGGCGGTTTACCTCAGCGAAGAGACGAACCGGCTTCCGCGCTCCGGGTTTCAGGCTTGAGTTGAGAGGTCGCTCTGCGTGGGAGCCATCGAGGAGGTGTCTTGCGTTTGGCCCGGCCTTGTATACCATAGGGTGGATGAACACGGGGAGCCGGAACAATAATCTGAACGAGGACCGCGCGGCAGGAGTACGCTGAACGATTGTCCAGCTTGTTCTTCCGTCTACCCTTAAGCGGCCCGGCGTGTTCCCCAGTAGTCTTCGAAGCGGCCGTTGAGGTGGCAGCATCGCAGAGCCAGGATGGCGTTGGCCCCTCGTACGGTCCAGAACATGCCCGACTGCTTGCAGCGGGCGCCGATGACGGTTTTGCAGCCGGCTTCGATCACGCCGGAGCCCACGAACAGATGCTGCGCACGGAATTTGGGGTAGCGCATGCGCTCGGTATGCTTCTCAAAGTAGTCGGCCTCCATGCGGATTTCCTCAGCCAACTCCGGATGGGACGAATCGAGGGAGCGGAGCGAAGCCACCAGATCTTCAATCTTCCCTTCGTCCAGCAACTCGTCCTGATGGAGGATCATCCAGCGTTCCTGCTCGGCCTGCTGGTTCGGATACAGTTTGCGGACCAGTTTCCATAGGTGTTGGCGGGCGTGATAGAGATCGACAATCTGAATCGCGCCGGGGAAGTGTTGCTCGGCAATATTCCAGATCCATTCCGCTCCATCGCCGATGACGACCTTCTTCTCAGCGCGGCTCCAACCGCGTTTCCAGGCTTCCAGATAGAGGCGTTTGCCAAACTCCTCGGCCGTTTCAATCGCACCCACGTAGGTGGTCGAATCAGGATCGCGGATGGCATAGCCCTTCTCATCCCATCCCTTTTGAGTGAACACAGAGCCCAGTTTGGCCTCCCGTGTGTGGGACGGCTGCCCTTCGATCTTGCCCTGGCGGCCCACGGTTTCCTTCTTTACTACGGGCACTCCGGTTCCATCCAACTGCACATACAACACGGGGACCGTTTCTCCGACGATCATCGGCAGGTCCAACTGCATGGCCCTATGGATCTCGGCCTGCTCTCGGTTGGCGATATCTTCTCCAATCGCCTCCGCCGTTCGCTCCACAGCTTTAGTGGTCACCTCCCAACCGGCGAGTAACTGCATCTGCTGGCGCCCCCGATCGAAGGGGACTTCCTGGCCTACGACCGCCTGCATGCGGCGCACCCCCGGAGAGAACTCCGTGTTTTCGATATCCAGTTCGGCGTCGGCGGGGAATTGACCGGTATGGCAATCCGCACACAAGTAGTAGGGACGCCAGACTTCCACCCAGCCCACTGCCGTCAACACGGGTTTTCGCCGTAACTCCCGGTGGTGAGCCAGCTGACCGCAAGAGCAAGGAATGCTCCGCTGGTCGGCCGCCGGCGCGGGAAATTGCAGCAACTCGGTCAGCGCGGTTGCCCCGGCGTGGTGCATGGCGGAGCGCACCGCCATCTCGACGGCCTCCAGATCCAGGAACCCCGACTTGCCACGACCGCTGAAGACAACCCGCAGCAGTTGGTCTACTTCGCCTGCGACTTCCTTTTGGATCGTTTCGGCCGTTTTTTTTCCTGGGCCGACGGTGCGGCCTCCCCCACGGGCCGCAGCGCGCAGATCTGCTCATTGACATCCAGGAGTTGGTCGCCCAGTTCCCGGAAGCGATGGCATTCGGCGACCTCGCGCTGTGCCTTGGCCAGACTGGCCGGAGAGGAAAGCGTTTCGGTGACGGTCTTGCCGTCCACCTTGCGCGTCAGTCGATAGTAGGGGCCGTGGCCGGGATCACCGTCCCGATGGCAATGACAGTTTGGATTTCCACAACGACCACTGGTTAGGGTAATGGAGCCAGACCGCAGATCACCCAACTGGGCGATCTGCGATTGAACGGCGGCGCGACGGCTTTCCAGGTCAACTAGAGAGTCGGGCATGGGCAGCCTCCTATGAGCCTAGCGTATACCTGCGCTAGGCTTGATGCCACAAAAAAAGCAAACTCGCGAATCGTCACTTTCATGTCGCACACCCTAACTCCTGTGGTTTCATCCCGGTATCTGCGACAAAGAGATATACTGGCAAGTTAAATGACTAAGGCCGACAAACGGCGGAGGTCGCGCGAAGCGTCACAGTCGGCTGCCGCTCCGGGCTTCGTGGCGGGGGGAACT
>CAZSWI010000435.1:0-2622 GCA_964610635.1 uncultured Acidobacterium sp.
GCAGATGTTTCAGGGGAAGTTTGCGGCGGATGTTGCTTTTGGGGGCGATGCGCCGTGGATGGTGACGGTGCAGATTGGGGCGTTTCGGGGGGATCATTCTGGGGATCAGGCTGCGTCTGGGGCGGCTGCGGTTGAAAATGTAACAGCGGCTGTGTCTAATACGGCGGCGCGGGTGACTCCGCATGAGGTTTTCCAGGAGGCGAAGCAGACGGTCGATTTGTCGCAGGCGGACGTGATCGTCGCGGTTGGGCGCGGGATTAAGGAGCAGAAGAATATGGTGCTGGCGGAGAATCTCGCCGGCGCGCTGGGGGGTGAGGTGGCGGCGTCGCGTCCGATCTGCGACAACGGATGGCTGCCGCTGGAGCGGCAGATTGGGTCGTCGGGGCAGACCGTCGCGCCGAAGCTGTACATCGCGCTGGGGGTGAGTGGCGCGATCCAGCACATTGTGGGGATGAAGGGGTCGCGGACGATTGTGGCGATCAATAAGGATCCAGAAGCTCCGATTTTTGAGATTGCGGATGTGGCGGTGGTGGGGGATCTGTTTCAAGTGGTGCCGGCTCTGACGGAGGAGATTAAGAAGGCTAAGGGCAGCTAAGAAGCGGTCAGCTAAAAACCGGTTAGCGATGAAGCGGTTAGCTAAGGGCCCGGTTAGCGGTGAACCCATGATCGGCATGTCCAAATGGTTGCGCGTTGGAATTGTGGCTCTCGCGGTTACGTTCATCGGTGCGAACACTTTCGCTGTTTCCAATCAATCCGGGCCATTGGCCGTTAGTGTCTGCGCTATCCTGCGTGATTCACGCCAGTACCAGTCTCAGAAACTGGCAGTGAAAGCGGAGGTTTTCGCGGATGGAATGCACGGTTCAATGCTGACTGACTCGAGATGCTCTGGGAGAGGGCTGATTCTCACGGAGGCGAAGGACGAGCAAGAGGAAACTGTCAAAAAACTGCAACGCTACATCTTTGAGGGTTACCCGGGTACGGGGCGGGGCAAGACGATCTCCGGCGTCTTTGTCGGGAAGCTGAAATGGACCCGCTTCCCAATGTCGAGTCGAGAGGGGTTCGGGTTCGAGATTCAGACTATTCAGGATCTGAAGCTGACGATGCCGAGTGAATTTGGCCCGCCGCCGCAGGTAGACCTTCCGCCCGCATATTAGGGCCTGTGCTACTATCTGCCATCCCCATCGCTCCCTATGCTGAAAACCCAGGTTGTACGGAAACCCGAAAACCCGGGGCTGGCGGTGGTGCCTCCTTTGACGGAGGAGGCTCGCCAGGAATTAATTGGGCGGTCGGCGCTGCGCAAGGCTAGTTTGCGGCTGCTGCCTTTGATTGGGCTGGGCTACGGCATAGCTTACATGGATCGCGTGAATGTGAGCTTTGCCGCTCTGCAGATGAATAAGCAGCTGCACTTCTCTGCGACGGTGTTTGGGCTGGGGGCAGGGCTGTTTTTTCTGAGCTATGCAGCGTGCGAGGTTCCATCGAACCTGATGCTGATGCGGTTTGGGGCGCGGCGGTGGCTGGCGCGGATCATGGTGACGTGGGGCCTGCTGTCGATGGGAATGATTTTGGTGCGGACCCCGGTGGAGTTTTGCGTGATGCGGCTGCTGCTGGGTACGGCGGAGGCGGGTTTCTTCCCGGGCGTGATTTTTTATCTGATGCAGTGGTTTCCGGCGGGGGATCGAGCGAAGGCGGTGAGCCGGTTTTATATTGCGTGGCCGCTGAGCTCGACGGTAATGGGCGCGCTGGCGGGGTGGCTGATGCATCAGGACGGGCGGATGCACCTGGCGGGATGGCAGTGGCTGCTGCTGGCAGAGGGGCTGCCGGCGGTGCTGATGAGTGTGGTGTTTTTGCTGGGGCTGCCGGATAATCCGACGAAGGCGACGTGGCTGACGGAGGATGAGCGGACCTGGATTCTGCGCAGGCTGATGGAGGAGTCGGAGGGGCGTGGGCCGGGCGAGCACGGACTGGCGCAGGCGTTCAGCGACCCGCGGGTGTGGCTGCTGGGAGGATTTTTCTTCTGCGTGTTGCTGGCGTCGTATGGGTATGCGTTTTCGGCTCCGGCGCTGGTGGAGCAGGTAACGGGATTAAGCGTGGGGCGTGTGGGGTTCATCATCGCGGGGCTGGGCGTGGCGGGCGCGCTGGCGATGCTGGGCAACGGATGGGATTCCGATCGGACGGGCGAGCGGTTCTGGCATATTGTGACGCCGCTGGTGGTGATGGCGGCGGGCTACGTGGCGGTGGGGCTGTCGGTGTCTCCGTCGATCGTGCTGCCGGGGCTGGTGCTGGTGGTTGCGGGCAATGCGGCGGTGCACGGACCGGTGTGGACGATTCCGGCGGAGTTTTTGCAGGGGAAGTCGGCGGCAGCGGGGGTAGCGACGATCAACATGATCGGGATTCTGGGTGGTTTTGTGGGGCCGTACTGGATGGGCGTGTCGAAGGATGCGACAGGCACGTTGCAGCGGGGATTGCTGACGATTGCGGTGCCGGGGCTGCTGGCGGCGGGGCTGATGGTGATCCTGTGGCGGAAGTGGCCGCCGGGTAGCATGGCGCTGCGGGCTGAGTTGTAGTGAGCGAGTTGCGCTGTCTCGTGCTTCTCCCATAGAAATGAGGGTCCGGCATTCACCC
>CAZSWI010000436.1:0-2611 GCA_964610635.1 uncultured Acidobacterium sp.
TGGCGGCGCATCTCGTCCTCATCCCAGTCGCTGGGTCCGTCGTGATCGACAATCACTTCGGGCTCGACGGCGATTGGGCCTTCATAGGCCTCTGGATCGACCATGGTCAGGGTCACTTCGGCCATTCCCAGCGGTTTGCGGTCGCGGGTTCCGGCAAAGATCACGTCTTGCATGTTCGTGCCGCGCAGGGATTTAGCGCTCTGCTCGCCCAGCACCCAGCTCACGCCGTCGAGAATGTTGGATTTGCCGCAACCGTTCGGCCCCACCACCACGGCAATTCCGGTTCCCGTCACGGTCAACTCAGTGCGGTCGCAGAAACTCTTAAAGCCGATGATGTGTATCTTTTTTAATTTCAGCATGTTTACTCCGAATTGTTGGGGCCTTGCTTGAACGTTTTGCCGGAGACCGCGGCAACCTTGCGGCGGCGCCCGGGCGGGGAGAAAAATACCTCCCGAATACAGACTCTACGGAGCCTTGGGGGCAGGGTCAACGGAGGGAAACCGGGTTTTTGTGGATAAGGGAGTCCGGAATTCCGCTTCTTTAAGATTCCTCTAAATTCCGTTCGTGATTGGGATTTTTCAGGCAGTTTTACCGGTTTTTTCCACAACAGGCGGGATGTTCTGGCTCTGCTGCACGATCACCGCTCCCGCCGCCTGGCGAATCTCTCTCTTGATTGCCCGAAGCGCTTGCAGGCGCGAGAATACCGGTAGGCGCAGCTGCAAAGCAAAAGCTGCGTCGGAAAGAAGCTGGGGGCTAAGCGCAGTCTCTAGCAGTTTCCTGGGTAACCCCAAGAACCGCCGAGACTGCGCCATGTGCAACGTCTACGATTCTTCCTCCGCGATCATGCGAGGTCGAAGCGATCGAGGTTCATCACCTTGCTCCAGGCCGACACAAAATCACGCACGAACGCCTGCTGCCCATCGCCGCACGCATAGACTTCTGCAAGCGCTCGGAGCTGGGAGTTCGAACCGAAGACGAGATCGACGACAGTACCCGTCCACTTGAGCTCTCCGGTCGCGCGGTCGTGCCCCTCCAACACGCCTTCGGTTGCGGCGGACTTCTGCCACTTCGTGTTCATGTCGAGGAGATTCACAAAGTAATCGTTGGTCAGCGTGCCGGGCTGCTTGGTGAAGACGCCAAATTCGGATTGTCCGAAATTTGCGTTCAGGGCGCGCAACCCGCCGATCAGAACGGTCATTTCGGGAGCGGAGAGCGTCAGCAGGTTCGCCCGATCCACCAGCAGCTCCGCCGCCGATCCCTCCAGCTCCTTCCGGATGTAATTGCGGAATCCGTCCGCTACCGGCTCCAGAACGGCAAATGACTGGACATCGGTCTGTTCCTGCGAGGCATCCGTGCGGCCCGGAGAGAAGGGAACCTTCACATCGTGGCCGGCCTTCTTTGCAGCTTCCTCGACGGCTGCGCAGCCGCCCAGGACGATCAAGTCGGCGAGCGAGACCTTTTTCCCATCCGCCTGCGCGGCGTTGAACTCCGTCTGAATCGCCTCCAAAGCGTGGAGAACCTTCGCCAGTTCGGCCGGCTGGTTCACTTCCCAGTCCTTCTGCGGCGCCAGGCGAATGCGCGCTCCGTTCGCTCCGCCGCGCTTGTCGGTGCCGCGGAAGGTTGCAGCAGACGCCCAGGCCGTAGTGACCAGTTGGGATATTGAGAGCCCGGAAGCGAGTATCTTCGCTTTCAAGGCGGCAAGATCTTGCTCCCCGACCAACTTGTAATCCGCTGCGGGAACAGGATCCTGCCACAGCAGCGGCTCAGAGGGAACGAGCGGGCCAAGATACCGCGAAATCGGGCCCATGTCGCGGTGCGTCAGCTTGAACCAAGCCTTGGCGAAGGCGTCCGCCAACTCCTGCGGATTCTCGAGGTAGCGCCTCGAAATCTTCTCGTAGACCGGGTCCATTCGCAGCGAGAGGTCCGTGGTGAACATGATGGGGGCGTGCTTCTTGCCGGGGTCGTGCGCATCCGGTACGGTGCCGTCTCCAGCTCCGTCCTTGGGCGTCCACTGCTGGGCGCCGGCCGGGCTCTTGGTGAGCTCCCATTCATACTTAAACAAGTTTTCGAGATAATCGTTGTCCCACTTCACCGGGTTCTCGGTCCATGCGCCTTCCAGGCCGCTGCTGATCGTATCGACCCCTTTGCCGCTGCCGAAACTGTTCTTCCATCCCAGCCCCTGCTCTTCGATATCGGCAGCCTCGGGTTCGGGACCGACATACTTGAGCGGATCGGCGGCGCCATGCGCTTTGCCGAAGGTGTGTCCGCCGGCAATCAGGGCAACCGTCTCCTCGTCGTTCATCGCCATACGCGCGAACGTCTCACGAATGTCCACCGCAGCGGCGATTGGATCCGGCTTGCCATTCGGTCCTTCAGGATTTACATAAATCAGGCCCATTTGAACAGCGCCTAGAGGATTATCGAGCTGACGGTCGCCGCTGTAGCGCTCGTCTGCCAGCCACTTGCCTTCCGGTCCCCAGTAGATGTCTTCTTCCGGCTCCCAGATGTCTACCCGACCGCCGCCAAAGCCGAGGGTCTTCAATCCCATTGACTCGATTGCCACATTCCCGGCGAGAATCATCAGGTCGGCCCAGGAGATCTTCCGGCCGTA
>CAZSWI010000437.1:0-2594 GCA_964610635.1 uncultured Acidobacterium sp.
GCTGCGGCTCTCATGGCTTCCAGGCTTGAGCGGCACGATCTGCTTTTTTTCAGCAGGTCAAGAGTCGTCGAATCCGTTAACACCGGCGAATAACTGCAGAATCAAGTAATGCGAATTTCGACCCTCCGTCAAAACACAACTCCGGCGAAAGCAGCCCGCTACTTCTTAGCCGCCTCCAGAAACGCCCCCGAGTTAATGATGTTGATATACCGCGAAATCTTCCCGTCGCGGAACTTGAAGTAATGCGCCACCGGCGTGCTCACCCGCACGCCTGTCGCCTTCACCGTCGCGTCGTACCGCCCAAACGACGCCACCGCGTCGCCCGTCGAGAAAAACTCCGTCATCTTCAGCACCGGGTTCTCCTGCTCCGCCGCGATGCCCACAAAGAAGCCCATAGCCTCCTTCGGTCCCTTGCGAATCCCGCTCCACGACAACGCCGCCGGTGCCTCGAACTCCCAGCTCACATCGTCCGTTACGTTGCTCAGAATCCACTCGATCTCTCCGCGTCCAAACGCCGCATAGATTTCCTTGATCTTGCCCACTAAGTCTTCCATAGTCTTGCCCTCTCTCCTGTCGGTTGTTTTTTGCAGCTCCCGGCCCCCAGCTCCAGGCTCTCAGCCCCCGGACTCACTTACGTCGCCGGCGTCTGCGCTCCCGGCGTTGATTCCGAGGTAGCAATGTCCGCGACCGCCCTCCACTTACCATCCGCATCCTTCCGGTAAGTCGTCACATAACTGCCGTGGTCGCTCACCACCTTCTTCGACTGCGGATCGGTCATCGTCATCACGTAAGCCCCCCGGGTGTAGCCCAGGTCGCCGGACTCCGCCACGTCGATCTTCGCTGCGCTGAACCTGAGGGTCAGAGCGGGGTCCGCCACCATCCCCTTCAGCGCCGCGCGAATGCTCTCCCGCCCCACCGACGGCCCCATTCCCGGAGCCATCAGCACCGCGTCATCCGAATAATACTCCGCAATCTTGTCCGCATCCTTTGCCGCGAAATCCTGGTTCCATTGTTTCTCCATGCTCTGAATGGCCTGCACCTCGGCCTGCGGGTCCTCGCTGCGGCCGCAACCGATCGCCGCCGCAATCGCCACCACTGCCCACGCCATCGTCATCCACCGTTTCATCCCTCGCCTCCTCATTTCGTCCTCCTCGTCGTCGAAAATCTGCAAAGCAGTCGCGGGAGAGGCGCCGCCGCTTTCTCCCGCGATCGGGCGAAAATCAATCCGGCTTGATCCGCGTTGCCGCCAGCGTTCCGGTGTACTCCACTACAAAGGCCCCAGTCGTGTCGTAAATGTCGTACGCGTACGAACCCTTGTAGCTGTTCCCCTCCGGGCTCACCGTCACCGTCTCCCGGATGATCACCGTACCCAGCAGCGTCCCCGTCGTATCGAACGACCACGAAGGATGTTTCAGCTTGTAGGTCCGCGGCCCCGTCTGCTCCCACACACCCAGGCACACGTTGCCCTCGATCGGATTCGTGTAGTCGTTCAGGATTTCCGTCCCGTCCGAATGCCACGCATCGAACGCCACATCCACCGTCTCCCCGCCGGAAGTGAACGTCACGTTCCACAGTCCGACGATGCCACCCGGGCCGAATGGTCCCTCGTTGTTGTATCCCACCAGCTCGCTGCCGGCCGGCGTAACCGCCGCCGACACAACCGGTGTCTTCAACACCTGACTGAAATCCTTAAAGCACTTCGCCGAAGCCGGCGGAATGGCCAGTCCGAAACTCAGGAACGCCGCCACCAGAATCTGCTTCGATCGGGTTGAAAGTTGAAGGTTGAAAATGCTGCGCAGCCTCGACGTCATCATGGTTTGTCTCCTCACATGGGCTCATGCTTGAAACGAATCGCCCAACGACGCGCATCCTCGCCCTTCGGCCGCCGAAATGTCTTGTGAGCGCAGTTAGGATTTGTTAGGATTTTCTGCATTCCCTCTGGGCGCCGCCCCGTCGCCCCTTTATGTCTCTGCAAAAAAGGGAGTTATACGAGTTCGGAGACTTCCGGCTGGACGCCGCGCGCCGCGTCGTCACTCGCGCCGATGAGCCCATCCGCCTCAACTCGAAAGCCTTCGAAACCCTCCTGGTCCTGGTCCGCTACCGCCATCGCATCGTCTCCAAGGACGAGCTCATGCAAACCCTCTGGCCCGACACCTTCGTCGAAGAGGTCAATCTCGCCCAAAACATCTCCGCCCTCCGCAAAGCCCTCGGCGAAACTCCAGGCGAGAACCGCTATATCGCTACCATCCCCGGCAAGGGCTACCAATTCGTCAGCGAAATTCGCCAGATCGAACCCGCCACCGATGAGTCCGTCCCCGCCGGCGCCGATCAGACCCCGGAAATTACCGCCGAAGAGACCGCACCAGACCCACAAAACCCACCTCATCCGCACTCCGGCCTCCGCCGCAGAATCCAATGGACTACCCTGGCAGCCATGCTCCTCATCGGCGCCGCAGCCGCATCCTGGTACGCGGTTCGCCGTTCCCGGCAAGCCGCATCCACCGTCCACTCGATCGCCGTCCTGCCCTTCCAGCCCCTCATCGCCGGCGCTGACGACGAGCATCTCGGCCTCGGCATGGCAGACGCGGTCATCA